>NZ_JANLOF010000020.1:0-102033 GCF_025466135.1 Pseudomonas sp. 14P_5.3_Bac1 | reverse complement strand
TTGACCGTGCTCACATTGACTTATATGCGCGCTCAGCGTCCGCTATTGCGCTCGGCATTGCGGATCGAAACCTGCGTATTCAGCGTCCAGAAGTCATACAGCACGCCCACCAGGAACAAACCGCCAGTCAGCAGGTAGATCAGGCCGGTGATCCATTTGCCCTGATACATGCGGTGCAGCCCGAACACGCCCAGGAACGCCAACAGTATCCAGGCCACGTTGTATTCGATCGGCCCGGCGGTGAAACGCAGGTCTGCTTCACGGTCCATGGCAGGGATCAGGAACAAGTCGATCAGCCAGCCGATCCCGAAAAGACCAAAGGTGAAAAACCAGATCGTCCCGGTCACAGGCTTGCCGTAATAGAAGCGGTGCGCCCCGGTAAAACCGAAAATCCACAGCAGGTAACCGATCACCTTGCTGTGGGTGTCCTGCTGCATCACATCCTGTTGATAGGTGTTCATGGAGTACCTCTTTTGCCTCGATAGATAAATTTTTTCATTTTCTTTGTGACTTTTTTACGGGCGCCCGACACACGGCAAATGGTATCTTCCCTCCCGCAAAGCCTTATGCCACCTGACCTCTGCAGGACGATAGCGGCAATTCGTCGCGCTTTTCCTGAATTTGACCCCAGGGTTCAGTCGACAAACGGCCTAAGAACGACACAAAAAGCTGTTATAAAGTTGCGCGCAAACCTAAAAGAGCCACGCCTAATGCGACCATTTTTCAAGACATGGCTAACCATCTGCCTATTAATGCCACTGGCCGCCCACGCCACCAATCGTGAGCAACGTCTTCCTAACGTTAACGGTTTCACCCCTAAAGTTCACAGCACACCAGGCACCGCCAAATCGGTAAAACTGACCGTCAACCGCCCGACTCAACTGAGCAAGGCCCACCACGGTAAAGTAACGCCCGGCCTGATGGCAGTTAACACCAAACAAAGCAGCAACGTCCTCAGCCGCGCGGTTAATGTGCTCGGTACTCCTTATCGTTGGGGCGGCAGCAGCCCAAGTAAAGGGTTCGACTGCAGTGGTCTGGTGAAATATGCGTTTAATGACGTCAAAGCGGTGGATTTGCCACGCACCTCCAACGCCATGGCCGCCGGTCACGGGCTGAAGGTTGATCGTAAAGACCTGAAACCGGGCGACCTGTTGTTCTTCAAGTTGAAGAGCCGCCAGGTCAATCACGTTGCCATCTACCTGGGCAACGACCGCTTTATCCACGCACCGCGTCGTGGCAAGTCGGTCAGCATCGACACGTTGAAAAAGCCGTTCTGGGACAAGAACTACGTGATTGCCAAACGGGTTCTGCCGAAAGAACAGAACAACAACCTGCGGGTTGTGCAGCGCTGATTTCAGTCTGATATGCGGTAACCAGTGTGGGAGCGGGCTTGCTCGCGAATGCGTTAGATCAGTCAACTAAGAGGGTGACTGACACTGCGCATTCGCGAGCAAGCCCGCTCCCACATTTGATTTTCATTGCCCGCAAGACCTCAGATGTCCCCAGGCACCCTCGCCTGCCCCCGCGCATCTTCCCGGCTGATCAGCCCCTCGCTGACCAACGCCTTCAAGCTCATGTCCAACGTTTTCATCCCCAGCGCGCCACCTGTCTGGATCGCCGAGACCATCTGCGCCACTTTGTCTTCACGGATCAGGTTACGAATAGCCGGTGTACCCAGCATGATCTCGTGAGCCGCCACCCGCCCACCACCGATCTTCTTGACCAGCACTTGCGACACCACCGCCTGCAACGACTCCGAGAGCATCGAGCGCACCATGGGCTTTTCCGCTGCCGGGAACACGTCCACCAGCCGGTCCACGCTCTTTGCGGCCGAGGTGGTGTGCAAGGTGCCAAATACCAGGTGCCCGGTCTCAGCGGCCGTCAGCGCCAGGCGGATGGTCTCAAGGTCGCGCAATTCGCCCACCAGAATCACATCCGGGTCTTCACGCAGCGCCGAACGCAGCGCCGCCGAAAAGCTGTGGGTATCGCGATGCACCTGACGCTGGTTGATCAAGGCCATTTTCGGCCTGTGGATAAATTCGATGGGGTCTTCGAGGGTGAGGATGTGCTGGCGCCGATGCCCGTTGAGGTAGTCGATCATCGCCGCCAGCGTGGTGGATTTGCCCGACCCGGTCGGCCCGGTGACCAGCACCAGGCCGCGCGGCAGTTGCGCGATACGCTGGAACACCGCCCCCAGCCCGAGGCGTTCAAGGCTCTGCACCTCGGCGGGAATGGTGCGAAACACCGCCCCCATGCCGCGATCCTGTTGAAATACATTCACCCGGAACCGCGCCACGCTCGGCAGTTCGAAGGCAAAATCGGTTTCAAGAGATGTTTCGAAATCCTTTTGTTGGTAGCGGTTGAGCAAAGGGCTCAATAACTCCGCAACTTGCGGGGGCGTGAGCACCGGGCCCTCCAGCGGCCAGACCTCGCCATCAACACGCAGCATCGGTGCCAGGCCGGCCGACAAATGCAGGTCGGAGGCGCCACGGCGCACGCTGGCCGTCAGCAATTCAGTGATATCCATAGGGCTTTCCATTTCCAGTAGAATGCCGCGGACTCCATATCCACGGGTGCATCTTGAATGTCGACGATAGCAGACAACATTGGCCTGGTTAGCGAGCGGATCCGTGCCGCGGCCCACGCCGTGCAACGTGACGAAAACAGCATCCACCTGCTGGCCGTGAGCAAGACCAAACCCGCGCAAGCCGTGCGCGAAGCCTACGCCGCCGGGATGCACGATTTTGGCGAGAACTACCTGCAGGAAGCCTTGGGCAAACAGGCGCAATTAACCGACCTGCCCTTGAGTTGGCACTTCATTGGCCCCATTCAATCGAACAAGACTCGTGCGATCGCCGAGAACTTCGCTTGGGTACATTCCGTGGACCGCTTGAAAATCGCTCAACGCCTGTCCGAACAACGCCCGGCCGACCTGCCGCCGCTGAACATCTGCATTCAGGTCAACGTCAGTGGCGAAGCCAGCAAATCCGGCTGTACGCCCGCCGACTTGCCGGCCCTGGCCCATGCGATCAGCGCCTTGCCGCGCCTGAAACTGCGCGGCCTGATGGCGATTCCCGAGCCGACTGAAGATCGCGCCGCGCAAGATGCGGCATTCGCAGCGGTGAGAGACCTGCAAGCCAGCCTGAATCTGCCGCTGGACACACTTTCCATGGGCATGAGCCACGACCTCGAGTCGGCCATCGCCCAAGGCGCCACCTGGGTGCGGATCGGTACCGCCCTGTTTGGCGCCCGCGACTACGGCCAGCCGTGAAATGGCTGACTTTCCTCTGAATAAGGACCTGTCATGAGCAACACGCGTATTGCCTTTATCGGCGCCGGTAACATGGCGGCCAGCCTGATCGGCGGCCTGCGGGCCAAGGGCCTGCAAGCCCAGCAGATAAGCGCCAGCGACCCGGGCGCCGACACCCGCGCCCGCGTCAGCAGCGAGCATGGCATTGAAACCTTTGCTGACAACGCCGAGGCCATCCAGGGTGTCGACGTGATCGTGCTGGCGGTGAAACCGCAGGCCATGAAGGCCGTGTGCGAAAGCCTGCGCCCGAGCCTGCAGCCACACCAACTGGTGGTCTCCATCGCCGCGGGCATCACCTGCGCCAGCATGAACAACTGGCTCGGTGAACAGCCAATTGTGCGCTGCATGCCCAACACCCCGGCGCTGCTGCGCAAGGGCGTGAGCGGCCTGTACGCCACCGCCGAAGTGACGGCCGAGCAACGCGATCAGGCGCAAGAACTGTTGTCCGCCGTCGGCATCGCCGTGTGGCTGGAGCAAGAGCAGCAACTGGACGCGGTCACCGCCGTGTCCGGCAGCGGCCCGGCGTACTTCTTTCTGTTGATCGAAGCCATGACCGCCGCCGGCGTGAAGCTGGGCCTGCCCCACGAAGTGGCTGAGCAACTGGCTGAGCAAACCGCCCTGGGCGCCGCGAACATGGCCGTCGACAGCGACGTGGACGCCGCCGAACTGCGCCGCCGCGTAACGTCGCCGGGTGGCACCACGCAAGCGGCCATTGAATCGTTCCAGGCCGGCGGCTTTGAAGCCCTGGTGGAAAAAGCCCTGGGTGCCGCGGCACATCGTTCGGCCGAGATGGCCGAGCAACTGGGCAAATAGTCGTCCCCTGCAACTGGACCCGATAGGAAACAAACATGCTCGGAATCAATGACGCTGCCATTTTCATCATCCAGACCTTGGGCAGCCTGTACCTGCTGATCGTGCTGATGCGCTTTATCCTGCAACTGGTGCGGGCGAACTTCTACAACCCGCTCTGCCAGTTCGTGGTGAAAGCCACCCAACCGCTGCTCAAACCGCTGCGCCGCGTGATCCCAAGCCTGTTCGGCCTGGACATGTCGTCGCTGGTGCTGGCGCTGCTGCTGCAGATTTTGCTGTTTATGGTGATCCTGATGCTCAACGGCTATCAGGCCTTCACCCCGCTGCTGTTGCCATGGGGCCTGATCGGTATCTTCTCGCTGTTTTTGAAGATCATCTTCTGGTCGATGATCATCAGCGTGATCCTCTCGTGGGTCGCACCCGGCAGCCGTAGCCCTGGCGCGGAGCTGGTAGCCCAGATCACCGAGCCGGTGCTGGCGCCGTTCCGTCGGTTGATCCCGAACCTGGGCGGCCTGGATATCTCGCCGATCTTCGCGTTTATCGCGATCCAGCTGCTGCAAAGCTGGGTGATCCCGCGCCTGGCCTACTACGCGTTCATGCCCAAGGAGCTGTTCGGGCTGATTTGAAACGCGGATAAGTGTGGGAGCGGGCTTGCTCGCGAATGCAGTCGATCAGTCGATATTTTCGCTGACTGACACACCGTATTCGCAAGCAAGCCCGCTCCCACATTTTGTATCCGCGTACTGAATTGACTCCGTGCAGGCCTTTGCTTGCCGCTAAGTGCAGCGGTCTTTAGACTTACGCCTCATTTAAACGAGAGCAGGGTCGATGCCAGCTGCCTTCCCCCCCGATTCTGTTGGACTGGTCGTGCCCCAAGTGGCGCACTTCAGCGAACCGCTGGCCCTGGCCTGCGGCCGTTCGCTGCCGGCCTATGACCTGATCTACGAAACCTACGGCCAACTGAACGCCACGGCGAGCAACGCCGTGCTGATCTGCCACGCCCTGTCCGGCCATCATCACGCCGCCGGTTTCCACAGTGCCGACGAGCGCAAGCCCGGCTGGTGGGACAGCTGCATCGGCCCCGGCAAGCCCATCGACACCAACAAATTCTTTGTGGTGAGCCTGAACAACCTCGGCGGCTGCAACGGTTCCACCGGCCCGAGCAGCCTCAACCCGGAAACCGGCAAACCGTTCGGCGCGGATTTCCCGGTGCTGACCGTGGAAGACTGGGTGCACAGCCAGGCGCGTCTGGCGGACCTGCTGGGCATCGGCCAATGGGCCGCGGTGATCGGCGGCAGCCTGGGCGGCATGCAAGCGCTGCAATGGACCATCACCTACCCGGACCGCGTGCGCCATTGCCTGGCCATCGCTTCGGCGCCGAAACTGTCGGCGCAGAACATCGCCTTCAACGAAGTGGCCCGTCAGGCCATCCTCACCGACCCCGAGTTCCACGGCGGTTCGTTCCAGGAAGCGGGCGTGATCCCCAAGCGTGGCTTGATGCTGGCGCGGATGGTCGGGCACATCACTTACCTGTCCGATGACTCCATGGGCGAGAAATTCGGTCGTGGCCTCAAGAGCGAAAAGCTCAACTACGACTTCCACAGCGTTGAGTTCCAGGTCGAAAGTTACCTGCGCTATCAGGGCGAAGAGTTTTCCGGGCGTTTCGACGCCAACACTTACCTGCTGATGACCAAGGCGCTGGACTACTTCGACCCGGCCGCCAACTTCAACGACGACCTGGCGAAAACCTTTGAGGGCGCCACCGCCAAGTTCTGCGTGATGTCGTTCACCACCGACTGGCGCTTCTCGCCGGCCCGCTCCCGTGAGCTGGTGGACGCGCTGATGGCCGCCAAGAAAGATGTCTGCTACCTGGAGATCGATGCTCCGCAAGGCCATGACGCCTTCCTGATCCCGATCCCGCGCTACCTGCAGGCTTTCAGCAATTACATGAACCGCATAACTCTGTGAGAACGCCATGAGAGCCGACCTGGAAATCATCCAAGACTGGATCCCCGCCGGCAGCCGCGTGCTCGACCTCGGTTGCGGTGATGGCGAACTGCTGAGCTGGCTGCGCGACAACAAGCAAGTCACCGGCTACGGCCTGGAAAATGACCCGGACAACATTGCCCAGTGCGTGGCCAAGGGCATCAACGTGATCGAGCAGGACCTGGACAAGGGCCTGGGCAACTTTGCCAGCAACAGCTTCGACATCGTGGTGATGACCCAGGCTCTGCAAGCCGTGCACTACCCGGACCGCATTCTCGACGAAATGCTGCGTGTGGGCCGCCAGTGCATCATCACCTTTCCCAACTTCGGCCACTGGCGCTGCCGCTGGTACCTGGCCACCAAGGGCCGCATGCCGGTGTCGGACTTCCTGCCGTACACGTGGTACAACACCCCGAACATCCACTTCTGCACCTTCGAAGACTTCGAAGCCTTGTGCGGAGAGCGTGAGGCCAAAGTCATCAACCGCCTTGCCGTCGATCAACAGCATCGCCACGGCTGGGCGAGTAAGCTATGGCCCAATCTGTTGGGCGAAATCGGGATCTACCGCGTCAGCAGTCCTGGCCTCACAGACCATCAAATTGCCGTCTAACCATTTTCAAGGAGGACGAACATGAGTCGTTTGGCTGTATTTCTACTCACCGCGTGCCTGGGCGTCAGCGCCATGGCGGCGGATGCCATCGATGGTAATCGCCAGAAAGAATTCGGCGATATCACGGTGCATTACAACACCCTGACCACGAGTTTCCTGACGCCGGAAATGGCTCAGGAAGCCGGGATCGTACGCAGCAAAGAGCTGGGCATGATCAATGTGTTTGTGAACAAGGGCGTCGAACCGATCGACGCAACCGTCACCGGCACGATCAAAGACCTGGGCGGCAAGAGCGAGATGCTCACGTTCAAGAAAATCATCCAGAACGGCTCCACGCTGTACGTTGCCCAGTACGCAGTGCCACAGCAGGAAACCAAGATTTTCACCATCAATGTTGAAACCGGCGGCAAAGCCCACGGCTTCCAATTCAACCAAGAACTGTTTCCGGCCGACTGATGAACCTCACACAACTCGTACTGGCCAGCCATAACGCCGGCAAACTCAAAGAGCTCCAGGCGATGCTCGGTGATTCCGTGCAACTGCGCTCGATCGGCGAGTTCAGCCAGGTCGAGCCGGAAGAAACCGGCCTGTCATTTGTCGAAAACGCGATCCTCAAGGCCCGCAACGCCGCGCGTATCTCCGGTTTGCCGGCGTTGGCGGATGATTCGGGCCTGGCGGTGGACTTCCTGGGCGGAGCACCTGGCATTTACTCAGCGCGGTATGCCGACGGCAAGGGCGACGCGGCCAACAACGCCAAGTTGCTGGACGCCCTCAAGGACATGCCGGACGCGATGCGCGGCGCGCAGTTCGTCTGTGTGCTGGCGCTGGTGCGGCATGCCGATGACCCGCTGCCGATCCTCTGCGAAGGCCTGTGGCACGGGCGCATCCTGCATGCGGCCAGTGGCGAGCACGGGTTTGGCTACGATCCGCTGTTCTGGGTGCCGGAGCGTAATGTTTCCAGCGCCGAACTGAGCCCGGCCGACAAGAACCAGATCAGCCACCGCGCCCGCGCAATGGATTTGCTGCGCCAACGCCTGAGCCTGAAATGACCCAGAACACCTCCGCGCAGCCGCTGATCCACGGCGGCGCGCAAACGCCTCGGGCGGCCCTGCCGCACCTGCCGCCCTTGGCGCTGTACATCCACATTCCGTGGTGTGTGCGCAAATGCCCGTATTGCGACTTCAACTCCCACACCGCCAGCAAGGTGCTGCCGGAAGAAGAGTATGTAGACGCGTTGCTGGCTGACCTTGATCAAGACCTGCACGCGGTTTACGGCCGTGAACTCAGCTCGATCTTCTTCGGTGGCGGCACGCCCAGCCTGTTCAGCGCCGCTGCACTGGGCCGTTTGCTCAAGGGCGTGGAAGCACGCATCCCGTTTGCCGGCGACATCGAAATCACCCTGGAAGCCAACCCCGGGACCTTCGAGCAAGAGAAGTTCGTGGCCTACCGCGCGCTGGGCATCAATCGCTTGTCCATCGGCATCCAGAGTTTCCAGCAGGAGAAGCTCGAAGCCCTGGGCCGCATTCACAACGGTGACGAAGCCGTGCGCGCCGCCGGCATGGCGCGCCAGGCCGGGTTTGATAACTTCAACCTGGACCTGATGCATGGCTTGCCCGATCAATCCCTGGACGACGCCCTGAGCGACTTGCGCCAGGCCATCGCCCTCAAGCCGACGCACTTGTCGTGGTACCAGCTGACCCTGGAACCCAACACCGTGTTCTGGAACCAGCCGCCCGTGCTGCCGGAAGACGACACGCTGTGGGACATTCAGGAGGCCGGTCAGGCGCTGCTGGCCGAACACGGTTACGCGCAATATGAAGTCTCGGCGTATGCCCAACCGGGCCGCCCGGCGCGGCACAATCTGAATTACTGGAGCTTTGGCGATTTTATCGGCATCGGCGCCGGCGCCCACGGCAAGCTCAGCCACCCGGACGGGCGCATCGTGCGCACCTGGAAGACGCGAGCACCCAAGGACTACCTCAACCCGGCCAAAAGCTTTCAGGCCGGGGCGAAAGAACTGACCCATGAAGAGCTTCCATTCGAGTTCCTCATGAACGCGCTGCGGCTCACCGAAGGCGTCGACGCCAGGCTCTACGCCGAACGCACCGGCCTTGATCTGGCGAGCCTTGACGAGGGCCGCCGTGAGGCAGAACAAAGTGGCTTAATGCAGGTCGAACCGTCACGCCTGGCGGCGACCGACCGCGGGCAACTCTTTCTCAATGACCTGCTGCAGAAGTTTTTGAGCTGACGCTCTAAGGAATTCGAATGGATTTGGTACTCGACCTGCTCGCCACCGTATCCCGCTGGAGCCGTAGTAACCTGTCGGAAATCTCTCTGGCTCTTGTCGGCTGCTTGCTGGTGTTGTTCGGCGCCGATATCAAAGGCTGGGTCGAGGCCCGCCTGGGCAGCATCGCGGGCGCATTGCGCGTTCCCTTGATGGCGCTGGTGTGCATGATCGGCAGCGGTGCGGCGTTGATCTACGCCACGCCATGGATTGTGCGGGGGTTGAGCCAGTTCAATAACTACAGCCTGGCGCCGGTGCTGGTGGTGGTGCTGGTGTTGATTGGGGTTGTGGCAGACCGTCGCTGAACCCGAAGCCAACACAAAACCAAATGTGGGAGCTGGCTTGCCTGCGATGCACACACCTCGGTGTATCAGTGATACCCAGGTGATGCTATCGCAGGCAAGCCAGCTCCCACATTGGATTGCATTTCAGATGTGCAGCTAATTAAGCCAGCTTCTCGAACTTCAAATCCCAAACCCCATGCCCCAACCGCTCGCCGCGGCGCTCGAACTTGGTGATCGGACGCTCAGCCGGGCGTGGCACGCATTTGCCGTCTTCGGCCAGGTTGCGATAGCCAGGGGCGACGTTCATCACTTCCAGCATGTACTCGGCGTACGGTTCCCAGTCGGTCGCCATGTGCAGGATGCCGCCGACTTTAAGCTTGCTGCGCACCAGCTCCGCGAACGAAGCCTGGACGATGCGACGCTTGTGGTGACGGGCTTTGTGCCACGGGTCCGGGAAGAACAGCATCAGGCGATCGAGGCTGTTGTCGGCGATGCAGCGGTTGAGCACTTCAATCGCGTCGCAGTCGTAGACCCGCAGGTTGGTCAGGCCTTGGGTCAGCACGCCGTTGAGCAACGCGCCGACACCCGGACGGTGTACTTCCACACCGATGAAGTCCTGCTCCGGCGAGGCCGCGGCCATTTCCAGCAAGGAGTGACCCATGCCGAAACCGATTTCCAGGGAACGCGGGGCCGAACGGCCAAACACCTGGTCGTAGTCCACTGGCGCGTCGGCCAATGGCAAGACGAACAGCGGCGTGCCCTGCTCCAGGCCCTTTTGTTGGCCTTCGGTCATACGGCCCGCGCGCATCACAAAGCTCTTGATACGGCGGTGCTTGGACTCGTCGCCCTCTTCCACGGTGTTCGGCGTTTCGTTTGATTCAGTCATCAATAGCTCTTACTTGATCAGACCATCCAGCGGCGAAGAGGCGCTGGCATAGAGTTTTTTCGGCATACGGCCGGCGAGGTAGGCCAGGCGGCCCGCGACGATCGCATGGTTCATGGCTTGCGCCATCATGATCGGCTGCTGGGCATGCGCGATGGCCGAGTTCATCAGCACCGCATCGCAACCCAGCTCCATGGCAATGGTGGCGTCGGAGGCCGTGCCTACGCCCGCGTCCACCAGCACCGGAATCTTGGCTTCTTCGAGGATGATCTGCAGGTTGTACGGGTTGCAGATACCCAGGCCGGAACCGATCAGACCGGCCAGCGGCATCACCGCAATGCAGCCGATTTCTGCCAGCTGGCGGGCAATGATCGGGTCGTCGCTGGTGTAAACCATCACGTCGAAGCCTTCCTTGACCAGCGTTTCGGCGGCTTTCAGGGTTTCGATCACGTTGGGGAACAGGGTCTTCTGGTCGGCCAGTACTTCCAGCTTCACCAGGTTGTGGCCGTCGAGCAGCTCGCGAGCCAGGCGGCACGTGCGCACCGCTTCAATCGCGTCGTAGCACCCGGCGGTGTTCGGCAAGAAGGTGTAGCGGTCCGGCGACAGCACTTCGAGCAGGTTCGGCTCGCCCTCGATCTGGCCGAGGTTGGTGCGGCGCACGGCGAAGGTAACGATCTCGGCGCCCGAGGCTTCGATGGCCAGGCGGGTTTCTTCCATGTCGCGGTACTTGCCGGTGCCGACCAGCAGACGGGACTGGTAGGTACGACCGGCCAGAACGAAGGGCTTGTCGCTACGAACGATGCTCATGGGAAATCCTCGAGGTGGGATGAGGTTCTGCAGAATGCGGGTTGGCGCGCTGGCGCGCCGGGCGACTAGCCGCCGCCGATGGCATGGACCACTTCGACCTGATCACCTTCGGTGAGCGCGGTCTCGGCGTGCAGGCTACGCGGGACGATATCCAGGTTGAGCTCCACTGCGACGCGACGCCCGGTCAAGTCCAGACGGGTCAGCAGGGCCGCAACGGTTTCACCGTCGGGCAGTTCAAAGGATTCGCCATTCAACTGAATGCGCATGCCACGGGCCGCCATCGTTTTTAGGGGCCAGCATTCTAGCCCGATTGGCGTTGTCGGCCCAAGCCCCTCGGTCAGATGACCTGCAGGCGCCATGCGGTGAGGCCAAGAAAGAACCAGCCCAACAGGAATGCCAGCCCGCCAAACGGCGTAATGATGCCGAGTTTGCTGATGCCGGTCAGGGTCAGCGCATACAAGCTGCCGGAAAACAGCAGGATACCGACGGTAAACGAGATGCCCGCCCAGCTGACCAGCCGGCCAGGAATGTGCGCGGCCAGCAGCGCCACGCCGAACAGCGCCAGGGCGTGCACCAGTTGGTACGTCACGCCGGTATGGAAAATCGCCAGGTACTCGGCGCTCAAGCGGTTTTTCAGGGCATGAGCCGCAAAAGCACCGAGGGCAACGCCGGTGAAGCCGAAAAAGGCAGCCAGCATCAGAAAGCTACGCAGCATGAGGAACTCCAGTCAGACTCAAGGGGCCGGGTCTGTATAATGGCCCGCTCAACGGGTTCGGCCAAGCCATCTCTATGCTGCGTCTCCTCTTCAAGCGTTTTCTCAAAGTCGTGAAATGGTTTGCCATCGGCAGTGTGCTGCTGGTGTTGCTGTTTCGTGTCGTGCCGCCACCGTTCACCGCATTGATGGTGGAGCGCAAAGTCGAGTCCTGGGTCGACGGCGAGCCGATTGACCTGCAACGCACGTGGGTGGCGTGGGACGAGATCTCCGACGACCTTAAAGTGGCGGTGATGGCCGGTGAAGACCAACGTTTCCCGCAGCATTGGGGCTTCGACTTTGACGCGATTCAAGCGGCGCTGCTGCACAACGAACGCGGCGGCTCGATTCGCGGCGCCAGCACGCTGAGCCAGCAGGTGTCGAAAAACCTGTTTCTGTGGACCGGCCGCAGCTATTTGCGCAAAGGCCTGGAGGCCTGGTTTACCGCGCTGACTGAGGTGCTGTGGCCCAAGCAGCGAATTCTTGAGGTGTACCTCAACAGCGTCGAATGGGATGAAGGTGTGTTTGGCGCCGAAGCGGCGGCCCGGCATCACTTTGGCGTGAGCGCCAAGGGGCTTTCCCGCCAGCAGGCCAGTTACTTGGCGGCGGTGTTGCCCAACCCTCGGGTGTGGAGCGCCAGTCATCCAACCGCCTATGTGGCGCGACGGGCGGCGTGGATTCGCCAGCAGATGAGCCAGTTGGGTGGCGATAGTTATCTGGTCGAACTGAACAATTCGCGCAAGGCACCCTGGGCTGACTGACACAACACAACCCCTGTGGGAGCTGGCTTGCCTGCGATAGCGAAATGTCAGTTTGCAGAGAGGCTGGCTGACAGGGCCTCATCGCAGGCAAGCCAGCTCCCACAGAGAACCACACTGGATATCGGATTTTCGACTCCAAACAAAAATGCCCCGATCTTTCGATCGGGGCATTTTTTTGCCTGTTCGCAGCGTTTAGGCGGCGATGGACAGTTTCAGCTTGTTCATCGCGCTTTTCTCAAGCTGACGAATCCGCTCGGCCGACACGTTGTACTTCTGCGCCAGGTCGTGCAGCGTGGCTTTTTCTTCTGCCAGCCAGCGCTGGTAGAGGATGTCACGGCTACGGTCGTCCAACACTTCCAGCGCTTCGTGCAGGTTGTGGTTGGAGTTGTCGCTCCAGTCGGCATCTTCCAGTTGACGCGCCGGGTCGTACCGGTGGTCTTCCAGGTAGTTGGCCGGCGACTGGAAGGCGCTGTCGTCGTCCGCTTCGGCGGCCGGGTCGAACGCCATGTCATGGCCGGTCAGGCGGCTTTCCATCTCGCGCACTTCACGCGGCTCCACACCGAGGCTTTCGGCCACACGGTGGACTTCCTCGTTGTTCAGCCACGCCAGGCGTTTCTTCTGGCTGCGCAGGTTGAAGAACAGCTTGCGCTGGGCCTTGGTGGTCGCGACTTTCACGATGCGCCAGTTGCGCAGGATGAACTCGTGAATTTCCGCCTTGATCCAGTGCACAGCAAACGACACCAGACGCACACCCATTTCCGGGTTAAAGCGTTTTACAGCCTTCATCAGACCAACGTTGCCTTCCTGGATCAGGTCAGCCTGGGCCAGACCGTAGCCGCTATAGCTACGGGCGATATGTACGACAAAACGCAGGTGGGCGAGCACCATCTGCCGAGCCGCCCCCAAATCCTGCTCATAGTAGAGACTCTCGGCCAGTTCACGCTCCTGCTCGGGCGTCAGCAAAGGAATGCTGTTGACCGTGTGCACATAGGCCTCCAGGTTCGCACCCGGGACCAGAGCATAAGCAGGTTGCAAAGAAGTGGTCATACGAAAAAACCTCCGACTCACATAACTCGTGCAGTTCAGCACTGCGAAAATTGACCGGGAACCGTAGGACAAGTTCCCTAAACCACTGATACGGTCAATACAAACGAAACCACATTAATCTGACATTAACTACTTCGGCGCCAGCTCACGTAAGTGACGAGCGACCGCAATCCACGCACCGATATACCCCAACAATACCGCGCCAAGCAAGAGTGACAGGCCATCGGCGACCGGCACGCCGGCCAGGGCAAAATCGCTGCCGTACAAGCCGGCAAGCCCGACTACCGCGTCGTTCAGCCAGTCAAGGCCAAAAGCCAGCACACCCCAGGACAAAATCCCGGCACCAAAGCCATAAAGCGCGCCCATGTACAGAAAAGGACGACGCACATAGCTGTCCGTGCCGCCGACCAGTTTAATCACTTCTATCTCGGTGCGACGGTTTTCAATATGAAGACGAATGGTATTACCTATCACCAAAAGTAATGCAGACACCAACAGCACCGTCAGGCCGAACACAAAGCGGTCGCCCAGCTTGAGAATCGCGGCAAGGCGCTCTACCCAGACTAGATCAAGTTGCGCCTGTTGTACCTTCGGCATCTCTGCGAGTTTTTGTCGCAGCGCCTCCAGCGCCGGCTTGTCGACTTCATTAGGCGTTACCAGCACCACGCCCGGCAGCGGGTTTTGCGGCAACTCTTTAAGCGCCTCACCCAGGCCGGATTGCTGCTGGAACTCCTCAAGCGCCTGGTCGCGGCTGATGTACTCGGCGTCCGCCACACCCGGCAGGTTCTTGATGTCGTCGCGCAAGTTCTCGCCGTCTTTCGCGCTGGCGTCGAGGTTCAGGTACAGCGAAATCTGCGCCGCACGCTGCCAGGAACCACCCAGGCGCTCGACATTATTAAGCAGCAGCGACAAACCCATCGGCAGGCTCAGTGCCACGGCCATCACCAGGCAGGTGAAAAAGCTGCCGATGGGCTGCTTGCCCAGGCGGCGCAGGCTGTCGAGCAGGCTGGCGCGATGGCTTTCGATCCAGGCGCGCAGCAGCGTGCTGAAATCCGGGCCATCGTCTTCGTCGCGTTTTTTCTTCTGCGGCTGCGGGTCGGCGGCTTTAGGCGCCACACGCTCGGACACTTTAGGGCTGCGTGTTGCACTCATACGCCGGCCTCCCCATCGCCGATCAGACGGCCGCGTTGCAGGGTCAGCATGCGGTGGCGCATGCGCGCGATCAGCGCCAGGTCGTGACTGGCGATCAGCACGCTGGTGCCCAGGCGATTGATATCTTCGAATACGCCCATGATCTCGGCCGCCAGGCGCGGGTCGAGGTTACCGGTAGGTTCGTCCGCCAGCAGCAAGGCCGGGCGGTGAACAATCGCGCGGGCGATGCCGACGCGCTGTTGCTGGCCGGTGGACAGGTCGCCCGGATACAGGTCGGTCTTGTCCGACAGCGCCACGCGCTCAAGGGCCGAGTCCACCCGCTTGACGATCTCGGCCTTGGACAGCCCGAGAATCTGCAACGGCAGCGCAATGTTGTTGAACACGGTGCGATCAAACAGCAACTGGTGATTCTGGAACACCACGCCAATCTGACGGCGCAGGAACGGAATCTGTGCATTGCTGATGGTGGCCAGATCCTGGCCCGCCAGCAGCAACTTGCCGGTGGTCGGGCGCTCCATGGCCAGCAGCAGTCGCAGCAGCGTACTTTTGCCCGCGCCCGAATGACCGGTTACAAACAAGAATTCGCCGCGACGCACTCGAAAGCTCAGCTCATGCAAGCCCACATGCCCGTTGGCGTAGCGTTTACCGACCTGTTCGAATCGAATCATGAACGCTCCCGCTCGGCGAAAAGTGCCTGTACAAAGGGTTCGGCTTCAAAGGTGCGCAGGTCGTCGATGCCTTCACCGACGCCGATGTAACGAATCGGCAACCCGAACTGTTTGGCCAGGGCGAAGATCACGCCGCCCTTGGCCGTGCCGTCGAGCTTAGTCAATGCCAGGCCCGTGAGTTGCACCGTCTGGTTGAATTGTTTGGCCTGGCTGATGGCGTTCTGGCCGGTGCCGGCGTCAAGCACCAGCAACACTTCGTGCGGCGCATCGGCATCGAGCTTGCTGATGACGCGGCGGACCTTTTTCAACTCTTCCATCAAGTTGTCTTTGGTGTGCAGACGACCAGCGGTATCGGCAATCAATACGTCGATGTTACGGGCCTTGGCAGCTTGCACGGCATCGAAGATGACGGACGCGGAGTCGGCGCCGGTGTGCTGGGCGATAACCGGAATCTTGTTGCGCTCACCCCAAACCTGCAGCTGCTCCACGGCGGCGGCGCGGAAGGTGTCGCCGGCGGCGAGCATGACTTTCTTGCCTTCCGACTGCAGCTTCTTGGCCAACTTGCCGATGGTGGTGGTTTTGCCGGCGCCGTTGACACCGACCACCAGAATCACGAACGGTTTGTTCGGCGTGATCACCAGCGGCGCTTCCACGGGTTTGAGCATCGCAGCCAGCTCAGCCTGCAGCGATTTGTAGAGCGCGTCTGCGTCGGTCAGCTGTTTGCGCGCAACTTTCTGGGTCAGGCTCTGGATGATCACCGCAGTGGCTTCGACGCCCACGTCGGCGGTCAACAGGCGGGTTTCGATATCTTCCAGCAACTCGTCATCAATGACCTTCTTGCCCAGGAACAGGCTGGCCATGCCTTCGCCGATGCTGGCGCTGGTCTTGCTCAGACCCTGCTTGAGGCGGGCAAAGAAGCCGGTTTTGCTGGTTTCAGCGGCAGGGGCGACCGGCTCCGGTGCAACGGGTGGCTCGATCACGGCAGGCGCGGCAACGACGACAGGAGCTGGCGCTGGCTCAACCACTGCCGGCGCAGGCGTTTGGATGACGGCTGGCGCCTCGACCACAACGGCCACCGGCTCGACCACGACCGGAATCGGCGGCGTCACGTGCTCAGCCTGCACATCCTCGACCAGTGCCACAGGCTCCTCGGCAACCGGCAGCTCAAGCCACGGCTTGTGTTCAGGCTCAGGTTCCGGCACCTCCTCAACCACCGGCTGCAACACCGGCTCGGCCATCGGCAACACCACCGGAGCCGGGATTTCAGCGACCGGTTCGGCGTCAACTATAGGTTCGGAAATCGGCTCAGGCTGAACCTGTGGCTGTTCGACGACGGTTTCCTGCGGCTTTTTGCGCAGCCATCCGAACAGGCCTTTTTTCTCGCCAGCCGCAGCTGGGCTCTTCTTGTCGTCGTTGGAACCAAACATGGAGGACGGCTATCTCAAAGTAGCGATGCGCCAGGGCGCCTCGGTAAATAAATTCGATGCAGAACAGACTGCTTTAACGCTCGCTTGTTCATGCGCAACATTCTGCAAGGCGTAAATAAAGGCCTCAACAAATCGTTTCAATAAAGGACTGAAGCGATAAAATCGGCGAAAAGTGGAAGATCATCGGGGAAAACCACCCTCTATTCCAACATTTCTACGACTGGATCCGGGACAAGATGGCCGCCGCAGTGGCCGTCCCTAAATCGGATCAGTATCCTAGCACCTCCTCGCCCGCCGACGCTAAGACCAAGCGGGCAGCCCAACAGGTTTAAAAACGAATGAATGCTCTAGCCCGCCGCGCTGCAGGCCTGCTGCTCAGCACAGTTTGTCTGCCCCTTTCAGCCTTGGCTGCCGACCCACAACCCACCCACGAATTCACTCTGGATAACGGCCTCAAAGTGGTCGTGCGCGAAGATCATCGCGCGCCGGTGGTGGTTTCACAGGTTTGGTACAAGGTTGGTTCGAGCTATGAAACACCCGGCCAGACCGGGTTGTCCCACGCCCTGGAACACATGATGTTCAAGGGCAGTGCCAAGGTCGGCCCCGGCGAAGCCTCGCTGATCCTGCGCGACCTGGGCGCCGAAGAAAACGCCTTCACCAGCGACGACTACACCGCCTACTACCAAGTGCTGGCCCGTGATCGCCTGGGTGTTGCCTTCGAGCTGGAAGCCGACCGCATGGCCAGCCTGCGCCTGCCGGCCGACGAGTTCAGCCGCGAGATCGAGGTGATCAAGGAAGAACGCCGCCTGCGCACCGACGATAACCCGATGTCCAAGGCCTACGAGCGCTTCAAGGCCATGGCCTACCCGGCCAGCGGCTACCACACGCCGACCATCGGCTGGATGGCGGACCTGGAACGCATGAAAGTCGAAGAGCTGCGTCACTGGTACCAATCCTGGTATGTGCCGAACAACGCCACGCTGGTAGTGGTCGGTGATGTGACCCCGGATGAGGTCAAGAACCTTGCCCAGCGTTATTTCGGCCCTATCCCCAAGCGTGACGTGCCACCCGCGAAAATCCCGCTGGAACTCGCCGAACCCGGCGAACGCCTGCTGACGATGCACGTGCAGACCCAACTGCCGAGCGTGATCCTTGGTTTCAACGTGCCGGGCCTGGCCACCGCTGAAGACAAACGCTCGGTACAAGCCCTGCGCCTGCTCTCGGCCCTGCTCGACGGCGGCTACAGCGCGCGTATCTCGGAGCAACTGGAGCGTGGTGAAGAGTTGGTGTCCGCCGCCTCGACCAGCTACGACGCCTACACCCGGGGTGACAGCCTGTTCACCCTGACGGCCACGCCGAACCAGCAGAAGAAAAAGACCATTGCCCAAGCCGAAGCCGGCCTGTGGCGCCTGCTGGACGAGTTGAAAGCCAAGCCGCCGACCAGCGAAGAACTGGAGCGTATCCGCGCCCAAGTGATTGCCGGCGTGGTTTACCAGCGTGACTCCATCACCAGCCAGGCAACGGCTATCGGCTCCCTGGAAACCGTCGGCCTGTCCTGGAAACTGATGGACACCGAACTGGCCGACCTGCAAAGCGTGACGCCGGAAGATATCCAGAAAGCCGCACGGACTTATTTCACCCGCGAGCGTTTGAGCGTCGCCCATGTTTTGCCTGAGGAGACCGCTCATGAGTGATCGTAAAAGCAGCCGCCTGATTTTTCCTGGCCTGGTCGTCGTCACCCTGATCGCCGCCAGTGCCGTGTACTTCCTGCGCCCAAGCGAATCCGTCGCCAGCCAGGCCCTGGATAAAGCTGAATCGGCGAACAAACTGCAATCGCTGGCGGAACTGGATGGCAAGGCGCCGACCAACCGCAAGCTCGACGTGCAAACCTGGACCACCGCTGAAGGCGCCAAGGTGCTGTTCGTCGAAGCCCACGAATTGCCGATGTTCGACATGCGCATCCTGTTCGCCGCCGGCAGCAGCCAGGACGGCGACACGCCCGGCCTGGCACTGCTGACCAATGCGATGCTCAACGAAGGTGTACCGGGCAAGGATGTCAGCCAGATCGCCAGCGGCTTTGAAGGCCTGGGCGCCGACTTCGGCAATGGTGCTTACCGCGACATGGCGCTGGTTTCGCTGCGCAGCCTGAGCGACAGCGACAAGCGCGACGCGGCCCTGGCGCTGTTCGACGATGTGATCGGCAAGCCGACTTTTCCTGCCGATTCCTTGGCGCGGATCAAAAACCAGATCCTCGCAGGCTTGGAATACCAGAAGCAGAACCCGGCCAAGCTGGCCAGCCTTGAGCTGTTCAAGCGCCTGTACGGTGACCATCCCTACGCCCACCCAAGCGAAGGCACGCCCGACAGCATTGCGAAGATTAACCTCGCGCAATTGCAGGCGTTCCACGCCAAAGCGTATGCCGCAGGCAACGCGGTGATTGCCGTGGTCGGCGACCTGACGCGCGCCGAGGCCGAAGCCATGACGGCCAAGGTCTCCGCGTCGCTGCCTAAAGGCCCGGCCCTGGCGAAGATCGCCCAGCCGAGCGAACCGCAAGCCGGCTTGAGCCATATCGAATTCCCGTCCAAGCAGACCCACCTGCTGTTCGCGCAATTGGGCATCGACCGCGCCGATCCGGACTACGCGGCCTTGTCGCTGGGCAACCAGATCCTCGGCGGCGGTGGTTTCGGCACCCGCTTGATGAGCGAAGTGCGTGAAAAGCGCGGCCTGACCTACGGTGTGTACTCCGGCTTCTCGCCGATGCAGGTGCGCGGCCCATTCATGATCAACCTGCAGACCCGCGCCGAAATGAGCGGCGGCACATTACGCCTGGTTGAAGACGTGCTGGCCGACTACCTCAAGACCGGCCCGACGCAAAAGGAACTGGACGACGCCAAGCGTGAGCTGGCCGGCAGCTTCCCGCTGTCCACCGCGAGCAACGCCGATATCGTCGGACAGCTGGGCGCCATGGGTTTCTACAACCTGCCGCTGAGCTATCTTGAGGATTTCATGAAACAATCCCAGGCCCTGACCGTAGAGCAGGTCAAGGCTGCAATGAATAAACACTTGAGCGCCGACAAGATGGTCATCGTGACCGCCGGCCCGACGATTGCGCAAAAGCCACTACCGCCCCCCACTGATAAACCTGCCGAGCAGCCGCTCGGGGTTCCGGAGCATTAATGGCCAGTTCATCTCGCCCGAAAAAACCCGTCCACAACGTGCATAACGGTGTGGGCCAACTGCGCATCATTGGCGGTGAATGGGGCAGCCGCAAGCTGAGCTTCCCTGACGTCGTAGGCCTGCGCCCGACGCCGGATCGCGTGCGTGAAACCCTGTTCAACTGGCTTGCGCCGTACATCGGCGGCGCCAAGGTGCTGGACCCGTTCGCCGGCAGCGGCGCGCTGTTCCTGGAGGCGCTGTCCCGTGGCGCGGCCCAGGGCCAGGCGCTGGACGCCAGCAATGTGGCGGTGTCCAGCCTCAAGGAACACCTGGGCACCCTGCGCTGCACCACCGGCCAGGTCCAGACCGCCGACGCGCTGCGCTACCTGGAAACCCAGGCGGCGACTGAATATGACGTGGTGTTTCTCGACCCGCCGTTCAATCAGAACCTGTTGCCGACCGTGTGTGCGCTGCTGGAAGAGCGTCAGTGGCTGGCGGCGGATGCGTGGATCTACACTGAAAGTGAAACCGCGCCGTCTACCCTCGGCCTGCCGGGCGCCTGGCGCCTGCACCGCGAGCAGAAGTCCGGCCGGGTGTATTACGCGCTGTGGCACCGCCTGGTAGAAAGCGCCGCCTGATATGTGGCGAGCGGGCTTGCCCCGCGTTGGGCTGCGCAGCGGCCCCAAAACAGTCACCGCATTCAATCTGTCGGATCGCGGTGACTGAGCCAGGGCTGCTGCGCAGCCCAACGCAGGGCAAGCCTGCTCGCCACGTGAAGCCTCGCTTGCCACAACAAGTCTGCTCGCCACAGAGATGTCCATGACCCCTTCCGTCGACCTGTTCAAACCCGCTTTCGGCCTCGGCAACCCCCACCTGCAAACGCTGTGGGGGCCGTTGTGGCGTCCCACCACGCATATCGAACGCCAACGCGAACGCTTGTGGCTGGACGACGGCGACTTCCTCGATCTTGACTGGCATGGCCCCCATGACGCGCAAGCGCCATTGGTGCTGGTGCTGCACGGGCTGACCGGCTCGTCCAATTCGCCCTACGTGGCCGGCTTGCAAAAAGCCCTCGCCGCCCAGGGCTGGGCAAGCGCCGCGTTGAACTGGCGCGGGTGCTCGGGTGAGCCCAACCTGCTGGCGCGCAGTTACCACTCGGGCGCCAGCGAAGACCTGGCAGCAGCGATTGCGCATCTGCGCGCCAAGCGACCGTTGGCGCCGCTGTATGCCGTGGGTTATTCGCTGGGCGGCAATGTGCTGCTCAAGCACTTGGGCGAAACCGGCGAAGCCTCGGGGCTGCATGGCGCGGCCGCGGTGTCGGTGCCGTTTCGCCTGGATCAGTGTGCGGATCGCATCGGGCTGGGGTTTTCGCGGGTGTATCAGAAGCACTTTATGCGCGAGATGCTGGCGTATATCCGCGTCAAGCAACGGCGCTTTTTAAAGGATGGCCAAGCTGACGGGCTGAAAACCCTGGAGTCACTGGGTTCTCTAGAGAAGATGCGTACGTTCTGGGATTTCGACGGGCGAGTGACCGCTCCGCTGCATGGTTTTCTCAGCGCCGAGGACTATTACCGCCGCGCGTCGAGTCGCTATTACCTGGGCGATATTCGCACGCCGACGCTGATTATCCAGGCGGCCGATGACCCGTTTGTGTTCGCCCACAGCCTGCCGGAGGCCAGCGAACTGTCGGACTGCACAGAGTTTGAGCTGCTGGCCAAGGGTGGGCATGTGGGGTTTGTCGATGGTTCTCTCAGACGCCCGAGCTACTACCTCGAACGCCGAATCCCGCAATGGCTACTGACACAACGCGGTTAAAAAATGTGGGAGCGGGCTTGCTCGCGAAGGCGGTGTATCAGTCACAAATCTATCGACTGACACTCTGCATTCGCGAGCAAGCCCGCTCCCACATTTTGATTGGGTTTGCAGGGCTGGCGGCTTAGTCGCCGGTTGCGATTTGCCGCGCCGGATCGGTAATCCACTCGCTCCACGACCCCGCATACAGCTTGCCCAGCGGGTAACCCGCCAAGCTCAGCGCAAACAGGTTGTGGCACGCCGTCACGCCAGAACCGCAATACGCCACCAACTCTTCCGGCGAACGGCCCTTCAACTGCGCAGCGAAACGCTGCTTGAGCTGCTCAGCTGGCAGGAAGCGACCGTCACTGCCCAGGTTTTCGCTGAACGCCGCACATTGGGCGCCCGGAATGTGCCCGGCAATCGGGTCGATAGGCTCCACGTCGCCGCGAAAACGCGCTTGGGCGCGGGCATCGATCAAGGTCATGCCCGGTTCGCCGAGGCGTTTTTGCAGGTGTTCGGCGTCCAGCACCAAGTGATTGTCCGGCGAACCGGCAAACGTCCCCGGCTCAACCACGGGCGCGTCCAGGCTCAGCGGGAAGCCGGCCGCGTGCCAGGCCTTGAGGCCTGCGTCCAGAATAAACACGCCATCGCGCTTGCCCAGCCAGGCCAGCAACCACCACGCGCGGGCGGCATAGGCGCCGGGGCCGTCGTCATACAGCACGATGTCCGTGTCGGCATTGATGCCCCAGGCCCGCAGTTGCGCGGCCAAGGTATCCGCCGCCGGCAACGGATGACGCCCGGTCACGCCCTTTGTCACCGCACCGCTGAGGTGGCGCTCCAGGTCGGCATATTGCGCACCTTCGATATGCCCTTCGGCATAGCTGCAAAGCCCGTAGTCCGGGTCTTCCAGGGCAAAGCGGCAATCCAGGATCACCAGCCCGGCCGCCTTCTGGCGCTCGGCGAGTTGCTGGGGGCTGATCAGTTGGGCAAGCGGCATGACGGACTCCTGTGAACAGATTCGGGAAAGGTCCTACTTCACTTCTTCCAGTGCCTGGTTCAACGGCACGTAAAACTCTTTGAACAAGGCGTCTACCGCCTCTTTGGCCTGGGGCGTGACAAACCCCGCCTCCAGCACCAGCACCTGGTACACCCCACGCTTGATCGCCTCGGCGCTCAAGTGGGCGGAATTTTCATTGGTGGTGCACAGAAATCGCACCCACGAGGTGAGGATGATCCAGGCATTGAGGGTCAGCGCCTCGGTTTGCACCGGGTCCATATTGAGGATGCCGGCATCGACAAACCCTTGATAGATAGCGCCGCCCTGGATCAGGCAACGCTGGGAAAAGCGCCGGTAGCCGGTGGCCAGTTCCGGGTCGCTTTCCAGCAGGTGTTCCAGGTCGCGGTGCAGGAAGCGATAGCGCCACATGCCCGCCAGCACGGCCTGCAGGTAAAAACGCTTGTCTTCGACGGTGACGGCGCGGCCCTGGGGCGGGCGCAGGAAACTGTCCACGAGGGCTTCGTATTCGCGAAACAGCACGGCGATGATCGCCTGCTTGTTGGGGAAGTGGTAGTACAGGTTGCCCGGGGAAATTTCCATGTGGGCGGCAATGTGGTTGGTGCTGACACTGCGCTCGCCCTGCTGGTTAAAAAGCTCCAGGCTGGTTTGCACAATTCGCTCGCTGGTCTTTACTCGTGGTGCCATAGGGGATCAGCTTCTAAACACGTGATGGGGCATCTTACGGCCTATCCTTGTCTGGATAAATCCGCATGTTGCTGCAATGATATTTGACAATTTAGAGCAATGACTCTAAAAATCCAGGCAGACCTATAACAATCGGGAACTGCGCCATGTCTGCCAACGTTGCCTACCTGCAAGATTCCCAGGCGCTGGATCAACTCCAGGACCTTTTCGACGCACAGCGTCGCGCCTATGCCGCCAACCCGATGCCACCGGCGGCGCAGCGCCAACAATGGCTCAAGGCATTGCGCGATGTGCTCAGCGACGAACGCCAGGCCCTGATCGACGCGATCAGCCAGGACTTCAGCCACCGCAGCGCAGACGAAACCCTGTTCGCCGAGTTGATGCCGAGCCTGCATGGCATTCACTACGCCAGCAAACACCTCAAAGGCTGGATGAAACCTTCCCGCCGCGCTGTAGGCATCGCCTTCCAACCGGCATCCGCCAAGGTCATCTATCAACCACTGGGCGTGGTCGGCGTGATCGTGCCGTGGAACTACCCGTTGTATTTGGCCATCGGCCCGTTGGTCGGCGCGTTGGCGGCCGGTAACCGGGTGATGCTCAAGCTCAGCGAATCCACGCCCGCTACGGGTGAACTGCTCAAGGCGCTGCTGGCGAAAATCTTCCCCGAAGACCTGGTGTGCGTGGTGCTGGGCGAAGCCGAAGTGGGCATGGCGTTTTCCAAATTGCGCTTCGATCACCTGCTGTTCACCGGCGCCACCAGCATCGGCAAACACGTGATGCGTGCGGCGGCTGAACACCTGACCCCGGTGACGCTGGAGCTGGGCGGCAAGTCGCCGGCAATAGTTTCCTCCGATGTGCCACTCAAGGACGCCGCCGAGCGCATTGCCTTCGGCAAATGCCTGAATGCCGGGCAAACCTGCGTGGCGCCGGACTACGTGCTGGTGCCCGAAGATCGCATCGAGGGGTTCGTCGAGGCCTACAGCAAGGCAGTTCGCGGGTTTTACCCGACCCTGACCGACAACCCGGACTACACCGCCATCATTAATGATCGGCAGCAGGCCAGGCTGAATGCCTACGTCAAAGACGCCACCGACAAAGGCGCCACCCTGATCGCCTTGTACGACCAAGGCCAGGCACGGCGCATGTCCCACAGCCTGTTGCTGAATGTCAGCGATGAAATGACTGTGATGCAGGACGAAATCTTCGGCCCGGTGCTGCCGATCGTGCCGTATCGCGGCATTGATCAGGCCTTTGCCTACGTCAACCAGCGCCCTCGTCCGTTGGCCCTGTATTACTTCGGCTACAACAAGGGCGAGCAGAACCGCGTGCTGCATGAAACCCACTCCGGCGGCGTGTGCCTGAACGACACCCTGCTGCATGTGGCTCAGGATGACATGCCCTTCGGCGGCATCGGACCTTCCGGCATGGGCCACTACCACGGCCACGAAGGGTTCCTCACATTCAGCAAGGCCAAGGGCGTACTGGTGAAACAGCGCCTGAACGCGGCGAAATTGATCTACCCGCCCTATGGCAAGTCGATCCAGAAGTTGATTCAGAAGTTGTTTGTACGCTGATTCCGCCACTCTCGGGACAACAATAATAATGAACCCTAGCCTGACTGAAACACCTGCGCTGTCGCGGCGCGGCGTCTTGAAAATCGGCCTGTGTGCCAGCGCGTTCCTGGCCACTGCCGGGCTGGGCGCCAGCCTCAGCGGGTGCTCCAGCAGCACCCCGGCCAGCGGCTTTGCAATGCTGCGCAGCAGTGACTTGCCGTTCTTGCGCGCAGTGATCCCGGTGCTGCTCGAGGGCGTGGCCAGCGCCCAGGACGTGGTCGCCGGGATTGAAGACACCCTGAAAAAACTCGACTACAGCCTGCAGCACCTGTCGCCGGAGATGTTCAAGCTTACCCAGCAACTGTTCGACGTGCTGGGCATGGGCATCACCCGTGGCCCGCTGACGGGGATCTGGGGCAGTTGGGAAAATGCCAGCAGTGAACAGATCCGCAACTTCCTGCACCGCTGGGAAAACAGCTACCTGAACCTGCTGCGCATGGGTCAGGGCTCGTTGCTCAAGCTGGTGATCATGGCCTGGTACTTCCGCCCGCAATCCTGGGCCCATTGCGGCTACCCCGGCCCGCCGAAGATTTAGGCCTGACAACCTGATTAGAAAATGTGGGAGCTGGCTTGCCTGCGATGGCGGTGTATCAGCGATGAATTGATCGGCAGGCAAACCGCTAGCGCAGGCAAGCCAGCTCCCACACTGGTCGCAACTTCGTACAAAAAAAATAAGAGTGCACACCTATGCCCGTACCCGATCTGTTCCGCGACGGCCTGGCCCGCGGCTGGAAAACCCACAATGGCGCCGCACTCGACAGCGACCTGACGCTGGAAGCCGATGTGGTGATCATCGGCAGCGGTGCCGGCGGTGGCACCACTGCCGAAATCCTCAGCGCCGCCGGCTACAAGGTGCTGCTGATCGAAGAGGGCCCGCTCAAGACCAGCAGCGACTTCAAGCTGCTCGAAGACGAGGCCTACGCCAGCCTGTACCAGGAAGGCATTGGCCGCATGAGCAAAGACGGCGCGATAACCATCCTGCAGGGCCGGGCGGTGGGCGGCACCACATTGATCAACTGGACCTCCAGCTTCCGAACGCCGGACGCCACCCTCACCCACTGGGCCAGTGAGTACGCGGTAAAAGGCCACAGCAGCGCCGAGATGGCGCCGTGGTTCGAGAAGATGGAACAGCGCCTGGGCATCGCCCCGTGGGCCATGCCACCGAATGCCAACAATGATGTGATCCGCAAAGGCTGCGAAAAGCTCGGTTACAGCTGGCACGTGATCCCACGCAACGTGCGCGGCTGTTTCAACCTGGGGTATTGCGGCATGGGTTGCCCGGTCAACGCCAAGCAGTCGATGCTGGTGACTACCATTCCGTCCACCCTGGAAAAGGGCGGCGAACTGCTGTATCTCGCCCGCGCAGAACGGCTCAAGTACAGCGGCGACACCATCAGCAGCCTGGAATGCGTGGCCATGGACGAGCGTTGCGTCGCGCCCACCGGTCGCAAGATAACCGTCAAGGCCAGGCATTACGTGCTGTCGGGCGGCGGCATCAACAGCCCGGCGCTGCTGATGCGTTCGGACGCGCCCGACCCGCACTCGCGCGTGGGCAAGCGCACGTTCCTGCATCTGGTGAATTTCTCTGCCGGGCAGTTTGACGAGGTGATCAACCCGTTCTACGGCGCGCCGCAGTCAATTTATTCCGATCACTTCCAGTGGCTGGACGGCACCACCGGCAAAATGTCCTACAAGCTGGAGGCACCGCCCTTGCACCCTGGGTTGGCCAGCACACTATTCGGCGGTTACGGCACCGGCAACGCGCTGGATATGAGCCAGTTGCCCCATACCCACGCCATGCTTGCCCTTTTACGTGATGGCTTTCATCCCGACAGCCCTGGCGGCACGGTGGAATTACGCGGTGACGGTACGCCGGTTCTCGATTACGCAGTATCGCCCTACGCCTGGGACGGCCTGCGCCGAGCCTTCCACAGCATGGCCGAGATCCAGTTCGCGGCGGGCGCCAAGTCGGTCAAGCCGTTGCATCACGACGCGCGTTACGTCAGCACCCTGGCCGAAGCACGCAGCCTGATCGACGGCCTGAGCCTGGAACTGCATCGAACCACCCTGGGCAGCGCCCACGTGATGGGCGGTTGCGCCATGGGCGAAGACCCGAAAAATGCCGTGGCTGACAGCCTCGGTCGCCATCACCAGTTGCGCAATCTGTCGATCCACGATGGCTCGTTATTCCCCACCAGCATTGGGGCTAACCCGCAATTGTCGGTGTATGGATTAACCGCGCAACTGGCGACAGCGTTGGCCGAACGTCTGAAAACAGCGTGAAAAAACAGGTTATTCGCGGTGTCTATAGTGCTTTCTTCTGCATAAGTTGACTTGGCCGACCGGGATGGCTGCGATACCATCCGGTTCCCCAACGGACTCCGCCAGGACGACGCGATGAACCGAGTGTTGTACCCAGGTACCTTCGACCCGATTACCAAAGGCCATGGCGATCTGGTCGAACGCGCCTCTCGCCTGTTCGACCATGTGATCATCGCGGTCGCTGCCAGCCCCAAGAAAAACCCGCTGTTTCCCCTGGAACAGCGCGTGGAGCTGGCGCGTGAGGTCACCAAACACCTGCCTAACGTGGAAGTGGTGGGTTTTTCGACGCTGCTGGCACACTTCGCCAAGGAGCAGAACGCCAATGTGTTCCTGCGTGGCCTGCGTGCGGTGTCGGACTTCGAATACGAATTCCAGCTGGCCAACATGAACCGCCAATTGGCGCCGGACGTGGAAAGTCTGTTCCTCACGCCGTCGGAGCGTTACTCGTTCATTTCCTCGACGTTGGTCCGTGAAATCGCCGCTTTGGGCGGAGATATCACCAAGTTCGTACACCCGGCTGTGGCGGATGCGCTGACACTGCGCTTCAAGAAATAATTTCTGAAGCGCGGGTTTGTCTGTGCAAAGCCTGACTTGCCAATGCTGAGCCCGGTTTGTCTGTGCTGAGCGGGCTTACTGTGGCGAGCGGGCTTGCCCCGCGTTGGGCTGCGAAGCAGCCCCAATAAAGCCACCGCGTAGTTTCAGCCAAAACACGGCCGCCTGTTTTCAGGGCCGCTTCGCAGCCCAACGCGGGGCAAGCCCGCTCGCCACAACAAGCACGGAGCTCGCCACAACAGGCAAGGCGCTCAACACAACAAGCCCAGCGATCGCCACAGCTCGCACTGCGGGCGCCAATGCGGCACAATTGCGCGCATTCGTTTTCAGATGCCCTGGCTGACAGCCCTGGCAGGAGTTTCCATGTCCCTGATCATCACCGACGATTGCATCAACTGCGACGTCTGCGAACCTGAGTGCCCGAACGCTGCGATTTCCCAGGGTGAAGAGATCTACGTGATCGACCCCAACCTGTGCACCCAATGCGTCGGCCACTACGACGAGCCTCAGTGCCAGCAAGTGTGCCCGGTGGATTGCATTCCGCTGGATGAAGCACACCCTGAGACTGAAGAGCAGTTGATGGAGAAGTACCGGAAGATTACCGGTAAGGCCTGAGACTCTGTGGCGCCCATCCGGACCTCATCGCAGGCAAGCCAGCTCCCACATTTAAACGTGTGAATACGGTCAAGTGTGGGAGCAGGCTTGCCTGCGATGGCGGCATCAGCCCTCACACAACACTCAGCTCTGGCACTTAGGGCAAAACACACTCGCCCGCTGCCCCAACACCACATTGCGCAACTCGCTGCCGCAGACCTTGCACGCCTCGCCGCCCCGGCCGTAGACGAACAGCTCCTGCTGAAAATACCCCGGCTGCCCGTCACCGCCGATAAAGTCCCGCAATGTGGTGCCGCCACGCTCGATGGCGGCGGCCAGCACACGCTTGATCTCAATTGCCAGCTTCAAGTAACGCCCGCGTGAAATGCCACCGGCGGCCCTGCGCGGGTCGATCCCGGCGGCAAACAGCGCTTCGGTCGCATAGATATTGCCCACGCCCACCACCACCGCGTTGTCCATGATGAACGGCTTCACCGCCACGGACTTGCCGCGAGACAGCTGGAACAGCCGCTCGCCGTCAAACAGGTCAGTCAACGGCTCCGGCCCCAGGCGAATCAGCAATTCGTGATTGTGCGGGTCCTGGCTCCAGAGCATCGCGCCGAAGCGCCGTGGGTCGGTGTAGCGCAGCGCCATTCCCGACTCCAGCTCGATGTCCACATGCTCATGCTTGAGCGCGGGGGAACCGGCTTCCACCAGCCGCAGGTTGCCCGACATGCCCAAGTGGCTGATCAAGGTACCAACCTCAGCATTGATCAACAGGTACTTGGCCCGCCGCTCCACCAGCACGATGCGCTGCCCGGACAGGCGCACATCCAGGTCTTCCGGGATCGGCCAGCGCAGGCGCCGCTCACGCACCACCACACGGCTGACGCGCTGGCCTTCCAGGTGCGGCGCAATCCCGCGCCGGGTGGTTTCGACTTCTGGTAACTCGGGCATGTGTACCTCGTGAAAAAAGGGTCAGTGCGCGCCCAGTTCGCGGATCGACAACTTCATGCTTTCGAAGTCGTAGTCCGAAAGGCCCACGTAATCCAGCACCAGATGGCCGATGGCATTCCACTCATGGTCCACGGCCTGGTTACCCAGCACGCGACAGGACGAACAGATGTGCTCAGCCATTTTCAGGATGGCCAGCAGGTTTTTAAGTTGCGGCGTGCGCGACGACTCATCGCTGAAAATCGCCAACGCGTTGTGGTGGTTGGCGATCGCGTCGGTCACATGCTCCGGCAGGCGCCAGGATTTGGCGGTGTAGTAGCCGACCACGGCATGGTTGGTGTTGAACGCGTTGTTCTCGGTGTCGACCACGCGGCAATCGGGCCCGGCATTGGCGTAGGCCTGCTCCAGCACCGTCATGTAATTGGGGAACCGCTTGAGCATCAACGGCACGCCGCAATCGTGGAACAGCCCCAGGGCATAAGCCTCGTCCACCGCCTGCGAGCCGGTGCGCTTGGCCAGGGTCAGGCAGGTCATGGCCACATCCTGGGCGGTGTCCCAGAAGCGGTTGAGGGTGACAATGGTGTCGTCGCTCATCTCGCCTTTGATCGACTGTGCGTTGATCAAGTTGATGATCGAACGGCTGCCCAGCAGGTTCACCGCGCGCTGGATCGAGGCAATCTTGTTGCTCAGGCCGTAATACGGCGAGTTGACGATCTTCAGCAATGCGCCGGACAGGCCCGGGTCCTGGGAGATCAACCGCGCGATCACTTCCAGGTCCGGGTCGGGCATGTACTGCTCCATCTGCAAATCCACCATGATTTGCGGTTGAGGCGGCACGCTGATGCCTTGCAGGGCCTGTTGGATCTGTTCGGCGGAAAGCTCTTGGGACATAAGTACACACTCTGGGCTAGGCGGCGATTCTAACCCTTATGAAGACTTGACCGACACCCAAATGCCGAACTGAAACCGGATCAAATGTGGGAGCGGGCTTGCTCGCGAACGCTCGGTGTCAGTCACCGAATACAGTGGCTGATCCACCGCTTTCGCCAGCAAGCCCGCTCCCACATGTCCGGCGGCGCCGCGAATTCACGCACAACACGGTATACTCCCGCTCTTTTTTCCGGAGCGACGTCATGTCCCTGCCAAGCCTGCGTCTCAAAGCCAACGCCGATCGTCGTTTGCGCAACGGCCACCTGTGGGTCTACAGCAACGAAATCGACGTGGCCGCCACCCCACTTCACGGCTTCCAGGCAGGCGACCAGGCTATCCTGGAAGCGGCCGGCGGCAAGACCCTGGGCATCGTGGCCATGAGCCCGAACAACCTGATCTGTGCCCGTCTGCTGTCGCGCGACATCAAGTTGCCATTGGACAAGTCGCTACTGGTGCACCGCATCAACGTCGCGCTGTCGCTGCGTGACCGCCTGTTCGACAAGCCGTTCTACCGCCTGGTGTACGGCGACTCCGACCTGCTGCCGGGCCTGGTGGTTGACCGTTTCGGCGACATCCTGGTCGTCCAGATCGCTTCGGCGACCATGGAAGCCCACAAAGAAGACGTGATCGCCGCCCTGACCCAAGTGCTCAAGCCAAGCGGCATCCTGTTCAAGAACGACTCCGCCGCGCGCGACGCCGAAGGCCTCAACCGCTACGTTGAAACCGTGTTCGGCCTGGTGCCGGAGTGGGTGGCGCTGGAAGAGAACGGCGTGAAATTCGAAGCCCCGGTAATCCAGGGCCAGAAGACCGGCTGGTTCTACGACCACCGCATGAACCGCGCCCGCCTGGCGCCGTATGCCAAAGGCAAACGCGTGCTGGACCTTTACAGCTACATCGGTGGCTGGGGCGTGCAGGCCGCAGCCTTCGGCGCCAGTGAAGTGTTCTGCGTCGACGCCTCCGCCTTCGCCCTCGACGGCGTGGAGCGCAACGCTGCGCTGAACGGCGTTGCCGAGAAGATGACCTGCATCGAAGGCGATGTGTTCGAAGCCCTCAAAGAGCTGAAAGCCAGCGAAGAACGCTTCGACGTGATCGTGGCCGACCCACCGGCTTTCATCAAACGCAAAAAAGACATGAAAAACGGCGAAGGCGCCTACCGCCGCCTGAACGAGCAAGCCATGCGCCTGCTCAGCAAGGACGGCATCCTGGTCAGCGCATCCTGCTCGATGCACTTGCCGGAAGACGACCTGCAAAACATCCTGCTGACCAGCGCCCGTCACCTGGACCGCAATATCCAGATGCTCGAACGCGGCGGCCAGGGCCCGGATCACCCGGTGCATCCGGCGATTGCCGAAACGCGCTACATCAAGAGCATCACGTGCCGGTTGTTGCCCAATAGCTGATTGAACGCGGGCTAAATGTGGGAGCGGGCTTGCTCGCGAAAGCGGCAAGTCAGTCGATGAATGAGTTGACTGACACTACGTATTCGCGAGCAAGCCCGCTCCCACATTTTGGTTTGTGGTGTGTCAGGGCAACTTTCCTATCACCGCAAACCACAACAATTCGGGAACCGTCCTTCAACGGTTTTGATTGAATTCCACATTTCGCAGACTAGTATCGGTTTCTGGAATTACTCCGGAAAACAAAAACAATGTCTGGGCCCTACCTCTCCCGCTTCATCCTCATCACCTGCATTTCCCTGATCAGCTTTTTCCCTATCAACATTCTGCTGCCCTCGTTTCCCGCACTGGCTGCCAGGTTCGACACACCTACCGCAGAAATCGCACTGTCGATCAGTCTGTTCACGCTGGTGTTTTCAGTGTCCCAATTGGTTGCCGGCCCGCTGTCGGATAAATGGGGCCGCAAGGAAGTCCTGCTCGGTTGCATCACGCTGTCGATCCTGGGTGCGATAGGTTGCGCATTATCGACGGACTACCTGAGCTTCCTGCTGTTTCGCTCGGTCCAGGCCATGGGTTGCGGCTTCTTCGTACTGGGCCACGCGTTAGTGGAAGACCTGTTCGAAGAACAGGATCGAGCCCGTGTGCGCCTCTACTACATGACCCTGAGCGGCTCGTTCGTCGCCTTGTCACCGCTGATCGGCTCCTGGTTGCAAACCACCTTCGATTGGCAAGGTAGTTTCTATGGATTCGCACTGATGGCGTTGGGGATGTTGATCCATGCGTTCTGCATACTGCCCTCCAAGTCCGCCAGCCCGCACCGCACGCCGGTGTCGATCATCGGCACGCTGAAAGATGTCGCGACCAATCGCGACTTCCTGCGTTACTGGTGGATCGCCGCGTTGGTGTTCGCCTGCTACTTCGCCTTGATCAGCGTGACACCGTTGATTTTCATGGACTCGTTGAAACTCTCCGAATACCAGTACGCCCTGGTACTCATGGTGTATGGCGTGGCCTATCTGCTCGGTGGCTTGGCGGCGTCGTATCTTCAAAAACGCATCTCGCTGTCCCGGCAAATCAACATCGGCCTTGGATTGCTGCTTATCGCAGGCGTGCTTCTGATGCTGATCGTCGGTCTTGGAGCCATCACCACCATCACCCTGCTGATCCCGATGCTGATCAGCGCCCTGGCCGTAACTCTGGTTCGCCCCGCCGCGATTTCCGCCGCCATGTTGCTGTTCTCCAGCAGCGCCGGCACCGCCGCCTCGGCCGGCAACAGCATCATGTTCATCACCGCTGCCGTCAGCAGCGCCGCCCTCGCCCAAGCCGGGGCCAACCTGCTGATGACCATCGCCATCAGCTTCATCGTGCTCAGCGTTTGGGGCGTGATGACGAACGCGCGGGTCGGCCGCGGACCATGAAACTTGCACACCCACACGTCTCGTAAGCGCTATCTACACGCTGGCGGCCATTCCCTCCGGCCGCCAGCGGTGTAGAATCGACCCTATTCATCGCCAGTCATCCCCCGGCGGGTTTATGAGCTCGAGGCCCAAGCACGCGGCGATCCCGCGACGCGAGTGGCAACGTTTGGACACACGGCCATTTTCTGAGTGTTCCAGACGTCAATAGAAGCTCACTTCCCTTTAGTACTTGATTAGCCGCCCGGAGTGCTCCATGCCTGATTACCGCTCGAAAACATCCACCCACGGCCGCAACATGGCCGGCGCGCGCGCACTGTGGCGTGCCACGGGGATGAAAGATGACGACTTCAAAAAGCCGATCATCGCGATTGCCAACTCGTTCACCCAGTTCGTACCCGGCCACGTCCACCTCAAGGACCTGGGCCAACTGGTCGCCCGCGAGATCGAACGCGCCGGCGGCGTGGCCAAAGAATTCAACACCATCGCCGTGGATGACGGCATCGCCATGGGCCATGACGGCATGCTGTATTCGCTGCCGAGCCGCGAGATCATCGCCGACTCCGTGGAATACATGGTCAACGCCCACTGCGCCGACGCCATCGTGTGCATCTCCAACTGCGACAAGATCACCCCCGGCATGCTGATGGCCTCCCTGCGCCTGAACATCCCGGTGATCTTCGTCTCCGGCGGGCCGATGGAAGCCGGCAAGACCAAACTCGCCTCCCACGGCCTCGACCTGGTGGACGCCATGGTCATCGCCGCCGATTCCAGCGCGTCTGACGAGAAAGTCGCGGAATACGAGCGCAGCGCCTGCCCGACCTGCGGTTCGTGCTCCGGCATGTTCACCGCCAACTCGATGAACTGCCTGGTGGAAGCCCTGGGCCTGGCCTTGCCGGGCAACGGTTCCACGCTGGCCACCCACAGCGACCGCGAGCAGCTGTTCCTGCAGGCTGGCCGCACCATCGTCGAGCTGTGCAAGCGTTACTACACCGACAACGATGAGTCGGTGTTGCCGCGCAATATCGCCAACTTCAAGGCGTTCGAGAACGCCATGACCCTGGACATCGCCATGGGCGGTTCCACCAACACCATCCTGCACTTGCTGGCCGCCGCTCAGGAAGCCGAGATCGATTTCGACCTGCGCGACATCGACCGTCTGTCCCGCCACGTGCCGCAGCTGTGCAAGGTCGCGCCGAACATCCAGAAGTACCACATGGAAGACGTGCACCGCGCCGGCGGGATCTTCTCGATCCTCGGCTCGCTGGCCCGTGGCGGCCTGCTGCACACCGACCTGCCGACCGTGCACAGCACGAGCATGGCCGAAGGCATCGCCAAGTGGGACATCACCCAGACCACCGACGAAGCCGTGCATCACTTCTTCAAGGCAGGCCCGGCCGGCATCCCGACGCAAACGGCGTTCAGCCAGTCCACCCGCTGGGACACCCTCGATGACGACCGTGAAAACGGCTGCATCCGCAGTGTCGAGCACGCCTACTCGCAAGAAGGCGGCCTGGCCGTGCTGTACGGCAACATCGCGCTGGATGGCTGCGTGGTGAAAACCGCCGGTGTGGATGAGTCGATCCACGTGTTCGAAGGCAACGCCAAGATCTTCGAAAGCCAGGACAGCGCCGTGCGCGGCATCCTCGCCGACGAAGTCAAAGCCGGCGACATCGTGATCATCCGCTACGAAGGCCCGAAAGGCGGCCCGGGCATGCAAGAGATGCTCTACCCGACGTCGTACCTGAAATCCAAAGGCCTGGGCAAAGCCTGCGCCCTGCTCACCGACGGCCGTTTCTCCGGCGGCACCTCGGGCCTGTCCATCGGCCACGCTTCGCCAGAAGCCGCTGCCGGCGGCGCGATTGGCCTGGTGCAGGACGGCGACAAAGTGCTGATCGACATTCCGAACCGCTCGATCAACCTGTTGATCAGCGACGAAGAACTGGCCGCCCGCCGGGTTGAGCAGGACAAGAAAGGCTGGAAACCGGTCGAGAAGCGTCCGCGCAAGGTCACCACTGCGTTGAAGGCTTACGCCTTGCTGGCCACCAGCGCCGACAAAGGCGCTGTGCGTAACAAAGCGATGCTCGACGGCCTGTAAGCCTCGCGCATAAAAATGCCCCGCCACGTGCGGGGCATTTTTTTGTCTGGATAAACCCTTCAGCAGTAAGCCGAGTTCCAACATGAGCATGCGGTCGAATGTGGGAGCTGGCTTGCCTGCGATAGCGGTGGGCCAGCCGACTCACGCACTGCCTGATACACCGCCTTCGCGAGCAAGCCCGCTCCCACAGTTGATCGGGTTCCAACATGAGCATGCGGTCAAATGTGGGAGCTGGCTTGCCTGCGATAGCGGTGGGCCAGCCGAGTCATGTACTGCCTGACACACCGCTTTCGCGGGCAAGCCCGCTCCCACAGTTGATCGGGTTCCAACTTAAGCATGCGGTCGAATGTGGGAGCTGGCTTGCCTGCGATAGCGATGGGCCCGACGACTCATGTACTGCCTGACACACCGCCTTCGCGAGCAAGCCCGCTCCCACAGTTGATCGGGTTCCAACTCAAGCATGCGGTCGAATGTGGGAGCTGGCTTGCCTGCGATAGCGGTGGGCCAGCCGACTCTTGTACTGCCTGACACACCGCTTTCGCGGGCAAGCCCGCTCCCACAGGTGACCGAGTTCCAACATGAGCATGCGGTCGAATGTGGGAGCTGGCTTGCCTGCGATCGCGGTGGGCCAGCCGACTCATGTAGGGCCTGAAACGCCGCCTTCGCGGGCAAGCCCGCTCCCACAGGTGACCGGGTTCGAACTTAAGTATGCGGTCGAATGTGGGAGCGGGCTTGCTCGCGAAAGCAGGCGACTCGGTCTTACTGAATCTCGTCCGGCTTGACGATCACCCAGTTCTTGTCCGCCGTCACCGGCAGCCCTTCCTTGGCCTGGGCCGCCGCGTGTTTGGCCATCATGCCGTTGAGTTGGGTCATGTATTTATCCTTGCGGTTGATCCACAGGTGGACGCCACCCTTGGCCACGTCCACATCGTGAAACAACATGTAGCCGTCGCTGGTGGGGGTGTCGCCACCGACGATCACCGGTTTTTTCCACTCATCGATGTAGGTGAGGATCGCCGCGTGCTTGCCGGCCATCCAGGTCGCCGGGGTCCACAGGTACGGGGTCAGTTCCAGGCCGAGGTTGGCTTTTTCGTCGTATTTGCCGGCGGCGATCTGCTTACGCGCGGTGGTCAGCTCGCCGGTCTTGCGATCCTTGAGCAAGGTGCTCACGCCGATGACGTTCTCGGGTTTGACGTTGTAGCCGTACTTCGGATCGGCGGCGACCATGCGCACCAACTCCTCGGACGCGGCAGTCATCACATACACCTCGATGCCGTTTTCCATCAGCTTGTTGAACAGCTCAGCCTGGCCGGTGAAGACTTTCGGCGGCTGCACGTCCATGGTCTTGACCACGTCACCGTCGTAATAGGTGACCGGCACCGGCTTGCCCGACGCCATCATCTCGTCGACGTAGCCCTTGAGTTCCTTGAGGGTGAAGCCGGAGAAAATCTGCGCAACCCACGGGTAGCAGACCATGTCGTCCACTTCGCAGAGTCGGTAGTAGTAGCTGAACAGGCTTTCCTTGTGGTCGGCGGTGTCTTTGAACGGAATCAGCTTGAGGGACGGGTCCATGGTGTCGCGGGTGATCAGGCCTTTGTTCTCAAGGTACGGCAGCAGGGACTCTTCGAGGTCGTAGCGGTAACTGGTGTTGTCCATGTCGAACACCGCGAAGTTACCCTTGTTGGCGTTGGCGGCGATCATCTTGTTCAACTGCTCGGCGGCAGGCGCCGGCCAGTGCTTCAACTCGGTGGCGGCAAATGCCTGGCTGGCGAGGCCCAAGCAGAAGGCGGCGGCCAGTAGTGTTGGCGCGAACTTCATAAGCGATTTCTCCCTGAGTGAAAGACATCGACGCTAACAAATCTGTGTGACAGTTATCGCCCGAGCACGACCGCTTGCGTCGTGATTGCGCCAAGGGCGTGTGCCTGAGCGTCAAAGGCTTATTCCAAAAACGACAGTCACCATTCCATATCGGTATTAAATCAATATATTTCAAGCTGTTAGGCTTTCCGGTTCGCAATCGCAGGCTCACGCGATTGGCTGCCTTCTCAACGGAGCTTCAATGAATCTGCCCCTGATTCTCAACGTACTGGTGTTCGTGGCCCTGCTTTTGGGCCTGGCACAAACCCGCCGCACACACTGGAGCCTCGCCAAGAAGGTTCTGTTCGCGCTGGTGCTCGGCGTGCTGTTCGGCGCGGCGTTGCACACGATTTATGGCGACGGCAACCCGGTGCTCAAAGCCTCGATCAGCTGGTTTGATCTGGTCGGCAATGGTTACGTGCAGTTGCTGCAAATGATCGTGATCCCGCTGGTATTCGCCTCGATCCTCAGCGCGGTGGCACGTCTGCATAACGCCTCGTCCCTGGGCAAGATCAGCTTCCTGACCATCGGCACGCTGCTGTTCACCACGGCAATTGCGGCGCTGATCGGTATCGGCCTGACCAACCTGTTCGGCCTCACCGCAGAAGGCCTGGTGGCCGGCACCCAGGAAATGGCGCGCCTGCAAGTGATCCAGAGTGATTACGCAGGCAAGGTCGCCGACCTGAATATTCCGCAGCTGCTGCTGTCGTTCGTGCCAGCCAATCCGTTTGCCGACCTGGCCCGGGCCAAGCCGACGTCGATCATCAGCGTGGTGATTTTTGCTGCGTTTCTCGGGGTTGCCGCACTGCAACTGCTCAAGGACGACGTGGAAAAAGGCCAGAAAGTGCTCAACGCCATCGACACCCTGCAAGCCTGGGTGATGCGCCTGGTGCGCCTGGTGATGAAGCTGACGCCCTACGGCGTGCTGGCGCTGATGACCAAAGTGGTCGCCGGCTCCAACCTGCAAGACATCATCAAGCTCGGCAGTTTTGTGGTGGTGTCGTACCTGGCGCTGGGCCTGATGTTTGTGGTGCACGGCCTGCTGCTGTCGCTGGCCGGGGTCAACCCGCTGCGCTTCTTCCGCAAGGTGTGGCCAGTGCTGACCTTTGCCTTCACCAGCCGCTCCAGCGCAGCCGCCATCCCGCTGAGCATTGAAGCGCAGACCCGCCGCCTGGGTATCCCGCAATCGATTGCCGGTTTCGCCGCCTCGTTTGGCGCGACCATCGGCCAGAACGGTTGCGCCGGTCTCTACCCGGCCATGCTCGCGGTGATGGTTGCACCGACCGTGGGCATCAACCCGCTCGACCCGCTGTGGATCGCGACGCTGGTCGCGATCGTGACCTTGAGTTCGGCCGGTGTGGCCGGTGTTGGCGGCGGCGCGACCTTTGCCGCGCTGATCGTACTGCCGGCGATGGGCTTGCCGGTGTCACTGGTGGCGCTGCTGATTTCCGTGGAGCCGCTGATCGACATGGGCCGTACGGCGCTGAACGTGAACGGTTCGATGACGGCGGGCGCGATTACCAGCCAGATCATGGGGCAGACGGATAAAGCGTTGCTCAATGCCGATGAGCATGCTGAGTTAGCGCAGGCCTGATAGACCGCTATCGGGGGCAAGCCCCCTCCCACACTTGATCGCGTTCACTCGGTCAACTGTGGGAGGGGGCTTGCCCCCGATGCTTTTAGGCTTTTTCCCAGACTTCGAAGTTGTACGCGGGCTTATCGCCCTCGGCCGGGTTCTCGACATTCGACACCAGCTTCCACTGGTTCAGATCAAACTCGGGAAACCACGCGTCCCCGTCCGGGCTCAACGCAACCCGCGTCAGATACAGGCGATCCGCCTGCTCCAACCCTTGCGCATACAACTGCGCACCGCCGATCAGCATCAGCTCATCCACGCTTTGCTCCAGCGCCCAGGCCTCGGCCCGTTCCACCGCCGCAGCCAGCGACGGAAAAACTTCCGCACCTTCAAGCGTCAGATCGGTCTGACGGCTGACCACGATATTCAAGCGCCCCGGCAGCGGTCGGCCCAGCGAATCCCAGGTCTTGCGCCCCATGATGATCGGCTTGCCGAGCGTGGTGGCCTTGAAATATTTGAAATCCCCCGGCAAATGCCAGGGCATGCTGTTGTCGACGCCGATCACGCGGTTTTCACCGAGGGCTGCGATCAGGCTTAAAGGGAGAGTTTTTTTCATGGCGACGAGAATACCAGAGCTGCGAGTCAGCGGTTATGCTCCAACCTCACTTGCTCAACAGGACGGCGCGTGACTGCTCTGACTCCCCTGCACACCCTTTGGCTGACAGAAACCGTGCGCCTGCGTGAAGAACACGCCGGCCCACTCGAAGACTTGGAAGCCAACCGCTTGGCCCGCACGGCCGGTGGCGACTTGCCGACGCGCATCCAGGCGCGCGCCCTGCACTTGGCCGAACGCGACGGACTGACCGCCGCCCTGACCCGCTGGCTGCAAGGCGCCCGTTTGGCGCTGGTGCTGTTGGCCGTGGTCGCGGTGATCAGTGGCGCCGGCCTGGCGTTTGCCGCGCTGGGTAACGGCCTGACCCCGGTGAATGTGTTCTGGGCGCTGGGCAGTCTGCTCGGCTTGAACCTGATTCTGCTGCTGAGCTGGGCCTTGGGCCTGGCGTTTGCCGGCGAGCACAGCGCCAGCCTCGGCCGCCTGTGGCTGTGGCTCAGCGAAAAATTCGCGCGTGATGCCAAGGCGGCTCAACTGGCGCCGGCACTGCTGCTGTTGCTGCAACGCCACAAACTCAATCGCTGGGCAGTGGGTGTGCTGGTCAACAGCCTGTGGTTGCTGGCATTGCTCAGTGCCATGGTGATTTTGCTGACACTGCTGGCCACCCGGCGCTACGGTTTTGTGTGGGAAACCACCATCCTGGGCGCCGACACCTTTGTCGCCGTCACCCAAGCCCTCGGCAGCCTGCCCGCGCTGCTGGGCTTTAACGTGCCGACCGTCGACATGATCCGCGCCAGCGGCGACTCCGCCCTGAATATCGAAAGCGCACGCCAAGCCTGGGCCGCCTGGCTGGTGGGCGTGCTGCTGGTCTACGGCCTGCTGCCGCGGTTGATCCTCGCGCTGCTGTGCCTGTGGCGCTGGAAACGCGGGCGCGCCGCCTTGCGCCTGGACCTCAACCTGCCCGGCTACAGCCCGTTGCGCGAACGCCTGATGCCAAGCAGCGAACGGCTCGGTGTCAACGATGCAGCGCCTGAACAGCTGCACCAGGTCAGCGGTGGCGTCAGCGAACTGCAGAGCGACGGCGCCCTGCTGGTGGCCATCGAACTCGACGATCAGCACCCGTGGCCGCCCAAATTACCGGCCAGCATCAAAAACGCCGGCATTCTGGACAGCCGCGAATCGCGCAACAAACTGCTGGAACAGCTCACGCGCTTCCCACCCGCACGCCTGGCCATCGCCTGCGACCCTCGTCGCTCGCCTGACCGTGGCAGCCTGGCGCTGATCGCCGAACTGGCACGCAGCGCCACGGCCACCCGCGTGTGGCTGCTGCAGGCACCGCCCGGCCAGGCGCTGGACGCCGAGCGCCTTGGCGATTGGCACGCCGCGTTGCACCAACTCGAACTGCCCTTCGCCGACTGCGCGCCGCTCACATGGCTGGAGACCGGTCATGACTAAACCGCTGAAACTGGCCGTGGTCGGCCACACCAACGTCGGCAAGACGTCGCTTTTGCGCACGCTGACCCGTGACGTCGGCTTCGGCGAAGTCTCTCATCGCCCCAGCACCACGCGGCATGTGGAAGGCGCGCGGTTGTCGGTCGACGGCGAAGCCTTGCTGGAGCTGTACGACACGCCCGGCCTGGAAGACGCAATCGCCCTGCTCGACTACCTGGAGCGCCTGGATCGCCCCGGCGAGCGCTTGGACGGCCCGGCACGCCTGGCGCGTTTCCTGGAAGGCAGCGAAGCGCGCCAGCGTTTCGAACAGGAGGCCAAGGTTTTGCGCCAACTGCTGGCCTGCGACGCCGGCCTGTATGTGATCGACGCTCGCGAGCCGGTGCTGGCCAAGTACCGCGACGAGCTGCAAGTGCTGGCCAGTTGCGGCAAGCCACTGCTGCCGGTGCTCAACTTCGTCAGCAGCAGCGACCACCGCGAACCCGACTGGCGCGAAGCCCTGGCCCGCCTGGGCCTGCATGCGCTGGTGCGGTTCGACAGCGTCGCGCCGCCGGAAGACGGGGAGCGCCGCCTGTATGAAAGCCTGGCCCTGCTGCTGGAGAATGCGCGGCCGCAGCTGGAACGGCTGATCCTCGATCAGCAAGCCCAGCGCCAGGCCCGCCAGCAGAGCGCCGCGCGGTTGATCGCCGAGTTGTTGATCGACTGCGCCGCGTGCCGGCGCAGCGTGGTCACCGAGGATGAACAGCAAGCCATCGGCGATTTACGCAAGGCCGTGCGCCAGCGCGAACAAAAATGCGTGGAAGCCCTGCTCAAACTTTTCGGCTTTCGCCCGCAGGACGCCACCGCCAGCGACTTGCCGCTGCTCGACGGCCGTTGGGGCGATGACCTGTTCAACCCCGAAACCCTCAAACAACTTGGCGTGCGCGTCGGCGGCGGGATCGCCGCAGGCGCGGCCGCCGGGGCCGGCGTGGATTTGCTGGTTGGCGGCCTGACCCTGGGCGCCGCCGCGATTGCCGGTGCGATTGCCGGCGGTGCGCTGCAAACCGCGCGCAGCTACGGCAGCCGTCTGCTGGGCAAGATCAAGGGCCATCGCGAGCTGACCGTCGACGACAGCGTGCTGCGCCTGCTCGCCTTGCGCCAGCGCCAGTTGCTCAAGGCCCTGAACCTGCGTGGCCATGCGGCGATGCACAGCATCAAGGTCGACACGCCTCAGGACAAAACCTGGCGCGAGGGCAAGCTGCCGGACGCGCTGCATAAAGCCCGCGCGCACCCGCAATGGTCGTCCCTCAACCCTCACGCCAAACTCAGCCAGACCGAGCGCCAGGAACAGGTCGAGGCGCTGGCCCTGCGCCTGGATGAACGCTAAGCCGCAAGCAGTCGCCGGGCCTTGGCCTTCAACACTTCAAGGTCCAGCACCGGCACGTGCATGTCCTTGGCCTGCTCATCCCAGTGGCGCATGCGCAGGCTCACCGAACAAAGCGGGTCCTGCTCGAACGCCTGGGCTTCTTCGGCGCTCATCACGCCGCCCTGGTAACTCAGGGTTCGGCGGCTGGCTTCGCTTAAGCGGGCGTAATAGGCCGGCTGGCTGAAGGTCAGGTAGCGCTTGGCCTGCACGTGATACTCCACCAGCCTGGCCATGCGTTCGCTGAACCCTGCGCGGCGCAAATAATCCGCGCCTAGCCGCTCGTGGCTGGCCACGCCGTAACCGCCCATGTTCTCGCCGCCCTGGCCGCAGAGGTGCCCGATGTCGTGGAAAAACGCCGCCAGCACCACTTCATCGTCAAAGCCCTCAGCCATAGCCAGCTGTGCGGCCTGGGACATGTGTTCGATCTGCGACACCGGCTCGCCGATGTAGTCTGCCGTGCCATGCTGCTCGTACAAGCCGAAGAGTTCGGCAATCGCCTGTTCCGGGTTCATCACGCCTCACCCCACACCGTGCTGATGTTTCGTTCGGCCATCGCCGGCCCGACGCTCATGCCCACACCGGTGTGCATCAACGCCGCGCTCACGCCCGGTGCTACGCGCAGGAACGAAAACGGCACCGGCCCACGCGCGCCGTACACGCCCTGCCAGCGCTCCACCACCTGAACCTTGCAACCCAGGGTCTGCTGCGCCAGTTCGATCATCCAGTCATCGACCTGCTCGGTATTGAACGGCGAGGCATCGCGGCCGTAGTCATGGGAATCACCGATGATCAGTTCGCCATAAGGCGTCGGGCTGATCAGCAAGTGAATGCCGTGTTCATGCAAATGCGGTGCATCGCGCAGGATTTGCGCCTGCACGGGCGCCGCTTCCGGCAAATCGGCGAAGGCGCCGTAATGCACACAACTGAGGCCTGTGAGCAACGCGTGTTGCAGGTTCAGGTTGACGGCTGGGCGTGCGCGCAGCATTTGCAGGCGACAGACACTCGGGTTGAGTTCAGCGATCGATTCCGCCAGCAGGGTTTGGTAGTCGTGGCCGGAGCACACAATGACCTGCTCGCCACGAAAGCTCCCCGCCGTGGTGTGCACGTGGCCGGGCTCAACGTCGCGCACCAGCGTGGAGAAATGAAACTCCACCTTCAATTCGCTGCGAAGGTAGTTGATCAGCGCCGGAATCGCTTCGCGCGAATACAACTGCTGATCGTCCTTGCCATGCAGCGCGGCGCGGTGATGGCGGAACTGGCCACCATATAGATCTTTCATCGCCGCGCCTTGCAGCAGTTCGACGTTGTAGCCGTAAGCCTGTGCACGACCGGCGCAAAAAGCTTCCAACAGCTGTTCTTCCGCCTCTGTACGCGCAAACAGGTATGAGCCCTTGCGCTTGAGCTGCAGGCCGGCGACCTGCGCCCAATGCCCCCAGATATCACGGCTTTGCAGGGCCAGGTCGAGCATCGGCCCCGGCGGTTGGCCGGTGACCAGCGCCTGGCCAAAGTTGCGCACAGAGGCGCCGAGCGGCGTGGCGCTGCGCTCGAATACCTTGACCTTGAGGCCGCGTTTGGCGGCGGCGTAGGCGTGGGACAGGCCGAGGATGCCGGCGCCGATGATGAGCAGGTCGCTGCGTTGTGTCATGAAGAAATATCCTGAATTCGAAGCCGCTATCGCCGGCAAGCCAGCTCCCACATTTTGATTTGTGAACACCGTCAAATGTGGGAGCTGGCTTGCCTGCGATGAGGCCATAAGCCCTAACGAAAACCTTACTGACCGGCCACCTTCTCCGACTTGCCGTCATAGCGCTTGCGCCATTCAGTCAGGATGCTGTCGCGGTTTTTCGAGGCCCACGCAAAGTCGTTCTTGATCAGGCGCTGCTCATAATCGGCCGGCAATTCGGTCTGCGGCTTGGCGATACCGGGCTGGGCAAGTACAGCAAAGTTGTCTTTGTACAGGTCCATCGCCGCTGCACTGGCGGAGAAGTCAGCGAGCTTTTTAGCCGCATCGGCGTGGGCAGTGCCCTTGATCACGGCAGTCGCTTCAATGTCCCAGCCCAGGCCTTCTTTGGGCAGAATGATGTCCAGCGGCGCGCCCTGGCGTTTCAGTTGAACGGCGGGGTACTCGAAGGAAATACCAATCGGGAATTCACCCGAGGCCGCCAGCTTGCACGGCTTGGAACCGGAGTGAACGTACTGGCCGATGTTCTGGTGCAGGTCGTCCATGTACTGCCAGCCTTGCTTCTCGCCGAAGGTTTGCAGCCAGGCACTGACATCCAAAAAGCCGGTGCCGGAGGAGGCCGGGTTGGGCATCACGATCTTGCCCTTGTACTCAGGCTTGGTCAGGTCTTGCCAGCTCACCGGCTTGGTCAGGCCCTGTTTCTGGGCTTCGATGGTGTTAAAGCAGATGGTTGCGGCCCACACGTCCATGCCGACCCACGCCGGCGGGTTGGCAGCGTCGCGGTAGTTTTTGCCGATTTTGTCCAGGCCTTTCGGCGCATAGTTATCCAGCATGCCTTGCTGATCGAGAATCGCCAGGCTAGAGGCCGCCAGCCCCCAGACTACGTCGGCTTGCGGGCGGTCTTTCTCGGCCAGAAGCTTGGCGGTGATGATGCCGGTGGAGTCGCGCACCCATTTGATCTCGACGTCGGGATTGGCCTTTTCGAAGGCCTGCTTGTAGGTCTTCAACTGCTCGGCTTCGAGGGCCGTGTACACGGTCAGCTCGGTCTTGGCGAAGGCATTCAGGCTGAATGCGGTGAGTACGGCAGCGACCAGCGCCAGGGGCTTGAACATGGAGCACCTCCTTCAAGGATGGTTATTGGCCGGGCGCGGTCTGGCGCCAGGCTTGAGAGCGACGCAGTGCGCCACGTGAGGCCCACGCCAGCAGCAGCGAGACGCCGGCCGAGGTGAACAGAATCAAGGTCGACATGGCCGCCGCACCGCCCACGTTGCCGGCGTCGTCCATGTTCAATACGGCGACGGCGGCGAGGATGGTGTCGGGGCTGTAAAGGAAAATTGCGGCCGACACGGTGGTCATCGCCGACACAAACAGGTAGCGCACGATGTCCAGCAGCGCCGGCAGGCAGATCGGCACGGTGACACGCAGGTAGTGGCGGTACAGCGGCGCCTTGAGGGACAGCGCGGCGGCTTCGAATTCGCTGTCGAGCTGGCGCAGCGCCGTGGTCGCGGTCATCTGCGCGGTGGTCAAATAGTGCGCAATGGTGCACACCACCAGCAGGGTCATCGTCCCGTAGAACACATGCAGCGGGTTGCCGCCCAGGTTGAAAAAGAACACGTAGCCCAGGCCCAACACCAGGCCCGGCACGGCCATCGGCACAAAGCTGAGCATGCGCAGGGCCAGGTTCAGGCCCTTCTGGCTTTTGGTCTTTTCCATCAGGTAGGCGCCGGTGAAGATCAACACGCTGCCGATCAGCGCCGTGCACAGCGCCATGGTCAGGCTGTTGCGGTAGGCCAGCCAACCGCCGCCGGCCGTGTCTTCGAACTGGTAGTGGTTGAGCGACAACGACAGGTTGTACGGCCAGAATTTCACCAGCGAGGAATACACCGCCATGCCGAATACCAGCAGCAACACCGCGCAGATCAGCGCCACAATGGCCAGGTAGCAACCATCACGCAGCCGCGACGGTGCCGGCTGGAACACCTGGGCGCGGCCGCTCATGGCATCGCCCTGCCGACGGCGCAGCCAGGCATCGACGCCAAAGCTGAACAGCGCCGGCAGCAGCAACACCATGCCGATCAACGCGCCGCGACCGAACTGTTGCTGGCCGACCACCGCCTTGTAGGCTTCCAGCGCCAGCACCTGATAATCGCCGCCGACCACAACGGGCACACCGAAGTCGGTGATGGTCAGGGTGAACACCAGGCAAAACGCGGCGAACACCGCCTGGCGCGTGGCCGGCCAGGTGATGCTGCGAAACGCCCGCGCGGGGCTGGCGCCCATGCTTGATGCCGCATCGAAAAGCCGCGCATCCGCCAGCGAAAGTGCTGACAGCAGGATCATCAAAGCGTGTGGGAAGGTGTAGATCACCTCGCCGAGAACAATGCCCCAGAAGCCGTAGATATTGTCCGAGAGCACACCGCGCAACAGGCCTTGATTGCCGAACAGGTACACCAGCGCAATCCCCGGCAGCATCGACGGCGCCATCAACGGCAGCAGTGACAGACCACGCCACATCGCTTTGCCGGGAATCAGCGTGCGTTGCAGGGCGTAGGCAAACAGATAGGCCAGCGGTACGACGATGGCCGCCACGCTGAGAGAGACTTTCAGGCTATTGCCCAGCAGCCAGTGGAAGTTAGCGCTGGTGAGCATTTCCCGCGCCGCAGCAAGACCGCCGCCCTGCCCCACTTCGCTGCTGAAACCGCGCCAGAAGATTGCCAGCAATGGCAGCAATACGGCGACACCCAGCAGCACCAGCCACAGCAGTTTGCCGCCGAGCACAAAAATACGGTCGCCGTTTTCGGCGCGCGATACCTGGCGCGGCAGGGTCATCACAGCCGCCATCTCAGGCAAACACCTGCAGGCTGCGCGGTGGCAAGGCGACCCAGATGTCCTGGGCACCCAGGCGCGGCATGGCTTCCGGGGCCAACTCAGCCAGCAGCGCGTGGCCGGGCAATTGTTCCAGTTCAAAACGCATGCGGCAGCGGTTACCAAGAAACGTGATTTCGCGAACCTTGGCCGGGAACAGGTTTTCTTCATGCACCGGCGGGTTGACGCTGATGGCTTCCGGGCGGCAGAACAAGCGCCCGGATTTCGCCACGCCTGCATCGTCGGCCAGGCGCATGTTCAGCCCGCCGACCTGGGCATGGCTCGCACTGTTGCGGCTGAACGGCAGCCAGTTACCCTGGCCGACAAACTCCGCCACAAACGGCGTGGCCGGGCGGTCGTAGATTTCCTGGGGCGTGGCGTATTGCTCGACCTTGCCGTTGTTCATCACGGCAATGCGGTCGGCCATCAGCATGGCCTCGTCCTGATTGTGGGTGACCATCAGCGTGGTGATACCCAGGCGCCGCTGCAGCTGGCGCAGCTCGGTGCATAAATGCTCGCGCACGCGGGCGTCGAGGGCCGACATGGGCTCGTCGAGCAGCAACAGCGAGGGCGCCGGTGCCAGGGCACGGGCCAGGGCGACGCGTTGTTGCTGGCCGCCGGAAAGCTGGCCGGGGTATTTCTTTTCGCTGCCCAGCAGGCCGACCAATTCGAGCATCTGGCCGACACGCTTGCGCACCTCATCGCGGCCGCTGCCAGTGAGGCCGTAGCCGATATTCGCCTCGACGGTGAGGTTGGGAAACAGTGCGTAGGACTGAAACAAAATGCCGTAGTCCCGCGCCTGCGGCGGCAGTAGGGAAACGTCGCGGTTGCCCAGGCGCAGCTCACCGCTGTCCTGGCGTTCAAGGCCGGCGATGCAGCGCAGCAAGGTGGTCTTGCCGCAACCGGACGGCCCCAGCAGGCACACCAGCTCGCCAGCGGCGACGTCCAGAGACACATTGTCCAGCGCAGTAAAGGCACCGAAGCGTTTGTGGATACCGCGCACCGTCATCGGCGCGCCGGGGTGGGTCAGGGCTGTGTTCATGGAGGCACCTCATCAAACGGATGAAGGCCATGCTAGGTGGGCAATGCGTACCTGGTGTGGCAGGAAGGCAAAATGCGGTGATAGTGGTATTGGTGGATTTGTGTAGGATTTGGAGACTGTGTCGTCGGGGCTGACGCCATCGCGGGCAAGCCCGCTCCCACATTTTGATGTGTGAACGCATTCAAATGTAGGAGCTGGCTTGCCTGCGATGGCGATTCAAAGGCCACCAAGCAAGGTTCAGAGTGGCGACATTTCCTGCGCCAACCCAAGAAACGCCGCCGGCAGGCGCGCCGACTTTCGTTCCTTGAGGCAGTACAAATACTCCGCAATCTGCGGCGCGTTCTCGATGGTCAGCACGCGCAACTGCGGGTCATGAGGCACTTCCTGACGAGCGATGATGCTGATGCCGATGTTGCGCAGCACCGCCTCGCGGATCGACTCACGGCTGCCAATCTCCAGCAACGGCCCGTAACTCACCCCAGCGCCCTGCAGCATTTCTTCGGTCAGCCGCCGCGTGGTAGAGCCCGCCTCACGCATCAGTAAGGTATGCCCGGCCAACGCATTGAGCGGCACGTGATCGAGCGTGGCCAGGGGATGATTGCGGTGCACCGCCAACACCAAAGGATCGGTGCCCAGCACGCGGCGAATCAGGCGGGGGTCTTCCAGCAGTTGGGACGACGCGGCGACATCGACGCGGTAATCGTCGAGCGCTTCGAGCACCTGCTGGGAGTTGCCGATTTCCACCGACACCTCCACTTGCGGCAGGCGTTCGCGAAAGGCTTTGACCAGGTCGAGGATGTAATACGGCGCCGTTGCGGCAATCCGTAACGTGCCCTGGACCTGGCCGTTGTTGCGCAGAAAGAACTCGATGTCGGCTTCCTGCTGCAACAGCGCCTTGACCATCGGCAGCAGGCGCGCGCCGTCGTCGCTGACAGTAAGGCGGCGCCCGCCACGGTAGAACAGCTCAACGCCGTACTGGCTTTCCAGGTTGCGAATCTGGGTAGTCACCGTGGGCTGGCTCAGCCCGAGTTTTTTCGCCGCCTGGGTAATGCTGCCCAGGCGGGCGACCATAAAAAACGCCTTTAACTCGGCACTCAGCACACCACCCTCACATCAATTATTTGCGCAACAGGCGCAGGCCATTGAACACCACCAGCAGGCTGACGCCCATGTCGGCGAACACCGCCATCCACATGGTCGCCATGCCGAGGAAGGTGACTGCGAGGAAGATCGCCTTGATCACCAGCGCCAGGGCGATGTTCTGCTTGAGGATACTCGACGTTTGCCGGGAGAGCCGAATGAAAGCCGGGATCTTGCGCAAATCATCGTCCATCAAGGCCACGTCGGCGGTCTCGATGGCGGTGTCGGTACCGGCGGCGGCCATGGCAAAACCGATCTCGGCGCGGGCCAGCGCCGGGGCATCGTTGATGCCGTCGCCAACCATGCCCACGCGGTGGCCTTGGCCGTAGAGGGTTTCGATGGCTTGCAGTTTGTCGGTGGGCAACAGGTCGCCCTGGGCCTGGTCGATGCCGACCTGGGCCGCAATCGCCTGGGCGGTGTGGGTGTTGTCGCCCGTGAGCATCAGGGTCTTGATGCCCAGGTCGTGCAGTTGCTGGATGGCTTCGCGGCTGCTGTCCTTGACCGTGTCGGCCACGGCGAACAATGCCAGCGGGCCGGACTTGTCGAGCAGCAACACCACGGACTTGCCTTGTTTCTCCAGCGCGAAGAGCTTTTCTTCAAGCTCGGGTGAACACAGGCCAAGGTCTTCCACCAGGCGGTGGTTACCCAAGTGATAGGTTTCGCCGTTGATATCGCCGCGCACACCACGCCCGGCCAGGGCCTCGAAGTTATCCACAACGTGGCTCTGCAGGTTTTTATCCACAGCCGCATTGGCGATGGCCAGCGACACAGGGTGGTCGGAGCGACCGGCCAGGCTGGCAGCCAGGGCCGGCGCACTGTCTTCGAGATTGGGAAACAGCGCCAGGTAATCGGTTTGCACCGGCTTGCCGTGGGTGATCGTGCCGGTTTTGTCGAGGGCCAGGTAGTCGAGCTTGTAACCGCCCTCCAGGTACACGCCGCCTTTGATCAGGATGCCTTTACGCGCTGCCGCGGCCAGGCCGCTGACGATGGTCACCGGGGTGGAGATCACCAACGCACAGGGGCACGCGACTACCAACAGCACCAGGGCGCGGTAGATCCAGTCGAACCAGACGCCCGCCATGAACAGCGGCGGGATAATCGCCACACCCAGGGCAAACAAGAACACCGCCGGGGTGTAAACCTTGGCGAAGGTGTCGACAAAGCGCTGGGTGGGCGCCCGAGCGCCTTGGGCCTGTTCCACGGCGTGAATGATGCGCGCCAGCGTTGAATTGTTAGCGGCGGCGGTGACTTTGTATTCCAGCGAACCGGCCTGGTTGATGGTGCCGGCGAAGACTTTATCGCCCACGCCCTTTTCAATCGGCAGGCTTTCGCCGGTGATCGGCGCTTGGTCGATGGTGGATTGGCCAGCGGTGACTTCACCGTCCAGGCCGATGCGCTCGCCGGGCTTAACCCGCACGATGGCGCCAAGTTCGATGCTTTTTACTTCTTGTTCAACCCACCCACCGTCGGCTTGCTGCACCGTGGCTTGTTCCGGGGTCATCTGCATCAAGCCACTGATGGCATTGCGTGCGCGGTCCAGGGACTTGGCTTCGATCAACTCGGCGACGGTGAACAGGAACATCACCATCGCCGCTTCCGGCCATTGGCCGATCAGGATCGCGCCGGTGACTGCGATGCTCATCAGCGCGTTGATGTTCAGATTGAGGTTCTTGAGCGCGATCCAGCCTTTTTTGTAGGTGGTGAGGCCGCCGCTGAGGATCGACACCAGTGCCACCAGTGCAATCACCCACGTCGGGGCTACGCCGGTGAAATGCAGCACTTCAGCGCCCAGCGCACCAACGCCGGACAGCGCCAGCGGCCACCAGTGTTTCTTGGCCGGCGGTGCGGCGGCGGGGGCGCCTTCTTCGATCGGGTCGGCCTGCATGCCGATGGATTTGATCGCGTCGATGATCGGCGCAGTGCTCGGCAGGTCATGGGTGACGCCGAGGATACGGTTGATCAGGTTGAATTCCAGCTGCTGCACGCCAGCGAGCTTGCCCAGTTTGTTCTGGATCAGCGTCTGCTCGGTGGGGCAGTCCATGGCTTCGATGCGAAAGGTGCTCAGGCGCGAGCCGGCGGTCGGCGCTTCGCTCAATGTGACCACGGCGGGCGCTGCCTTGCTGGAGCAGCAAGTGTCGCCGTGGCTGGCGTGGTCGTGCTTTTTGACCGGCGTCAGTTTGGCGCCGTGGTCGTGGTCATGGTCATGGTCATGGTCATGGTCATGGTCATGGTCATGGTCATGGTCATGGTCATGGTCATGGTCATGGTCATGATCGTGATCGTGATCGTGCTTGTGATCATGCTTTTTGGGGGTGTGGATGGAGTCGCTCATTCTGTCGCGTCCGTAAAGGTGCCTGTTGCCAAGTAAAGACCCTGTAGCCACTATAGGGTCAAGCACCCATTTGGAGATTGCTGCGATGAAGATCGGTGAATTGGCCAAACTGACCGACTGTCAGGTGGAAACCATCCGTTATTACGAGAAGGAAGGCCTGCTGCCGCCCCCGGCGCGTACCGATGCCAACTACCGCGTGTACACCCAGGCGCACACCGAGCGGCTGATCTTTATCCGCAACTGCCGCAGCCTGGACATGACCCTCGAAGAAATCCGCAGCCTGCTCGGCCTACGCGACAGTCCTCAGGACCAATGCGAAAGCGTGAATGCGTTGATTGATGAGCATATCCACCACGTGAAAGCGCGGATCGATGGGCTGCTGGCGTTACAGGAGCAATTGCTGGACCTGCGCCAACGCTGCGGCGGTGGGCCGGGAATGGATCAATGCGCGATTTTGCAGCGGCTGGAGGTCAGCGGCAGTGTGGCGGCCAGCGAGGCTGAGCCTTCGCATGTGGGCAGAAGCCACGGCCATTAACTCTAGCGAACAGGGTTCTAATGTGGGAGGGGGCTTGCCCCCGATGGCAGTCTGTCAGTGACTAACCGGGTGACTGAACCACTGCTATCGGGGGCAAGCCCCCTCCCATACAAGCCCATCCTTTAAGACCAGGGCGGTCTTTAAATAGCGACGTCAGCCTTGATGCTTGGGTCCGCGTCGTAGCCGACGATTTCAAAGTCTTCGAACTTATAGTCGTAGATCGACGCAGGTTTGCGCTTGATCACCAGTTCCGGCAGCTTTTTCGGCGTGCGTGCCAGCTGAGTGCGGATCTGTTCCATGTGGTTGCTGTACGCGTGGGTGTCGCCAGTGGTGACGATGATCTCGTGCGGGATCAGGTCGCATTGCTGGGCCAGCATGTGGGTGAGCAACGCCAGCGCGGCAGTGTTGTACGGCAGGCCGAGAAAAACGTCGGAGCTGCGGATGTACAACTGCATCGACAGATGGCCGTCATGCACAAACGCCTGGTACAGCAGGTGGCACGGCGGCAGCGCTTGCTTGCCGTTGCGCGCGTTTTCCTGCGGGCTCTTGGTTTCGTCCGGCAGGTACTCGACGTTCCAGCCGTGGAACAGGATGCGACGGCTGTTGGGGTTGTTCTTCAACGTGTCGACCATGTAGTCGATCTGGTTGATCTTGCCGCCGTCCTTGGTCGGCCAGGCGGTCCACTGCTCGCCGTACACCGGGCCCAGGTCGCCGTCTTCGGTGGCCCATTCGTCCCAGATTTTCACGCCGTTTTCGTTGAGCCACTTGATGTTGGTGTTGCCACTCAACATCCAGATCAGTTCGTTGGCGATGCTCTTGAAATGAAGCTTCTTGGTGGTCAGCAGCGGGAAGCCGTCGGCCAAGTTATGCCGATACTGACGGGCGAACACAGCCTTGGTGCCGGTGCCGGTGCGATCGCCCTTGGTCAAACCATTGGTCACGACGTCGTTCAGTAGTTCGAGATATTGCTTCATGTTTTTACCCGTATCGTTGAAGCCGAGGCTACGCAAAAGCCTCGGCATTCGAATTTAAAGCGCGGCGTTCTTGATGCCCTGCGGACGGTTGTAAGCCCACCACAGCAGGCCCAGGCCCGCCAGAATCATCGGCATGCTGAGGATCTGACCCATGGTCAACCAGCCCCACGCCAGGTAGCCCAGCTGTGCATCCGGCACGCGCACGAACTCGACGATAAAGCGGAAGATCCCGTAGAACAGCGCGAACATCCCCGACACGGCCATGGTTGGGCGTGGCTTGCGCGAGAAGATGTACAGAATCAGGAACAGTGCCACACCTTCCAGGGCGAACTGGTAGAGCTGCGACGGATGGCGCGGCAACTGCGCCGGGTCGCTGAATGGCGGGAACACCATGGCCCACGGCACGTCGGTCGGCTTGCCCCACAGCTCGGCGTTGATGAAGTTACCGATCCGCCCGGCACCCAGGCCAATCGGCACGAACGGCGCGACGAAGTCCATCAGCTGGAAGAACGACTTGCCGTTGCGGCGGCCAAACCACCACGCGGCGATCATCACGCCGACAAACCCACCGTGGAATGCCATGCCGCCCTTCCACACTTCGAAAATCAGCGTCGGGTTGGCGATATAGGCTGGCAGGTCGTAAAACAGCACATACCCGAGCCGCCCGCCGACAATTACGCCCATCGACATCCAGAACACCATGTCGGAGAGCTTCTCCTTGGTCCAGGTCGGGTCGAAACGGTTCAGGCGCCGGGAGGCCAGCAGCCAGGCACCGCCGATGCCGATCAGGTACATCAACCCGTACCAATGGATTTGCAGCGGACCGATAGCCACGGCCACCGGGTTGATCTGCGGGTAAGGCAGCATTGCGACTCCTCGTTAAATCATTAGTCATGACGCACCGGACCATGCCGGTGTGCGATTAAGCCTGCGTTACAGCCGCTATTTCAAATTAAGAAGTTCACACGCGCCCAATAGCCACGCATGTTAACGGATGGAAGGCGTGCGGCCCAACTTCGATACGATGGAACGCCCGCCGTTGTGTGGGTAGAGTGAGGGAAAACACAAAAGGGATCGCCTGATGTGCCTGATAGTTTTCGCCTGGCGGCCGGGCCACGCCCAGCCGCTGATCGTCGCGGCCAACCGTGATGAGTTCTACGCCCGCCCCAGCCTGCCGCTGGCCCAATGGCCGGATGCGCCGCACATTTACGCCGGCCGCGACCAGGAAGCAGGTGGCACCTGGCTTGGGGTGAACGCCGAGGGGCGTTTTGCGGCCCTGACCAATATCCGCGACCCGCACCAGCCGCCGTCACGTAAGTCGCGCGGGGAGCTTGTGGCGCGATTCCTCGCCGGTTCGCTGTCAATTGACGACTACTTAGCCGACGTTAACGGCCGTTCGATTGAATATGCCGGATTTAACCTGTTAGTGGGCACGCAGAACGAACTGTGGCATTACAACGCCAATGAGACTGCACCGACACAACTGAAGGCCGGGGTTTATGGGTTGTCCAACGCCGGGCTGGATACGCCATGGCCGAAGCTGCTCAAGGCCAAGGCGGCGTTTAGCGAGTTACTGGAAAACCCGCAGCCGGAGGCTTTGCTGGACATCTTGAGCGACCCGCAGACCGCGCCGTTTGCGGACTTGCCGGACACCGGCGTGGGGTTGGCGACCGAAAGTCTGCTGTCGAGCGTGTTCATCGCCAGCCCCAGTTATGGGACGCGGGCGAGCACGGCATTGATTGTGAATGCCGACGGGACGCGGCAGATGGTCGAGCGCAGCTTTGGGCCGCTGGGTGGTCGGCTGGGCGAGGTAGAACTCAGGATTTAGCGGCGCTTGGGCCGGCCTCATCGCAGGCAAGCCAGCTCCCACAGTGTGGAATGCATTCCCCTGTGGGAGCCGGGCTTGCCCGCGATGGCGGCCCCTCGGTTTAGAGGTTTTTTGCAGAAGCCGGGTTGATCATCCGCGTCAGCCCCAGGTTCTTCAGCGCCAACTGCAGCGAGCTGTGGATAACCTGCGGGTTGTCGATGGTCATCAGCTCGGCCAGCAATTCCTTGGCCATGTTCAGGTTCACCTGGCGCAGCATCCACTTCACCTTCGGCAAGTTGGTGGCGTTCATCGACAGGCTGTCAAAGCCCATCGCCATCAACAGCACCGCTGCGGCCGGGTCGCCGGCCATTTCACCGCAGATGCTCACCGGCTTGCCTTCGGCATGGGCGTCGCGCACCACGTGTTGCAGGGCTTGCAGCACGGCTGGGTGCAGGTAGTCGTAGAGGTCGGCCACCCGCGGGTTGTTGCGGTCCACGGCCAGCAGGTATTGGGTCAAGTCGTTGGAGCCGACCGAAAGGAAGTCCACCTGCCGCGCCAGCTCTTTAGCCTGGTACACCGCCGCTGGAATTTCGATCATCACGCCAATCGGCGGCATCGGCACGTCGGCGCCTTCGTCGCGGACTTCGCCCCAGGCGCGGTGAATCAAATGCAGAGCCTCTTCCAGCTCATGGGTACCGGAGATCATCGGCAACAGAATGCGCAGGTTGTTCAGGCCTTCGCTGGCCTTGAGCATGGCGCGGGTCTGCACGAGGAAGATTTCAGGGTGATCGAGGGTTACTCGAATGCCGCGCCAGCCAAGGAAGGGGTTGTCCTCCTTGATCGGGAAGTAGGACAGTGACTTATCGCCGCCGATGTCCAGGCTGCGCATCGTCACCGGCAACGGGTGGAAGGCTTGCAGTTGCTCGCGATAAATCGCCAGCTGCTCCTTCTCGCTCGGGAACCGTTGGTTGATCATGAACGGCACTTCGGTGCGGTACAGCCCTACCCCTTCGGCGCCGCGCTGTTGCGCGCGGGCCACATCGGCGAGCAGGCCGGTGTTGACCAGCAGCGGCACGCGGTGGCCGTCGAGGGTCACGCACGGCAGTTCGCGCAGTGAATCCAGGCCCAGCGCCAGTTGTTTCTCTTCTTCCACCACCTCGGCGTATTGCTTGCGCAAAAGCTCGCTGGGGTTAGTGAAGACTTCGCCGCGATGGCCATCGACGATCATGTCGATGCCGTCGACCTTGGAATACGGCAGGTCCACCAGGCCCATGACCGTCGGAATACCCATGGCCCGGGCCAGGATCGCGACGTGGGAGTTACCCGAACCCAGAACCGAAACCAGGCCCACCAGTTTGCCTTCCGGCACTTCGCCAAGCATGGTGGCGGTCAGCTCTTCACTGATCAGGATGGTGTTGTCGGGGTAGACCAGGTTGGTGGTGCGGTCTTCCTGCAGGTAGGCCAACAGACGGCGACCAAGGTCACGCACATCCGAGGCACGCTCGCGCAGGTAGGCGTCGTCCATCAACTCGAAACGGTTGACGTGATCGGTGACCACTTGGCGCAGCGCGCCCTGGGCCCACTGGCCGGTCTTGATCACGGTTTTGACTTCATTACCCAGCGACGCGTCGTCGAGCATCATCTGGTACACGTCGAACAGCGCGCGCTCTTCGGGACGCAGTTGCGTGGCCAGCTTGGTCGACAGGTTGCGCATGTCGGCGCGCACGCCTTCCAGGGCGGTCTTGAACAGTTTGATTTCGGCGTCGATGTCGTGGACGGTCTTGTCCGGCACCACATCGAGGTCGGCCGGTGGCAGCATGACCACCGCCGTACCGACGGCAGCACCCGGCGAACCCGGCACGCCGACGAACTTGGCTTCCTGGATGCCCTTGCCCTGACGGCCCAGGCCGCGAATCGAGCCCGTCGCCTCGGCGTGGGCAATAACCCCGGCGAGCTGCGCGCTCATGGTCACGAGGAAGGCTTCTTCACCTTCGTCGAACTGGCGGCGTTCTTTTTGCTGGATGACCAACACGCCGACAACGCGGCGGTGGTGAATGATCGGTGCGCCGAGGAACGAGGCGTAGCGCTCTTCGCCGGTTTCGGCAAAGTAGCGGTAACGCGGGTGATCGGCCGCGTTTTCGAGGTTCAGGGGTTCTTCACGCGTCCCCACCAAGCCCACCAGACCTTCATTGGGCGCCATGCTGACCTTGCCGATGGAGCGCTTGTTCAGGCCCTCGGTGGCCATCAGCACAAAACGGTTGGTCTCGGGGTCCAGCAGGTAAACCGAGCAGACCTGGCTGCCCATGGCTTCCTTGACGCGCAACACAATAATCCCCAACGCCGCCTTGAGATCCTTGGCGGAGTTAACTTCCTGGACGATCTTGCGCAGCGTATTGAGCATGGCTCGGGGTCGAACTCCGTCGTCAGTCGCGCGCTAAAAGGCGCGGGGCAAGCTCTTTGAGAGCGCGACGATAAACCTCGCGCTTGAATGTCACGACCTGGCCCAACGGGTACCAATAGCTGACCCAACGCCAGCCATCGAACTCCGGTTTACCGGTCAAATCCATCCGCACCCGCTGCTCGTTGGAGATCAGGCGCAGGAGAAACCATTTCTGCTTCTGGCCGATGCACAGCGGTTGGCTGTGGGTACGCACCAGGCGTTGCGGCAAACGATAGCGCAACCAGCCACGGGTACAGGCCAGAATTTGCACATCTTCGCGCTCAAGGCCGACTTCTTCGTTCAACTCACGGTACAAGGCGTCTTCAGGGGTTTCGTCGGGGTTGATTCCACCTTGAGGAAACTGCCAGGCATCTTGGTTGATTCGGCGAGCCCATAGCACCTGTCCGGCATCATTCGTAAGAATAATCCCGACATTAGGACGGAAACCATCGGGGTCGATCACGGCAACAACCTCGCAAACGCATGTCGCCGCATTGTTCCACAAAGGTTGTTCCAGCGGCAACGAGGCTTCTTACCTTATGTGCACTCTTGTGAAAAGACCGTATTCTGGACGCCTTTTTACAGACTTTTCAGCGAGTAACTGCAATGCGCCTGGCTTTATTCGACTTGGACAACACGCTTTTGGGCGGTGACAGCGATCACGCCTGGGGCGATTACCTCTGCGAACGCGGGATTCTCGACGCGGTGGCCTACAAGGCCCGCAACGACGAGTTCTACCAGGACTACCTGGCCGGCACGCTGGATAACGCCGAGTACCTGAACTTCTGCCTGGAAATCCTCGGCCGCACCGAGATGGCCCAGTTGAACGAGTGGCACAACGACTACATGCGCGATTGCATCGAGCCGATCATGCTGCCCAAGGCCGTGGAACTGCTGGCCAAACACCGCGCTGCGGGCGATAAGCTGGTGATCATCACCGCCACCAACCGCTTCGTCACCGCGCCGATTGCCGCACGCCTGGGCGTTGAAACCCTGATCGCCACTGAATGCGAGATGGAAAATGGCCGCTACACCGGGCGCAGCACCGATGTGCCGTGCTTCCGTGAAGGCAAGGTGACGCGCCTGAATCGTTGGCTGGAAGAAACCGGGTACAGCCTGGAAGACAGCTACTTCTACAGCGACTCGATGAACGATTTGCCGTTGCTGGAGCAAGTGACCCACCCGGTGGCGGTGGATCCGGACCCGAATTTGCGGACTGAAGCCCAGAAGCGAGGCTGGCCGGTGATTACCCTGCGTAGCTGATGGCCCTATCGGGGGCAAGCCCCCTCCCACACTCGACCGCATTCCAAAGGATCTACTCGGTTAAATGTGGGAGGGGGCTTGCCCCCGATGCAGCCGACGCGGTTTAAAGCCTTAAACCGGCTTGGCACCCATCAACCCGGCAATCGCCACAAACCCCACCAGGCTGACCACCGCCAGCACCAACGTGAAATTCAGGCTACCGCCCTCGCCTTTACGCAGGCGATTAAGCCGCGCCACCAGCCAGAACCAGGCCAGCGCCGCCACGGTGTAGAGGATGCTGGAACCCAGAATCCAGGTTTGCCCCAGCGGCCAGCCGGTCATATGCACCAGCCACCAGCCGGTAAACGGCATGCTGACCATGCACACCCCCATCAGCAACCACACAAACGCCCACGGACGTTGCACGGTAGCGGTCGGACCGACGCTGCGTTTGCGCCAGGCCAGTACCGCAAGGCCCAGGCCGCTGAGCAGCAGTAACACAGTGGCGGTGATGTGGATCACCTTGAGGGTGGTCAGCGTTTCCATGGTCTTGATTCCTTGAAGGCCGCTCAGTCAGCGTAGTCGCTTAACCGAGGAACAGCTGGTAGGCCGGGTTTTCGCTTTCATCCCAGTACGGGTAGCCGATTTGCGCCAAGGCCGCCGGCACCAAATGGCGCTCGTCCGCCGGCACTTGCAGGCCTGCGACCACACGGCCATCGGCCGCGCCGTGGTTGCGGTAGTGGAACATCGAGATGTTCCAGCGCCCGCCCAGTTTGTTAAGAAAGTTGAACAGCGCGCCCGGACGCTCCGGGAACTCGAAACGGAACACCAGCTCATCGCTGACTTTGGCCGCGTGCCCGCCGACCATGTGGCGGATGTGCAACTTGGCCAGTTCGTTCTCGGTCAGGTCCAGCACCGGGAAACCCTGACTGGTGAGGCTGGCAATCAGCGCGCTGCGCGGGTCGTTTTCCGGGTGCGTCTGCACGCCGACGAAGATGTGCGCCTCGCGGCCGGAGTGGTAGCGGTAGTTGAATTCGGTGATCTGGCGCTTGCCCACGGCCTCGCAGAACGCCTTGAAGCTGCCCGGTTGCTCGGGAATAGTCACCGCGATGATGGCTTCGCGGCCTTCACCCAGCTCGGCGCGTTCGGCCACGTGGCGCAGGCGGTCGAAGTTGACGTTGGCGCCGGAGTCGATGGCCACCAGGGTTTGCCCGGTGATGCCCCGCGTTTCCACGTATTTCTTGATACCCGCCACGCCAAGCGCGCCAGCAGGCTCGGTGATGGAGCGCGTGTCGTCGTAGATGTCCTTGATCGCCGCGCAGATTTCATCGGTGCTGACGGTGATCACTTCGTCCACATAGTCTTTGCAGATGTCGAAGGTGTGCTGGCCGATCTGCGCCACCGCCACGCCATCGGCGAAGATGCCGACGGTTGGCAGCACCACACGCTCGCCCGCCGCCATGGCGGCCTGCAGGCAGTTGGAGTCATCCGGCTCGACACCGATGATCTTGATTTCAGGGCGCAGGTATTTCACGTACGCCGCAATACCGGCGATCAGCCCGCCGCCGCCCACCGGTACGAAAATCGCGTCCAGCGGCCCAGGGTGCTGACGCAGAATCTCCATCGCCACGGTGCCCTGCCCGGCAATGGTGTGCGGATCATCGTAGGGGTGAATGTAGACGTAGCCTTTTTCGTCGACCAGTTTGAGCGAGTAGGCCAGGGCTTCCGGGAAGGAATCGCCGTGCAGCACCACTTTGCCGCCACGCGAACGCACGCCTTCAACTTTGATTTCCGGGGTGGTCTTGGGCATCACGATGGTGGCCTTGACCCCCAGCACCTTGGCCGCCAGGGCCAGGCCCTGGGCGTGGTTGCCGGCAGACGCGGTGACCACGCCGCGCGCACGTTCCTCGCTGCTCAGTTGGGTCAACTTGTTGTAGGCGCCGCGAATCTTGAACGAGAACACCGGCTGCAAGTCTTCACGCTTGAGCCAGACCTTGTTGCCCAGCCGCTCGGAGAGCTGGCGGGCGGTCTGCAAAGGGGTTTCTACGGCAACGTCGTAGACGCGCGAGGTGAGGATCTTTTTGACGTACTGTTCAAGCATCGGCGGGAATCACTGAGCAGGTTGGGCAGGGCCAAGGAGTCTAACCCGGCTTTTGGCCGGGCGACCACACGAATCCCGAGGTTTTGTTGGGTTATACTCGCCGCCCTCGATAACTCCCCGCCCGTTCCGGAGCCCGCATGACCCAGGATCAACTCAAACAGGCAGTGGCCCAGGCCGCCGTCGATTTAATCCTTCCTAAACTCGACGACAAGAGCATCGTCGGTGTCGGCACCGGCTCCACCGCCAACTGCTTTATCGATGCGCTGGCCCAGCACAAAGGCGCGTTTGACGGCGCCGTGGCCAGCTCCGAAGCCACCGCCGCGCGCCTCAAGGGCCATGGCATTCCGGTGTACGAGCTCAACACCGTGAGCGACCTGGAGTTCTATGTCGACGGTGCCGATGAAAGCGACGAACACCTGAACCTGATCAAAGGCGGCGGCGCTGCCCTGACCCGCGAGAAGATCGTCGCGGCCGTGGCCAAGACCTTCATCTGCATCGCCGACGCCAGCAAGCTGGTGCCGGTACTCGGCGCATTCCCGCTGCCGGTGGAAGTGATCCCGATGGCCCGCAGCCACGTGGCCCGCGAGCTGGTCAAGCTGGGCGGCGACCCGGTGTACCGCGAAGGCGTGTTGACCGACAACGGCAACATCATCATTGATGTGTTCAACATGCAGATCACCAACCCGGTGCAGCTGGAGACGCAGATCAATGCGATCGTCGGCGTGGTGACCAATGGGTTGTTCGCCGCGCGTCCGGCGGACGTATTGCTGCTGGGCACCTCTGAAGGCGTGAAAACCCTCAAAGCTTAAAAAACCGCGTATCCCCCTGTGGGAGCCGGGTTTGTGCGGGAGCGGGCTTGCTCGCGAATGCGGTATGTCAGTCGCTGGATCAGTTGCCTGACACACCGTCTTCGCGAGCAAGCCCGCTTCCACATTTGCTATGTGCTGACCTCGATATTTATGTAACAAAAACGCTACTTTTCGCTGCATCCCCTCGCCAAAATCGTGCGCCACCTCACCGCATGTCGTACCTTCCTCAGTATCAAATCCGTTACAAATTACAGCCAGGCGACCCACGCGTTTAACAATGCGCCACTTTGCAGTCGCTCAAGGAATGAGGCGCGCATTGTGCAATGGGTCTGGGCTTGACCTTCCCCATCACCTCAAGGACGACCTTGTGATAAAGCCCCTAGCCCTCGCGATCAGCGTGGTCGGCAGCCTGCTGTCGACACATACCCAGGCCTACGATTACGGCCAGCACGCCAACACCACCCTGGAAAAGCTGATCAACGATTACCCCGGCCGGTATCGCGGCACCGCCAATTTCGCCGGCGCAGCAGATTGGATGCAAAGCCAGATGGGCTCGGCCTACAGCCTCAGTCGCCAGAACTTCACCTGGAACAACGGCACTCGCGCCTCGCAAAACGTGGTGGCCTACGCCGCCGGCACTACGGCGCAATACGTGGTGATTGGCGCGCATTTTGACACCTACTTCGGCCGCCCGACCCTGCAAGGCCTGGACGACAATGGCTCCGGCGCCAGCGTGCTGACCGAAGTGGCGAAGAACCTCGGCGGCCTACAACTGGAAAACGGTCTGCAAATCGTCGGCTTCGGCGCGGAAGAAGAAGGCCTGCGCGGCTCCAAGGCGTTTGTCGACTCACTCAGCGCCAGCCAGCGCGCGAACATGCTGGCGATGATCAACCTCGACAGCCTGATCACCGGCGACATGATGTACGCCCACGCTGGCCAGAACAGCGCGGCCAACCCCGCTCTGGCCTCGCTGCGCGAGCACACATTCCAGATCGCCAAGGAATTGAACATCCCACTGCTCACCAACCCTGGCCTGGACCCGCAATACCCCAAGGGCACCGGCTGTTGCAGCGATGGCGAGCCGTTCGAGCCGCTGAACATCCCGATTCTGTATATCGAAGCCACCAACTGGGAGCTGGGCGACCTGGACGGCTACACCCAGACCAACAACCCGAAAATTCCGGGTGGCTCCACCTGGCATGACCCGGCCGAGGACAACAAAGCCGTGCTCACCGATGCCTTCGGCCAGGCGCGCATCGACCAGCGCCTGCGCGACTATTCGCGCCTGCTCAGCCGCCTGGTACTGGAGTTGACCAACGCCGACCTGATGGCCTCGACCGCCTCGGGCGGCGCCGTTGCGCGCAACATGCAGGACAACTTGCAGCGCCAGCACCAGACCATGGTGCGGCTGCATGATCGGCGCTGGCTGACCTTGCAGTCCGCCAGCCGCGAGGCGGGCAGTTTTGATGGCGAAATTGGCGTGGACGGCGAATACAGCCCGGACAGCGGCTTCGACAGCCCGCTCAACCCCGAGGCGCGGCGCCTGGGCGTGCATGCGCTGGGCGACTACCAACTCACGTCCAGCTTGAACATCGGCGCCAGCCTGAGCTACCTCAACGGGCGCGACACCCTCGAACACCGCGGCAAACTCGACAGCGACACCTGGCAGGCGGCGGTCTACGCCTTGCTCAACGACGGCGGGCCGAGCTGGCTGGCCGGCGACCTGAGCGTCGGTCGTACACGCTTTGATTCCAAGCGCAACCTGTTGATCCAGGCCAATGGCGGCCCGATCTTGCTCAATCAGCAACTGAGCGGCAACACCGACGCTCTGTCCTTGGGCGCGCGCGTCCTGGGCGGCTACGACTTCGACTTCGGCACGGTCAAGAGTGGGCCGTTTGCCGGTCTGGATTACAGTCACGCGCGCATCGATAAATTCCACGAGAAACAGAACCTGCGCACGGCGCTTGAGTATCAGGAGCAATCCTTCGACTCTCTGGAAGCCAGCCTCGGTTGGCGCGTACGCGGTGCAGTCGCCCTGCCCTATGGCTTGAGCCTGCTGCCTTACGGCGACATCGCCTGGGTCAAGGAATTGGCTGACGGGCGTCTCGACGACCTGCAACTGACCGCCCACGCCGACGGCCGGGCGCGCACCGCCAAACTGGGTGCCGTGGACAAAAGCTTTGGCCGCGCCCAAGTCGGCAGCCAGCTGGCGATCACCCCGCAGCTGGGCGTTTACGCCGAGGTAAACAGCCGCCTGGGGCATGCCGAAGGCAGCCAGACCGGCTATTCGCTGGGTGTGCAGTGGATGTTTTGATCAGGGTTTCTTGAACACGTAAAACAGGTTGGGCTCGCTGACCAGGTACAAGCTGCCTTGGTCGTCCATGGCGATGCCCTCGGCCTGAGGCACACGTTTTTGCAGGCCATGGCGCCCGTTGAGCAGAGAAAGGCTGCTTAGCGGGCGACCGTCGATGTCCAGCTCCAGCACCAGAAACGATTCATCCGACAGCGCCAGCAGATGGCCGCTGCGCTCATCGTATTGCAAGCTCGACAAATCGCGCACAAACAGTCCGGCATCGCGCTTGGGGTTGTTGATGACGTGCACCGAGTAGGTTTTTTCCGGCTTGAAATGAGGGAACCCGTGCACCTCGTAAATCAGCATCGGGTCTCGTTCCTTGGCCACAAACAGGCGCTTGCCGACCGAGTCGTAAGCCAGGCCCTCGAACCCCTTGTTGCCGCCCATGTGTACGCCCAATGTCATCTGCTCCGCATCGGCGGCGTCGAGGAACTGGGTGTCGTCGTTCACGTGCACTTTGATCAGCCGCTGCTGACGCTCATCGCTGATCACGTAGATGTTGTCGCTGATGAACTCCACCGCTTCGGCATCGCCAAAGCCCACCAGTGGAATGCGCCGCAAAATCTTGCCCTCCAGGGACAGTTCAACCAGCTCGGCGTTTTTATTGGTGACGGTAAACAGGCTTTTGCGCACCGGGTCATAGGTGAGGGCTGAGACATCATCGTCGAGGCCTTCGATCACCTTGGCTTCCAGGCTGACGCGATAATCGGCCAGGCCGATGGAGCGCTCATCGGCGGGCTGGCGCCAGGCCTGCCAGTTAAACCATGCGCGCTCGAACAGACGCAATTGCTGTGCAACCACACCGGCGGCCACCAGGGCGATCAGCAGCACAGTAAAAAACGCGGGTTTGGGGCGGGCGAATCGACGCATCAGGGCAGCTCGAAGTCAAAAAGTGGCGAATAAATATCACGCCTGTCTGAATTTAAACTTAAACGCTGCCGGATGTCTGGCGAATGCCGCTATTGGGGAAATGTCCGACGTAATCGTGGGTTATTTCTGTTTCTCGAAACGGTAGAACAGGTTCGGCTCACTGACCATGTACAACGTGCCGCTCTCGTCCATGGTCACGCCTTCGGCACGTGGAATGGTGCGCTTGAGGCCGTTGAAGCCGCCGAGCAAGGTCATGAAGCTGACTTGCTCGCCCTTTTCATCCAGCTCCAGCAACAGGTGGGAGTCGGCTGACAATGCCAGCAAGTGGCCGGTACGCGGATCGACGGCAAGGGCCGAAAGGTTGCGCATGTCCAGCTCGGTGCTGGCGAGTTTTTGCTTGTCGCCCGTCAGCGTGGTGCCATCGCTTTTCCAGGTGAACAGCGCCGGTGGGCGCTCCTCGCCCAGCACGAGCTGTTGATTGCGCTTGTCCCAGGTGATGCCTTCGAAGGCTTTGTTCTGATCCTTGGACGGGCCCAGGTCGTAGCTCCTGAAGTCAGCGATATTCAGTTGCTGGGTGCCGGCATCGACTTTCACCACGGTGAGCGTGTGCATGCGCTCATCGACAATGGCCATCAAGCCGTTCTCCATCATCGTCAGGCCTTCCGGGTTGTTCCAGCCGTTGAGTGGCATCTTGCGCAGCACATCGCCTTGCAGGCTCAACTCAACCAGGAACGGGTTTTTGCCCATCACGGAAAACAGGGTTTTGGTCTGCGGATTGTAGGAAAGATCCGAAGCCTCATCCTTCTCCATGCCGGGCAGCAACTTGCCGTCGATGACCGCATGGTAGTCCGGCAGCCAGACGCTGGCCTGCTGCTCAGCCGGCGTTTCAAAGCGTTCCGCCACCCACAGTACGCCACGATCATCCCAATGCATGAGCCAGGCAACGCCATACACAATCGCCCCAGCGAGGAACAGCCAGGAATACCAGCGCAGGGCAAAACGGGAACGGGGCTTGGGTGCAGCGGAGGGCAAAGTCACGGCCATTGAGCGCTTTTCCGGAAAGTCAGCGTTAGGTGATAGCACAGGATCAGCGGGCCCGCGCGCAGGAGGCTGTGGATTATCCGGATGGTGTGTGAAAAAAATGCAAAAGCCAGATGTTTCAGACCACTCATACCAATGTGGGAGCTGGCTTGCCTGCGATGCAGGCACCTCGGTGTGTCAGTGACACTGAGGTGATGCTATCGCAGGCAAGCCAGCTCCCACATTTGAAGGCATGCCGTCTTTAGCGAACGCTGCTTTCGAAACGGCTCACACCCGTCAACTCCAGCACCAGATCATCCCCCACATTCAGCGGCCCCACACCGGCCGGCGTGCCGGTGAGAATCACGTCACCGGCCTGCAGCGAGAAGCAGCCAGCCATGTGCTGGATCATCGGGATGATCGGGTTAAGCATCTGCGAGCTGTTGCCGTCCTGGCGCACTTCGCCGTTGATGGTCAGGCGAATACCGATATCGGTCACGTCCGCAAAGCTGCTGCCGACCACGAACGGGGCAATCACTGCCGCGCCATCGAACGACTTGGCGATTTCCCAGGGCAGGCCTTTGGCTTTCAGCTCGGCCTGTTTGTCGCGCAAGGTCAAATCCAGGGCCGGCGCGAAGCCGGAAATGGCGTCGAGTACTTCTTCACGGCTGGGTTTGTTCGACAGGGGCTTGCCGATCAACACCGCGATTTCCGCCTCGTAGTGCACCGAACCGCGGTCGGTCGGGATGGCGAAACCGCCTTCCAGCGCGACCACGCAGCTACCCGGCTTGATGAACAGCAACGGTTCGGTGGGCACTGGGTTGTCCAGTTCCTTGGCATGTTCGGCGTAGTTACGCCCGATGCACACCACTTTGCCCAGGGGAAAGTGGATGTTGGTGCCGTCGACGTACTTGTGCTGGTAGCTCATGAAACGACTCCTACAGGGGCGATTAAACAGCGAAGATCTTGCCAGGGTTCATGATCCCGTTAGGGTCGAACACCGCTTTGACTGCCTTCATGTATTCGATTTCAACCGGCGAGCGGCTGTATGTCAGGTAATCACGCTTGGTCATGCCCACGCCGTGTTCGGCGGAGATCGAGCCGTTGTACTTCTCGACGGTTTCGAACACCCACTTGTTGACGGTGGCGCACTTGGCGAAGAACTCGTCCTTGCTCAGGTTTTCCGGCTTGAGGATGTTCAGGTGCAGGTTGCCGTCGCCAATATGGCCGAACCAGACGATTTCGAAGTCGGGATAGTGTTCGCCGACGATCGCGTCGATTTCTTTCAAAAACGCCGGCACTTTGGAGACAGTCACCGAGATGTCGTTCTTGTAGGGCGTCCAGTGGGAAATGGTCTCGGAGATGTACTCGCGCAGCTTCCACAGGTTGTGCAGTTGGGTTTCGCTCTGGCTCATCACGCCGTCCAGTACCCAGCCTTGCTCGACGCAATGCTCAAAGGTTTCCAGGGCGTGGTTGGCGACTTCTTCGGTGGTGGCTTCGAATTCCAGCAGCGCGTAGAACGGGCAGTCGGTTTCGAACGGTGCCGGCACGTCGCCACGGCCCATAACCTTGGCCAAGGCTTTGTCGGAGAAGAATTCGAAGGCGGTCAAGTCCAGCTTGCTCTGGAACGCGTGCAGCACCGGCATGATCGAGTCGAAATCCGTGGTACCGAGCACCATGGCGGTGAGGTTTTTCGGCGCACGGTCCAGGCGCATGGTGGCTTCGACCACAAAGCCCAAAGTGCCTTCAGCGCCGATGAACAGCTGGCGCATGTCGTAGCCGGTGGCGTTCTTGATCAGGTCGCGGTTCAGTTCCAGCACATCACCCTTGCCGGTGACCACTTTCATGCCGGCCACCCAGTTACGGGTCATGCCGTAGCGAATGACCTTGATCCCGCCGGCATTGGTGCCGATATTGCCGCCAATCTGGCTCGAACCGGACGACGCGAAATCCACCGGGTAATAAAGACCTTTTTCTTCAGCGACGTTCTGCAATTGCTTGGTGACCACACCCGGCTGACACACGGCGGTGCGGTCGGTGAGGTTCACGTCGAGAATCTGGTTCATGTAGTCGAACGACACCACCACTTCGCCATTCGCCGCCACCGCCGCAGCCGACAGGCCAGTGCGGCCGCCGGAAGGCACCAGCGCAACCTTGTGTTCGTTGGCCCAACGCACGATGGCTTGCACTTGCTCGGTAGTCTTGGGGAAAACAATGGCGCTAGGTGCGGGTGCGAAGTGCTTGGTCCAATCCTTGCCGTAAGCCTCCAGGGAGTCTGCATCGGTCAGCACTTTGCCAGGCTCAACCAGGGTCTTCAGCTCATCAATCAGGGCAGGATGGGTCATCGACAGAACTCTCGAACAATTCATGGTCATCCTGAGAACGCTTCACGTCGCAGGAATGGGTGTTTAGCGGGGCACGTATGCTAGCATACCGCCCCCGCAGGACAGAGCCCAAGGGCGTTTCTGCGGTGACGGCTTTCCTGCCGTCCGGGTCAGCTTGCGCTGCTCGATTCCCTGCCATTTTTCTCCGGGATACAGGTTTACGCAGATGAGCAAGACTTCTCTCGATAAGAGCAAGATCAAGTTCCTTCTTCTGGAAGGCGTCCACCCATCGGCTGTCGACGTACTGAAGGCCGCTGGGTACTCCAGCATTGAGTACATCACCAGTTCTCTGCCGGAAGCCCAGTTAAAGGAAAAGATCGCCGACGCGCACTTTATCGGCATTCGCTCCCGCACTCAGCTGACCGAAGAGATCTTCGACCACGCCAAGAAACTCGTGGCTGTCGGCTGTTTCTGCATCGGCACCAACCAGGTCGACCTCAACGCAGCGCGCGAGCGCGGCATCGCGGTGTTCAACGCACCGTACTCCAACACCCGTTCCGTTGCGGAGCTGGTATTGGCCGAGGCCATCCTGTTGCTGCGCGGCATCCCTGAGAAGAACGCTTCCTGCCACCGTGGCGGCTGGATCAAAAGCGCGGCCAACTCCTTCGAAATCCGCGGCAAGAAGCTGGGTATCGTCGGCTATGGCTCGATCGGCACACAGTTGTCGGTTCTGGCCGAAGGCCTGGGCATGCAGGTGTTCTTCTACGACACCCTGACCAAGCTGCCGCTGGGCAACGCCACTCAAGTGTCGAGCCTGACCGAGCTGCTGGGCATGTCCGACATCGTCACCCTGCACGTACCGGAAACCGCTGAGACCCAGTGGATGATCGGCGAGAAGGAAATCCGCGCCATCAAGAAAGGCGGCATCCTGATCAACGCTGCACGCGGCACCGTGGTTGAGCTGGACGCCCTGGCTGACGCGATCAAGGACAAGCACCTGATCGGCGCCGCGATCGACGTGTTCCCGGTGGAGCCACGCTCCAACGACGACATCTTCGAAAGCCCGCTGCGTGGCCTGGACAACGTGATCCTGACCCCGCACATCGGCGGTTCCACCGCTGAAGCCCAAGCCAACATCGGCCTGGAAGTGTCGGAGAAACTGGTCAAGTACAGCGACAACGGTACCTCGGTGTCCTCGGTCAACTTCCCGGAAGTGGCGCTGCCGGCTCACCCTGGCAAGCACCGTCTGCTGCACATCCACCAGAACATCCCTGGCGTGATGATGGAGATCAACAAGGTCTTCGCAGAAAACGGCATCAACATCTCCGGTCAGTTCCTGCAGACCAACGAGAAAGTCGGCTACGTGGTCATCGACGTCGACGCTGAGTACTCGGACCTGGCGCAAGAGAAGCTGCAGCACATCAACGGCACGATTCGTAGCCGCGTGTTGTTCTAAGGTTTCAACGCAGCACAAAAAAGGGAGCCCCTCGGGGCTCCCTTTTTCACATCTGAACAAATCTTACTTGACGTTAACCGTGATGACTTTCGAGGCTACAGTCGGGTTGAACTGCATGTGCAGTTTGTCACCGGCTACCAGCTGCAAGGTGTGCTTGCCAGGGGTGAGGGTCAGCTCGGTTTCGGTCTGGGCCTTGCCGTAGTGGATCACGGTGTCGGTGGCCGGGATCGGCACGCTGGCGTCAGGCAGCTCTTTCTGGTCGATCAGCAGGTGGTGGTGGCCAGTGCCTGGGTCCTGGCTGGTGGCCGGGGCCAGTTTCAGGCCTTCCATGCCGAATTTGACGGTGAAGGTTTTATCGACAGTGGCGCCGTCTTTTGGCGACACGATAAAGACTTTGGCGCCTTCAGGCGGCGCGCTGCGTGGGATACCGTCAGCAGCGGTAGCCAACATCGAAGCACCCAGCAGAACGCTGGCCAGGGTGGCACGGGACAAAAAGGCTTTCATTCGCTTCTCCAGTTTTTCTATGAAATCTGTAGGGTTATGACAACTTCGCGACAAATTGCTGTCCAAGGCACTCAACACCATAGCAAAGCGATGCTGAACGGCCCCTCGCGTAGACGAATTCATCAGGAGCGACCATGCGCTTTTCGCCTGGCCTTGTACTTTTGCTGCCCCTTCTGAGCCCTTTGGCTCACGCCGAATTGATTGATGATGTGTTTGATCGTGGCGAACTGCGCATCGCCCTGGAGGCCAACACGCCGCCGTTCAACTTCAAGGAAGGCGACAAGCTCACCGGCTTTGAAGTGGAACTGGGCGAGCAGCTGGCGAAGGAAATGGATGTGCGCCCCTCATTCATCACCACCGATGACGCCGACATGCTGCCAGGCGTTGAAACCGGCAAGTACGACGTAGCCATCAACCATATCGCTATGACTGCCGAGCTGCAGGATCGTTTCGATTTCAGCGATCCCTACAAGGAAACACCTGAGCTGGCCATTCCCTTCCAAAAGGGCAACCCGGCGTTCAAAAACAGCCTGGACAAGGCGTTGCAGCAGGTGAAGGCGGATGGTCGCTTGAAGGCGCTGACGCAGAAGTGGTTTGAAGGCGACACACCGGTCCTCAAGACACCCTAGATCAATTGTGGGAGCGGGCTTGCCCGCGAAGACGGAGTGTCAGTACCAGAAACGGTGACTGACGCACCGCCTTCGCGAGCAAGCCCGCTCCCACATGTTGATTCAGGGGAGTGTTTAGAGGTGGGCCAAGGCCGCAGCCGCCTCAGGCAACTCCAGCTCACTGAACACCAACACCCCGTGGCGCTTGAGCAACGCCGCCGTCACGCCCTCGCCGCTGACCTTAACCCCAGTGAACGTGCCGTCATAGGTCAGCACGTTGCCGCAGGACGGGCTATTGGCCTTGAGAATGGCGACACGGATATTGTGGCGTTGCACCAGCGCCAGGGCTTGGCGGGCGCCATCGAGAAAGGCGGCGCTGAAGTCTTCACCTTCAGCGGTCAGCACCCGGGCACGGCCCTCCCACACATCGATGCCCTGCCCGCCCGGGATTTCGGCAGAGGGCCGGGGCGTCGGCAAACCGCCCGAGACCTCCGGGCAGATCGCCACCACACGGCCTTCAGCCTGCCACGCAGCCAATTGATCGAACGGGCCACTGGCGCCGCCGTCGTAGCGCACTTTGTGCCCGAGCAGGCAGCGACTGATCAGAATCTTTTCCATGTTTAAAACGGCTCGTTACCCCGCCGGCGAAACCAGCCGGTCAGGGACAGGCGTTCGCGCGTGGCGGGCAGGACTTCGTGGGGCACCTCCCCGGACAGGAACACCACCAGGCTACCGCCGGTGGGCACCACGTCGTATTCGACGCCGCCCTTGAGGTACATGCGCAGCTGGCCGCCATGTTCGGGCAGCCAGGCGTCGTTCAAGTAGACCACCGCCGAGACCATGCGCCGGTCATCATCGCGAAAGCGGTCCAGGTGCTTGAGGTAAAACGCACCCGGGGGGTACATCGCAAAGTGGCTTTCGAAATCTTCCAGGCCCAGGAACAGCCCGCGGTTCATGGCCGACCGCAGGCTGTCCATCACGCCCATGTAGGTCTCGCAGACCGCTGCATCACCCTCTTCCAACCACTGGATACGGTCACCGCGAATACCCTCGCGAATCTCCTGGGCCGGCCCGCGTCCTACGGCTGCGGGTGCCAATTCCCCCTCAGCCGCACGTTTACGGCACTCAGCCGCCAGTTCCAGGGTCAGAGCCTGGGGCAGGAAGCCGTTCTGCTGCGACCAGCCTTTTTCAGCCAGGTCGTCGACAATGCGTTGCAGCAGGGGATGATCGAGGGGTATTTGCATGGCGCGCATAGTATCCATACGCCTGTGAATCCGACAGAGCCGCCGAGCGTCTGAATACACTTTAGTCAGGTGACCGATAGGATTTCTCGACAAATCCTACGCCCGACACGGACAATAGTGGCCGACTGACAGGAGTCCATATGCGTCGTTTGTTTTTTTCCGTGCTGATGTTCTGCGTTTTGCCCGCTTGGGCAGACGGCCATGACCAGTTGTACAAGGTCGCCGGCTGGGCCGAACAGCGTGCGCATTTCAATGACGCTCTGAGTGCCGCTCAGCAACGCTACCGCAACAGCCTGCCGCCGGCGGTGTACCAGGCGCTGGTCGATAACAGCAATAAACGCTTTGCCGCCCAGGCCGTGGACCAGCGTGCCGAGGCGCAATTGCGCAAGAACCTGGCGGACCCGAAACCCGCCCTGGCGTTTTTCCAATCGCCGCTGGGCCGCAAGATTGTCGCCGCCGAGTTGCTGGCCACGCGCCGCGACCAGTTGGCGAAAAACGCCCAAGGTCTGCCGCACATCGAGGCCGATGCCACTCGCAGCCTGATCATCGGCCACTTGGCCCAGGCGCTGCCTGCCCGTGAAGCCGGTGCGGAAGTCAGCCTGGCGATTGCCGGTGTGGCCGCCGACAGCTTGAGCCAGATGATTCCGGGCCTGTTGGGCGGTGGGCAGGCTCAGGGCATGTTGAATGGGCAGCGTGAGCGGCTGATGCAGCAGATCGGCAATGACCTGAACAACACGTTGCTGTACGTCTATCGGGATTTATCTGACCCGGAACTGGAAGAATTCGCCACGTTTGCCGAGTCGCCGGAAGGTCGGGCGTATTACAAGGCGGCGTTGGCAGCCATTCGCGCAGGGCTTGCAGTAGGCCAGAGCACCTCAAGCCTGTCGCAGTAAAAACTGTGGGGGCTGGCTTGCCTGCGGTAGCGGTGGGACAGCACCTCAAAGGCTAACTGGCAGATCGCTATCGCGGGCAAGCCCGCTCCCACATTTGGATTGTGTTACTTCAGGCGGTCCGTGAGAAAGCTGAAGTATTGCTCGCGAATCGGCGCAATCTCATTCGCCAAATGATGCCTGCCACGCGGGATCATCAACACTTCAGGCTGATCAAACTTGCCCCGCAGCACCTGCAAGTTGTGCTGCCAGTCCACCGTCATGTCTTCCTCACCCTGCACAATCACCGGCCGCCGTGGGCTGCGCGGTGCGGCTTCGATGCGCTTGATCCAGCGTGCCAGCGCGCCCACCCAGGCGGTCGGCAAGTGGCGCGGCTGCAGCGGGTCAGCTTCCAGGAACGGCTTGAACGCAGGGTCGTTGGTGTTCTCGCTGAACCGCCGCGCAATGCCTTTGACGAAGGGCCGCAGCAGGTAATAGCTGACCTGCGACCAACCCCACGCACGCGGGCGCACCAAGGGTGACAGCAGGAAGGTCTTGCCCTGCGCCGGGCTGTCGGCGCCGTGATGGAGCACATGGTCCACCACCACTGCGCCGCCGGTGCTTTGCCCGAACAGATGCCAGGGCTGGGGCAATTGCAGCGCCGTGGCCTGGGCAAACAGCGCCTGCACCACGTCTTGGTACACCGCAAAATCATCGATGCTGGCGCGTGCACCGCTGGACAGGCCATGGCCGGGCAGATCGCAGGCAATCACCACACAGCCTTGGTCCAGCGCCCAGTCCACCACATGACGGTACAGACCCATATGGTCGTAGAAGCCGTGGAACACGAACATGGTTGCCACGGGCTGAGGTGGCCACCACACCTGCGCCACCACGTGGAAGCCATCCACATCGAAACGCCACAGGCGGCTCACCGCCGGTACTTTGCGCGCGGCCAGGTCCAGCCCGTAGAAGCGCTGGTAGACCCGCGCCTCGGCGCTGAGCGGTTGCGCATCCACAAGTGGCCGCAAGCTTTCGCGCAGATGATCGGGGTCAAAGCTCACAGGCATAAAGGGTTCCAGACTGACGGTGAAGATGAATATCGAGCTGCGATATTCATCTGTCAGGACAAGCATGGCAAGCTACGCGACCTTCGAGGATTGATCTGAATGCGACAGCCCTACCGTTCCGCCTTGTTCGCCAGCCTGATCCTGGTCATCTGCGCCGGCGTGCTGTGGGCGGCGTATGACTGGTTCCAGGGTCGCTACCTGCGCGCATTCAGTGAGCACACGGCGGTGTTTTCCGGCGACGCACTGCGCCTGCCCGCCGAACTTGCCGGCCCAGGCCCGATTCGCCTGGTGCACTTCTGGGACCCGGCCTGCCCGTGCAACGTTGGCAACCAGCAACACCTGGGCGAGTTGATCGAGCACTACGCGCCCCAAGGCGTCGAGTTCTACGCCCTGCAAAAGGCCGGCAGCCACGGCCAACTGCCCGACAACCTGCGCAAGATGAAACCCCTCAATGCCCTGTCCGGTGCCGAGCAGATACCGGCCACACCTGCCGTCGGAATCTGGGACCGAAGCGGCAAACTTGCGTATTTCGGGCCGTACAGCGAAGGGCTCACGTGCAATTCCAGCAACAGCTTCATCGAGCCGATCCTGCAAGCCCTTGAGGCCGGCCGCGAGGTCGATGCCACCCATACGTTGGCGGTGGGCTGCTATTGCGAGTGGCGTTCGGCGCCATCTGCCCCCTAAGACTTAACGCGACCGGTCATTCATCCACTAACCCTCTTCCCCGCCTCGGCCTACGCACGAAAGTTAATAGAAACGCCTCCACACAATTACTCGACGCATTCAAAACTTGGCTGCACTACAGTGCAGATGCTCATCTCTTAAAGAGCGAACAACTAACTTTATACACACGAGCATGGAATGGCTCGTGCTGGCACGTCAAATGAGGGAATGCATCAATGCCATATAAACCTGGAGATACTGTTTTCCTAGGAGAAACAAGAATAACTGCTTATAGAGAGCAAACATTTGGCCCAAATAACGGAGGAGGATATGACGATTTCTCAGGCAGCCGAGAAGCACGAAGAATCGGCTCCGCAACCCGTAACTACATTCTGGAAAAGTTTCCACCGCTCGTAGCGGCCGCAGTAAGAAATCAAGAAACCCTCTATTCAACCAAACTGGGGGCTCTGGCCACATCCATAGATAACAGTCTTGCTGCCATCAGGGAAAAGATGGCGAATACTGCCTTAACGGCTATCGAGGCGTTAAATCAGGAACGATCAATCAGAGAAACACTGCTTGCTGAAAAATCAGCAGCGATAACAACGCAGATAGCCACTGCAAACAGCTATTACCGCTCCAACTTCTTTAGCCGGCGCGTCAGCGACTTCATGAGAATAGCTATCTCCGACAGCATGATTTTTGCCAACCCAGACAAAAACTTCCAAAATTGGCAAAACTCCTTACACGCCGCCTATGCTGCCAAACTCCTGAATGATGAAATCACGTACCTGACGCAACAGATCGCGTGGCTGACAGCTCAAGTCGAACAAGCCAAGGCTGCTGAAGCTGCCGAGCAAGCTCAACTTTTAGCACAGGCACAGACCCTCCGGGCGGCAAACACGTTCAGGGTTTCCGCGCTGCCAGTAGGTGCGCAACTCAGTACCACAGCAGGCTCAATTGCATTGACTGCTGGCTCTTCGCTAACGCTGGATACAGCCATTCAAGCGGCGATCCAGGCCCTGAGAGGGCTTGCCGCGACCGCACTGGACCGGGCAACGGGAGTGGGCATTGGCTTACTGCTGTATTCACCGGCACTGGGTAACAGCGACCTTTACCCAACGGCAATGAGCATTCCCGCCGCAGGATTGGCACCGCAACTGCCGGGCAACTTACCGGAAATCGCCGCCGCTGGCGGGACTGTGGATATGCCGTATCGTATTTACGGAGACCGCACCCAGTATTCCCTGATCGCACCCCCTGTCGGCGATCGAGCTGCAGCAAAGGTGCCCGTAAGAGCGCTGACACTGGACCCTTCGCTTAACGCCTACACCTTCACCTCAGCCGACACACCACCTCGAACACTGGTGTTTCCCATTGCGGCACCCGGCAACAGCTCGACCACATCCCCCGCCCAACCAATGGATGTGCCTGTCTATTCAGGCGTTACGTTGACACCGATCACGGCGACGACCGAAGTGCTGCCAGCGGTTGACCCGCTGGATATACGAGATGCAATTTATGTGTTTCCTGCGGGATCGGGTATTGCGCCTGTATATCTCGTATTCAGTGAATCGCTCGACGCAGGCCGTTTCACCCGAAAACAGCTGGACAAAAAGTATCTAAAACACGCGTCTGACTTTGGCATTGATGATACTAGGAAGAACAGTGCTACCTTGACCAAATTCAGGGACGCCATTAACAGGCATCTGGAGGACCAGGAAACCGTCCCAAAAGGGACTTATCTACTAGCAGAAGGCTCATCGGTATATTTCAACCCTAAAACTAATAATGTCGTAATACTTGATAAAAATGGTAATTTTTTATCTGGATGGAAAATTGAGCCAGGCACCCAACAATTTATAAACTATGTTGAGAAAGGAAATTTGAGATGAGCAAAAGCTTAATTGAATTCGCCAAGCATTTTGTCAACTCGGCAATAGATGCAAATACCTTCGCCGCCTCATACATGACGATGTGGAAAGGAGAGCGAGATGCGGGTCTACTAACGACTGACGGAGAGAAAGTCGACGAGGCATCATCCACCATTTTTTCATTGGCTGATTGCTACAACCCAGAGAGTGACCGCGATGAGTACGAACTGGATGAGCTGCAACTTCGCGAAAAAATAAAAAACACTCTGGCGGAATTCAATCTTCAATAACGCCCATTAACACTGAAGAAAACAACTCGGCCCCTTGGGTTACCAGTTATCACTGCGCAAGAGTACAAGGCCCAGTCCTGGGACTTGTACTCTACCGCGCCCGCCTACCTCCTCCAGAATCCCTAAGACGCCGTACTGGGCCCAAACCTCATAGTCAGTCACGGCTAGCACGTCATGCAACGCGGCCCTACCCCAAACTGAACACAGGCTGTTCAACTGGCAAACTCCAATCACCCGATCAACAGCCTGTTGTATCGTAGGATTTCGCAGAGTTTGTAAGCATAGGAATACATGAGCCAGTTAACCATCATCCTCTGGATGCTCAACGTCATCGTTGACACGTCCGGCCAACTGGCCTTTAAAGCCGCCGCCTCGGCCAGCGCCGAACATGACGGGCTGGCTCACTGGAAGCACATGCTCAAGCGTCCGTGGATCTGGCTCGGCGTGATCTGTTATGTCTTCGAATTCGTGTTGTGGCTGGCGTTCCTGACACTCGTGCCGCTGTCGGTGGGTGTGATGCTGGGTTCGATCAATATTGTCGTGATCATGATTGCCGGGCGTTTTCTGTTCAAAGAGCGCCTGAGCAAATGGCGCCTGATCGGCATCATGCTGATCGCCTGTGGCGTGACTGTCGTAGGGTTTGAATGATGAAACGTTTCTATATCCTGGGTTTTCTCGCGCTGATCATTTTCGACACCTTGGCGCAGGTCAGCTTCAAATTCGCCTCGGTGCATGCCGAGCCCCTGACGATGGATACAGCCTGGCTGATTCGCGTGTTCGGCGCGCCGTGGATCTACGGCGCCTTCGTCGGCTATATCGGCGCGTTCTTTACCTGGATGACGCTGCTTAAATACGCACCGGTGGGCCCGGCGTTTGCCGCCTCCCACCTGGAGCTGATCAGCGTGACGCTGATCTCCGTGTGGCTGTTCGATGACACCCTGACCCTGCCTAAAATCATTGGCGGCGCGTTGATTATTGCGGGCATTCTCTGCCTGGCGCGCAGCGAAGACAAAGAGAGCAAGCAGCTTGAGGTCGAGCCGTCGCAGGCCCCGGCGTGATGAGCCGCCATTGGGAAATCCCGCCAACTGCGGGGCTTCCTTTGCGCTGGCAAGATTTACTCGCACGCTCGGGCAACCTGGCCGAATTGCTGGCCCGCCAATTCTCTATCCCACTGCCAGCACTGCCCTGCTCCGGCACGGCGGCGCTGATCATCGCGCTGCGCGTCTTGCAGCAACGCATGCCCGGCCGCACCCAACTTATCGTGCCCGCCTACACCTGCCCGCTGGTGGCGCTGGCCGCCTATTACTGCCCGCCATTGCGTGTGGTGCCTTGCGATCTACAGCCCGACAGCATTGACCTGGATGAACAGCAACTGACGCAGTTGTGCGACGAGAACACCCTGGCCGTGGTGGTCACTCACTTGGCAGGACGTGTAGCCGATGTCGATACCGCCAAGCGCATTGCCGGGGCTGTCGGCGCGGCGGTCATCGAGGACGCTGCGCAAGCCATGGGCGCGCTCGACGGTGGCCACAGCGTCGGGCTCAAAGGCGACGTGGGCTTTTTCAGCATGGCGCTGGGCAAAGGCCTGACGACCGCCGAAGGTGGCGTGCTGTTCAGCCGCGACCCGGTGCTGCATCAGGCGCTGCACCGGCAATGCCGGCAGGACCTGCCATTCAGCCTGCGCTGGGAGCTGCAACGCACCGCTGAACTGTGGGGTTACGCCCTGGCCTATCAGCCGCGCGGTTTGTATTACGTGTATGGCAAGGCCCTGCGCGCGGCGCTGGACCAGGGTGATGAAGTGGCGGCCGTGGGCGACGACTTTTCGGTTCACGACATCCCGTTGCACGGCCTTGGCGGCTATCGCCAGAAGGTCGGCGCCGCGGCGCTGGCCCGCTTGCCGGCGTATCTGCAGCAAGGCCGCACTCGAGCCTTGCGCCGCGCAGCACGCTTGAATGCCTTGCCCGGCGTCTCGGTGGTGATGGACAGGCCCGGACAGCAAGGCACCTGGCCGTTTCTGATGGTGATAATGCCCTCTGCGCCAGCGCGTGATGCAGCGATGGCGCAGCTGTGGACCTCGGGGCTGGGCGTGACCCGCCTGTTTATCCACACATTGCCGGAGTATCCGGCCGTCGCTGCGCTGTTGCAGCCTGGCAGCGATATCACTCAAGCCCAGGCGTTCGCCACGCGCACGCTGTCGATCAGCAACAGCCATTGGCTGACCGACGCACACTTCGAAAAGATACTGACCCAGCTGAAGGCTATCGTCGCCAGCCTTGATTGATGCGCGCCACCAACCGGCTGTTCAACGCGTTCTGCTGTTGTTGCCAGATCTGCACCTGCGCCTCAGGCAACGCTTCCTGACCATCGGAGGCGCTCAGCCAGCGCTTGAACTTGCTTTCATAGTGATAGGCCGACACATCGCCGGTAATGTCCGCGCCGATGATCTGGCCCTCGCAAGCGTCGACCAGCTCGTTCAAGTGCTGCTCCAGAAACTCACCCTGATCCCAATTGGTGTTGACCACCTCGGGGCTCAACACGTCTTTGTCGATCGACAGGTACACCGGCAGCGAACGGTCAAACTGCGCCAGGAACGCGCGCATCAATTCATCCGGATGACTGAACGCGCGATTGCTGCGACCGGCGCCGACCCAGTTCATCCAGCGCGTGTCGACGTTGATATTCCAGTAGGTCAATTTGCGCTTGAGCAGAGGCGACCAGTGATTCTCCCAGGCATGGCCCAGGCCGATATCCTGCGAGCCGATACCCAGCACATGCACGTGCTCGACCTGCGGCAACCGGCTGGCCCAGTAAACCCACGAACCGCAGTGAATGCCGAACGGGTAGCGCATGTTGTCCGGGTGGTTGTCGCAGATGATCAGCTGGAACTTCTGCTGGCTGGGCAGTCGGTTCAGCAACAACTGGCTGAGGTGGTGATAGTCGCCGCTGCCGGTAAACACACAGCCATAGTCGCCGGGCATCTGTGCGTGCAGGGCCGTCTCCAGCTCCCGGAACTGCGCCCAACGGCAGCCGAAGCGGATTTTTTCCTGCCAGGCCTGCAGTGGCAGGGTCAGTGCGCCGGGAATGTCACTGACGGCGCCGTCGAAATCCAGAATCAGCTGCGGTCGATCCTGGCTCATGAAGTGTGCTCCTGTTGCCACTGAGCATCGCTTTCAAAGTGATGGCGGAACCGATTGCCCAGTTTGCGCAACAGCGGGTTACGCACCCAGACCAGGTGGCGGGTGAAGGTGAAGTCGGCGCCGAGGCTGGCCTTGACCTGTGGGTCGGTCCAGCCGGCCACGTAAAACTTCAGCCCATTGGCCACCGCGTACTCCAGGTTCACAAACCAGCTGACAAAGTACAGGTTGAATTCCAGCGCTTGCGGGTAGTTGAGGCCGATGTACTTGTCGAGCAGCTTGTCGCCCTCCACGTAGCACAGGTTGTAGCCGATCAGTTCGTCGCAGTGCCAGTAACAGAACACCCGCCCGTTGCTGCTGGCGTCCCGGAGCACGCCACGGAAGAACTCCGGCGTGAGCAGGTCAAAATGGATCTCGCTCTGGTCGTAGACGGCCCGGTACAGCGCGTACAACTGCGCGAGCCAGGCGTCATCGTCGAAACGCTCATCGCCGGTTTCCAGGATTTCCACGTGCATCGCCTCACGGCTGCGCAATTTGCGGCGGATATTGCGCCGACGGCTGTGGGACAAGCGCGCGAGGTATTCGTCGACCGTGCTGAAGTTGATCGGTACATACGCCAGCGCCTGGCCTTCCAGGCTGATGAAGCCGCGTCGGGTGCAGTCATCGATCAGCGCTTGCGCATAGCGGTTGTCCGCGTCGCTGAGCAGCGGCGAGTCGCAGGGCACGTCTTTGATGACGGTGAGTCTGCGCTGGGGTGCGCACTCATGTTGCAGCCACTGCGCCAGAGCCTGAGGCGAAACGGCCTGGGGGAACGGCGAGTATTCGCTGACCGTGGTGCCGACAAAGCAGCTGTCGATCCGCAGCCACGCATTCCAGAGCGTATAACCAGGCCAGCTGCGCACACGCTTCACGAACGCGTCGTCGGCGGTGGTCAGCAGGTCGAAGGGGGTGAAGAAGTACGGAAGGCCCTGTTCGGACAGGTGCACGTCAAAGCCCACTGGCGGGTGCTGCAAAAAGCGCCCGATCAGCGATGGCGCCTCCAGGCAGCACGCGTAGGTAGCCTCGGGGCGGCTGGAGTCTGACAGTGGTTGCGTGGCGCAAGTCATGACAAAAAGCTCAAAGATGACAGGTGGGATAATACTGCCTATGGGGTGTTCTCCACTTGAACCTCGGCTGTCGGCAAGGCACATCAGCATTTCCCTCAGCACTCGTCAAAAACCTATTAGACTCCGCTGACTTGAAAGGTGAATGACCAAGGACCGTCCATGAAACGCAGCCTGACCGTGCTCGCTCTGCTGATTGCCGCCCTCATGGCCGGCGCTGGCGTGTATGTCTACAGCAAGCAACCCACCCGCCAGGGCACCGAAACGCTGGCCAACCTGCAAAGCACAGTCACCGTGCGCTACGACGACCGGGGGGTGCCGCACATTCGCGCCGAGAACGAAACCGACCTCTACCGCGCCCTGGGTTACGTGCATGCGCAGGACCGGCTGTTCCAGATGGAGATCATGCGGCGCCTGGCCCGTGGCGAACTGGCCGAGGTGCTCGGGCCCAAGCTGCTGGACACCGACAAGTTGTTCCGCAGCCTGCGTATTCGCGAACGCGCATTGAGTTACGTGGAGCACATCGACCACGACTCGAAGGCATGGAAGGCCTTGCAAGCCTACCTGGACGGCATCAACCAGTATCAGGACAGCCACGCCAGTCCGATGGAGTTCGACGTGCTGGGCATCGCCAAGCGGCCGTTCACTGCCGAGGACACCATCAGCGTTGCCGGGTACATGGCCTACAGCTTTGCCGCCGCGTTTCGTACCGAGCCGCTGCTGACTTACGTACGCGACCAGTTGGGCAGCGATTACCTGAAAGTCTTCGACCTGGACTGGCAGCCCAAAGGCGCGCTCAACCTTGCCGCCAGCGACTGGAAAACCCTCGGCGCAATCGCCTCGTTGAGCGAGCAGGCCCTGGCCGACAATGGCCTGCCACAGTTCGAAGGCAGCAACGCCTGGGCCATCAGTGGCAGCCGCACCAAAAGTGGCAAGCCCTTGCTGGCGGGTGACCCGCATATTCGTTTCTCGGTGCCGTCGGTGTGGTACGAGGCGCAGCTGTCGGCGCCGGGCTTTGAGCTGTACGGTTATCACAACGCGCTGGTGCCGGTGGCGTTCCTGGGCCACAACCTGGATTTCGGCTGGAGCCTGACCATGTTCCAGAACGATGACCTCGACCTGATCGCCGAAAAGGTCAACCCGGACAACCCCAATCAAGTCTGGTATCACGGCCAATGGGTCAACATGACCAGCAGCGAGCAGCAGATTGCGGTGAAGGGCGAGGCACCGGTGACCCTCACCCTGCGCCAGTCGCCCCACGGCCCGATCATCAATGACGTGCTCGGCGAAAATGCCGGCAAGACGCCGATTGCCATGTGGTGGGCATTCCTGGACACCGAAAACCCGATCCTCGAAGGCTTCTACCAACTCAACCGCGCCGACACGCTGGCCAAGGCGCGCGCGGCGGCGGCGCTGGTTTCTGCACCCGGCCTGAATATCGTGTGGGCCAACGCCAAAGGCGATATCGGCTGGTGGGCGGCGGCGCAACTGCCGGTGCGCCCGGCTGGCGTGAATGCCGGGTATATCCTCGACGGCAGCACCGCCCAGGCCGACAAGCTGGGCTTTTACCCGTTCAGCGCCAACCCGCAGGAGGAAAACCCGGCGCGCGGTTATGTGGTGTCGGCCAATGCCCAGCCAGTGTCGCCCACCGGTATGGAGATTCCCGGTTATTACAACCTGGCCGACCGTGGCCAGCAGTTGAACACGCAGTTGAGCGACAAGAGCGTGAAATGGGACGTGACCAACAGCCAGGCCTTGCAACTGGGCACCACCACCGCCTATGGCCCACGCTTGCTGGCGCCACTTTTGCCGGTGCTGCGTGAGGTGGTCAAAGACCCGGCGCAGTTGCAACTGGTGGAGCAACTGGCCGCCTGGAAAGGTGATTACCCGCTGGAGTCCACCAGCGCCACGCTGTTCAACCAGTTCCTGTTCAACCTCACGGACGCGGCGTTTCACCCGAAACTCGGCGACGGCATGTTCAAGACCCTGCTCACTACGCGCGTGATCGATGCGGCATTGCCACGCCTGGCCGCCTCGCCGGACTCGCCATGGTGGAACGGCTCGCGTGCGGACACCGTCAAGCTCGCCTGGGACAACAGCCTGGCGCACCTCAAGGCCACTTTCGGCGATGACCCAACACAGTGGCAATGGGGCAAGGCGCATACCCTGACCCAGGGCCACCCGCTGGGGCAGCAAAAACCGTTGGATAAAATCTTCAACGTCGGCCCGTTCCCCGCACCCGGCACCCACGAAGTGCCGAACAACCAGTCCGCCATGATTGGCCCGGCACCCTGGCCAGTGACGTACGGCCCATCGACCCGGCGCCTGATCGACTTCGCCGACCCGGCTCACGCCCTGACCATCAACCCGTTGGGGCAAAGCGGCGTGCCGTTTGACTCGCACTATGACGACCAGGCGCAAACCTACATCGAAGGCGGCTACGAACAGGCGCATTTCAGCGATGAGGAAGTGACGGCGAATACCCGGGGTACGTTGAAGCTGTTGCCAGCGCGGTAATACCGATCACTGTGGGCTGGTTTTTGTGGGCGCTGGCTTGCCTGCGATGCAAGCCGCTCGGTGTTACTGATAGACGGCGGTGATGCTATCGCAGGCAAGCCAGCTCCCACACAAGCCTGCGCCAGCCTACGACACACTCAAACCGGCGCCGCAAAGTTAAGTCGGAACTGCTGCGGCGTCACGCCCAGCCGGCGGTTGAACACGCTGCGCATGTGCTGGGCGTCGCGAAACCCGCATTGATAGGCCACGGTCTTCAGCGGCGCAGGGCTGCTTTCGAGCATCACCCGCGCCGCATCCACCCGTGCCCGCTCGACGAACTCGGCCGGGGTGATGCGCGCCTCACGGGCAAACACCCGCGAGAAATTGCGCGCGCTCATATTGGCCGCCTTGGCCAGGTCGGCGATGGTCAAATCACCGGTCAGGTTCGCCAGCACGTACAACTGCACCAACGCCACCGCCGAAGTGCTTTCGGCGTGGGGCGTCAGGAATGGACTGAACTGCGACTGCCCGCCCGAGCGCTGAGTAAACACCACCAGGCGTTTGGCCACGCTCAGCGCGACTTCCGGACCGTGGTCCTGGGCCAGCAGAAACAGCGACAAATCGATGCCGGCCGTGACCCCGGCTGAGGTGTAGAGGTTGCCGTCCTGCACGTAGAGGCGGTCGGCGTCGACTTGGGCCGAGGGGCACAGGCGCGCCAGGTCGGCGGCATCGTTCCAGTGGGTGGTGACGGTTTTGCCGTCCAGCAATCCGGCTCGCGCCAGCATGAAGGCGCCGTTGCAGATCGAGCCGAAACGCTGCGCCCGGGCGGCGGCGGCGCGTAGCCAGTCATCAAACTGCGCGCCGAAATCCTCGAAGGGCAATTGCGGGCCACCGGCGACCAGCAGCAAGTCGTAGCCTTGCACGGCTTCGCTGTAATGCCGGTGGGCCTGCAGCGACAAGCCATTGGAGGCGGCCAGGGTGCCGTGGCCCAGGCCGAGCACTTCAAGCTGGTAGTGGTCTTGCGGCGGCAGAAAACGGTTGGCCTCGCAGAACACATCCATGGGGCCGGTCACGTCCAGTGACTGGACGCCGGGAAAGATCAGGATGGCGACGGTTTTGCCCATGCTGCAAACACCTTTTCTAACTGAATAAATGCAAAACCTCTGTGGGAGCTGGCTTGCCTGCGATGGCAGCACCTCAGTCTAACTGACAGACCGAGTCGCCAGCATCGCAGGCAAGCCAGCTCCCACAGTTGACCGTGTACAGCCTTGGCACGATGTAGCACCACTTTGGCCGACATCGCATCCTCACCGCGATAGCCCCCTCGCGCAGGCGCGACCAGACTGGACTCATCGGCGCCACCCCCGGCGCTTTGTTGAGGAGAACGACCATGAGCACCACCATCGCCGGCATCCAGATCCCGGACAGCGCCTTGGCCAAGGCCACCACCGAATACATCCGCGACGTCGAATCCGACCTGCTCTACCACCACTCTCGCCGCGTATTCCTGTTCGGCGCCTTGAGCGGTGAGCGCAAGCAGCTGGCCTACAACCCGGAGCTGCTTTACGTCGGTGCCCTGTTCCATGACCTGGGCCTGGTTGAAGGCCATCGCAGCGACAACGAGCGTTTCGAAGTGGACGGCGCCAACGCCGCCGCCGCGTTTCTCAAGCCGTACGGGCTGAGCGATGACGATATCGAGCAGGTGTGGCTGTCCATCGCCCTGCACACCACGCCGGGCGTGCCGCAGCACCTGCGCCCGACCGTGGCGCTGGTGACTGCCGGTGTCGAGATGGACGTATTGGGCATGGACTACGCCGCGTTTTCCAGCGTGCAGCGCGAAGCCGTGGTGCATGCGCATCCACGCGGTGAAGGGTTCAAGGAGTGCATTATCTGCGCGTTTGCCGACGGCTTGCGCCATCGCCCGCAGACCACGTTCGGCAACGTGAAGACCGACGTGCTGGTGGATCAGGAGCCGGGGTTCAAGCCGATGAACTTTGTCGAGGTGATTCGTAAGTCGCCGTGGGTTGCCTGAAACCCAATTTTACAAACACTGCAAAACGACTGTGGGAGCTGGCTTGCCTGCGATGAGGCCCTGTCAGTCGACTCATCTGTCGACTGACACACCGCTATCGCAGGCAAGCCAGCTCCCACATTTTTTACTCCACTGCGCCAGTTAGACCGGTGCAGGCGCCCGGCGCTTGTCTGGCTGCTGCCAGCCATCCGCTGCCGCTTCTTCAATCGCTTGCTGAATGGCTTTCTTGCGGTGCTCTTCGGCACGGCGGCTGAAGAACCACACCAGGAAGGTCACCAGCGACACCGCCAACAGAATCAGGCTGGCCACGGCATTGATCTCGGGTTTAACCCCAAGACGCACGGCCGAGAACACTTCCATCGGCAAGGTGGTCGAACCGGGGCCAGACACGAAGCTGGCCAGTACCAGGTCATCCAGCGACAGCGCGAACGACATCATGCCGCCCGCCGCCAACGAGGGCGCGATCATCGGGATGGTGATCAGAAAGAACACCTTCCAGGGCCGCGCCCCCAGGTCCATCGCCGCCTCTTCAATCGACAGGTCCAGCTCACGCAAGCGCGCCGACACCACCACCGCCACATACGCCGCACAGAACGTGGTGTGGGCGATCCAGATAGTCACGATGCCACGCTCCTGAGGCCAGCCGATCATCTGCGCCATGGCCACGAACAGCAGCAACAGCGACAGACCGGTGATCACCTCGGGCATGACCAGCGGCGCCGTCACCAGGCCGCCAAACAGCGTGCGGCCCTTGAAGTGGCTGATGCGCGTCAGCACGAACGCCGCCAACGTACCCAGCGCCACGGCGGCCACCGCCGTATAGCAGGCGATTTCCAGGGAGCGTGCCACCGAGCCCATCAACTGGGTGTTGTCCAGCAGGCCCACGTACCACTTGATCGACCAACCGCCCCATACCGTCACCAGCTTGGATTCGTTGAACGAGTAGATCACCAGGATCAGCATCGGCAGGTAGATGAACAGCAACCCCGCCACCAGCATGAAACTCGAGAAACTGAAGCGCTTCATATCTTGCCCTCCATCTCTTTGGCTTGGCTGCGGTTAAACAGGATGATCGGCACGATCAGGATCGCCAGCATCACCACCGCCAGGGCAGACGCCACCGGCCAGTCACGGTTGTTGAAGAATTCTTGCCACAGCACTTTACCGATCATCAGGGTTTCCGGGCCGCCGAGCAGTTCCGGGATCACGAACTCGCCCACCACCGGAATGAACACCAGCATGCAGCCGGCGATGATGCCGTTCTTGGACAGCGGCACGGTGATTTTCCAGAAGCTGTTGAAGGTGCTCGAGCCCAGGTCGGACGCGGCTTCCAGCAGGCTCTGGTCGTGTTTGACGAGGTTGGCGTACAGCGGCAGGATCATGAACGGCAGGTACGAATAGACCACGCCGATGTACACCGCGATGTTGGTGTTGAGGATCTGCAGCGGTTCGTTGATCAGCCCCATGGACATCAGGAAGCCGTTGAGCAAGCCGTTGTTGCTGAGGATGCCCATCCACGCATACACGCGGATCAGAATCGCGGTCCAGGTCGGCATCATGATCAGCAGCACCAGCACGGTCTGCATCTCTTTGCGTGCGCTGGCAATGGCGTAGGCCATCGGATAGCCGATCAACAGGCACAAAATCGTGCTGAAAAACGCCATCTTCAGCGAGCCCAGGTACGCGGCGATGTACAACTCGTCGTCGCCGAGCATCGCGTAGTTGCCCAGGTTGAGCACCAGTTGCAGCTTTTGTTCAACGAAGGTGTAGATCTCGGTGTAAGGCGGGATCGCTACGTCGGCTTCGGCAAAGCTGATCTTCAAGACGATGAAGAACGGCAGCGCGAAAAACAGGAACAGCCAGAGGAAAGGGATCCCGATGACCACATGCCGGCCACCGGGTGTTATTCGTTGCAGCTGGCGTTTGAACTTCTTCATATTCATGAGCGAAGCACCACGCCGCTGTCGTCTTCCCACCACACGTACACCTGGTCACCCCAGGTTGGGCGCTGACCACGGCGCTCGGCGTTGGCGACGAAGGACTGCACCAGCTTGCCGCTCGGCAGCTCGACGTAGAACACCGAGTGGCCGCCCAGGTAGGCGATGTCGTGCACCTTGCCGCTGGACCAGTTGTGTTCGCAGGTCGGCATTTGGGTGGTCACCAGCAGCTTTTCAGGGCGGATGGCGTAGGTCACCGACTTGTCTTCCACGGCAGTCGCGATGCCGTAACCCACGTAGATGTCGCGGTCCAGGTCCGGGCACTTGAGCACCGCGTGGCCTTCGGCGTCGTCCACCACTTGGGTGTCGAAGATGTTTACGTTGCCGATGAACTCGCACACCAGGCGGCTGGTTGGCGTTTCGTAAATGTCGATCGGGCTGCCGATCTGCGCGATCCAGCCCAGGTGCATGATCGCAATGCGTTCGGCCATGGTCATGGCCTCTTCCTGGTCGTGGGTCACCATCACGCAGGTCACGCCCACGCGCTCGATGATCTCCACCAGCTCCAGTTGCATCTGCGAACGCAGCTTCTTGTCGAGGGCGCCCATCGGCTCATCGAGCAGCAGCAGTTTCGGGCGCTTGGCCAGCGAGCGGGCCAGTGCCACACGCTGACGCTGACCACCCGACAGTTGATGCGGCTTGCGCTTGGCGTACTGGCTCATCTGCACCAGCTTGAGCATCTCGGCCACGCGGGCGTCGACTTCAGCCTTGGGGATCTTGTCCTGCTGCAGGCCGAACGCGATGTTCTGCGCGACCGTCATGTGCGGGAACAAGGCGTAGGACTGGAACATCATGTTGATCGGCCGCTCGTACGGCGGCATGTCGGTGATGTCCACACCGTCGAGGTAAATGCGACCTTCGGTTGGGCGCTCGAAGCCTGCGAGCATGCGCAGCAAGGTGGATTTGCCCGAACCCGAACCGCCGAGCAAGGCGAAGATCTCGCCTTTCTTGATTTCCAGGGACACATCGTCCACGGCAATCGTCTCGTCGAACTTCTTCGTGACCCGGTCGATTTTGACCAACACCTTTTTCGGTGTCTGGTCGCCCTCGAGGGCTTTCTTATAGGCGCCGGAGGCAACTGCCATTTACGAAACTCCCAACAAAATTTGAGGTTCGCCCAATACGGGCGAAACCTTGGATAGTTTGAGCTTTAAGCCTTACTTGCCCGTCTTGACCTTGGTCCAGCTACGGGTCATTAAACGCTGCACGTTCGGGGGTAACTCGAAGTTGACAAATGTACGGTCGAGAACCGCCTGCGGTGGGTAAACCGCTGCGTCGGTGCGTATCGATTGCTCCATCAGTTTGTCCGCCCCGGGGTTAGGGTTGGCGTAGCCGACGTAATCACTGACCTGAGCGATCACCTCAGGTTGCAGTAAATAGTTGATGTAGGCGTGGGCCTCTTTAACGTTGGTCGCGTCCGCCGGAATCGCCAGCACGTCAAACCACAGGTTGCCGCCTTCTTTCGGAATCGCGTAGGCGATTTTCACGCCCTTGCCCGCCTCGGCCGCGCGGGCCTTGGCCTGGAACACATCACCGGAGAAGCCTGCCGCCACGCAGATGTTGCCGTTGGCCAGGTCCGAGATGTACTTGGACGAGTGGAAGTAAGTCACGTAAGGACGCACTTTCAGCAGTTTCTCTTCGGCCTTTTTATAGTCGGCCGGGTTGGTACTGTTGGGGTTCAGGCCCATGTAGTTGAGCACCGCCGGCAGCATTTCATCGGCCGAGTCCATGAACGAGACGCCACAGGTGGCCAGCTTCTTCATGTTCTCCGGCTCGAACAGCACGGCCCAGGAATCGATATGGTCGACGCCCAGTACTTCTTTGACTTTGTCGACGTTGTAACCGATGCCGTTGGTGCCCCACAGATACGGCACGGCGTACTGGTTACCCGGATCGTTCTTTTCCAGACGCTTGAGCAGCGCCGGGTCGAGGTTTGCATAATTGCTCAGCAATGACTTGTCGAGCTTCTGGAACGCCCCGGCCTTGATCTGCTTGCCGAGGAAGTGGTTCGACGGCACGACCACGTCGTAACCGGTACGCCCGGCGAGCAACTTGCCTTCCAGGGTTTCATTGGAATCAAACACGTCATACACGGGTTTGATGCCGCTGGCCTTTTCGAAGTTGGCCAGGGTGTCGGGGCCGATGTAGTCCGACCAGTTATAAATATGCACAGTCGGCGCGGCCTGCACGCTGACAGCCAGCGTGATACCTGCACCCACCAGCACGGCTTTGCGAAATAAAGAAATTGGCAAGTGGAGGTCCTCTTAAATAGTTGGGCCTTAAAGTTGTTGCCCGGCAACAAAACCGGCGCGCAACTTACCCTCGATAAACCGATCCGGCAAAACTTTCTGTCATTTAATTTGTGGGAGTCGGTCTAGGTGGGAGCGGGCTTGCTCGCGAAGGCGGTGTGTCAGCCAGCAGGTGTATCAACTGATACACCGCTTTCGCGAGCAAGCCCGCTCCCACACAAGCCCCCTCCCACAGGGTTTAAGGCTTATTTACCCGATTTGATTTTGGTCCAGCTGCGGGTCATTTCACGCTGAGTTGCAGCCGGCAAGTCAGCAATGGCGTAGAGCTTGGCTTGCACATCGGCGGACGGGTAGATGCCCGGGTCGCTGGTGATGTCTTTGTCGACCAGTGGGGTCGCTTTCTCGTTACCGTTCGGGAAACGTACGCTGTTGGTGATGGCAGCCATGACTTTCGGCTCCAGCAGGTAGTTCATGAACTTGTAAGCAGCGTCGACGTTTTCGGCATCTTTAGGGATGGCGACCATGTCATAGAAACTGCCGGCGCCTTCTTTCGGAATGTCGTAGGCCACCTTGACCTTGCCACCGGCTTCAGCCGCGCGGGATTTGGCCTGCTGGATGTCACCCGAGTAGCCCACGGCTACGCAGATGTTGCCGTTGGCCAGGTCCGAGATGTACTTGGACGAGTGGAAGTAGCCAATCGATGGGCGCAGCTTGAGGAACAGGTCCTCGGCTTGCTTGAGGTCGGCCTTTTTCTGGGTGTCGGTCGGCAGGCCCAGGTAATGCAGCGCCACCGGCAGCATTTCGGTTGGCGAATCCAGGAAGCTCACGCCGCAGCCTTTCAGCTTGGCGAGGTTCTCCGGCTTGAGGATGGTGTCCCAGGATTCGATCTTGTCGATGCCCAGTGCAGCCTTGACCTTCTCCGGGTTGTAGCCGATACCGATCGAGCCCCACATGTACGGGAAGGCGTGCTTGTTGTCCGGGTCGCTGACCGACACGGCCTTGAGCAGGGATTTGTTCAGGTTGTCGTAGTTGGACAGCTTGGACTTGTCCAGCTCCTGATAGACACCGGCCTTGATCTGCTTGGCGAGGAAGTTGTTCGACGGTACGACAATGTCGTAACCGGACTTGCCTGCCAACAACTTGGCTTCCAGCGTCTCGTTGCTGTCGAAAACGTCGTACACCACTTTAATGCCCGACTCTTTTTCAAAGTTGGCGATGGTGTCCGGTGCAATGTAGTCGGACCAGTTATAGACGTGCAGCACTTTATCGTCTGCCTGGGCCGCGCCCGCCATTGCGCCCAACAGGGACAAGGCGAGGAGGGTCTTGCCAGCGTTCTTCAAACCTAATGCCTTCATTTGGTGATGCTCCAATTTTTCTTTTTTGGGCCACATTTTTTACACGTTCAGCGGCCCTTCCAAAGGGCAACAAAACAGGGCGACAGTCTGGCAAGTTCAGGGGCCGGCTTTCAACCAAAGCACCCTTATTACTGCGTTTTTGTAACTGCCCGGACGCAGCGCCCGAAGCCGCTGCGCCCTGAGCCTAGCACTTAGCCCTGCAATGCCGCCAAAGTCAGGTCCAGGCACTGGCGAGCCTTGGTGACCAGTTCGTCGATTTCCGCCTTGCTGATCACCAGCGACGGCGAAATGATCATGGTGTCGCCCACGGCGCGCATGATCAGGCCGTTATCGAAGCAGAACGTGCGGCAGATCATGCCCACGCCACGGCCTTCGTAACGTTTGCGCGTGGCCTTGTCCTGCACCAGCTCAATCGCCCCGAGCATGCCGACTCCGCGAACTTCACCCACCAACGGGTGATCAGCCAGTTCCCTCAGTCGTTTCTGCAAATACGGTGCCGTTTCTTCGTGCACACGATTAACGATTTTTTCATCGCGCAGGATGCGGATGTTTTCCAGCGCCACAGCTGCCGCTACCGGGTGACCGGAATAGGTGAAACCGTGGTTGAAATCGCCGCCTTCATTGAGCACGGCGACCACGTCGTCGTGCACGATCAGGCCGCCCATGGGGATGTAACCCGAGGTCAGGCCCTTGGCGATGGTCATCATGTGCGGCTTGAGGTCGTAGAAGTCGCTGCCGAACCACTCACCGGTACGGCCGAAACCGCAGATCACTTCGTCAGCAACAAACAGGATGTCGTACTTGGCGAGGATTTCCTTGATGCGCGGCCAGTAGGTTGCTGGCGGCACGATCACGCCACCGGCGCCCTGGATCGGCTCGGCAATAAAGGCACCGACGTTGTCCACGCCCACTTCCAGAATCTTCTCTTCCAACTGGTTGGCGGCCCACACCCCGAACTCTTCCGGGCTCATGTCGCCGCCTTCGCCATACCAGTAAGGCTGGGCGATGTGGGTGATGCCCGGGATCGGCAAGTCGCCCTGTTCATGCATGTAGGTCATGCCGCCCAGGCTGGCGCCGGCCACGGTAGAGCCGTGGTAGCCATTCTTGCGGCTGATGATGGTTTTCTTGTTCGGCTGGCCTTTGACCGCCCAGTAGTGGCGGACCATGCGCAACATGGTGTCGTTGCCTTCGGAGCCGGAGCCGGTAAAGAACACGTGGTTCATGCCGGCCGGCGCAATGTCCGAAATCACCTTGGCCAGCTCCAGCACCGGCGGGTGAGCGGTCTGGAAGAACAGGTTGTAGTACGGCAGTTCTTTCATTTGCTTGGCGGCGGCGTCAGCCAGTTCATCGCGACCGTAACCGATCGCCACGCACCACAGGCCGGCCATGCCGTCGAGGATCTTGTTGCCTTCGCTGTCCCACAGGTAAACGCCGTGGGCTTTGGTGATGATCCGTGGGCCTTTCACTTTCAATTGCTTGAAGTCACTGAACGGCGCCAGGTGGTGATCGTTGCTCAAGGCTTGCCATTCACGGGTTTGCGGGTTGTTGCTGGACATACCAATCTCCTAGACTTTTTCAGGTGAGGGCGCGCCAATCCTGCGGCGCGCCCGGCGCATCAGACGGCGAAGAGCAGGAATTCCCGCTCCCATGAACTGATCACGCGCTTGAAGTTTTCATGCTCGGCCCGCTTGACCGCGACGTAGCCTGTGATGAATTTTTGACCCAGGTATTTCTCGATGGTCTTGCTGTTTTCCATGCGTTCCAGGGCGTCTTCGATGGTCAACGGCAGGCGCAGGTTGCGCCGCTCGTAGCCACGACCCACCACAGGCGCGCTCGGGTTATGGCCTTCGACCATGCCGATGTAGCCGCACAACAGGCTGGCGGCAATCGCCAGGTACGGGTTGGCGTCGGCGCCGGGCAGGCGGTTTTCGACGCGACGGTTCTGCGGGCCGGCATCCGGCACGCGCAAGCCCACGGTGCGGTTCTCTTCGCCCCACTCCACGTTGACCGGCGCCGAGGTGTCGGGCAGGAAGCGGCGGAACGAGTTCACGTTGGGCGCAAACAGCGGCAGCAATTCAGGGATGAATTTTTGCAGGCCGCCAATGTGGTTAAGGAACAGCTGGCTCATGGTCCCGTCTTCATTGGAGAAGACGTTCTTGCCGGTGGCGATGTCGATGATGCTCTGGTGCAAGTGCATCGCGCTGCCGGGCTCACCGGTCATCGGCTTGGCCATGAAGGTGGCGGCCACGTTGTGCTTGAGCGCGGCTTCACGCATGGTGCGCTTGAACACCAGGATCTGGTCGGCCAGGGACAGGGCATCGCCGTGACGGAAGTTGATTTCCATCTGCGCCGTGCCGTCCTCGTGGATCAGCGTGTCGAGGTCCAGCTCCTGCAGCTCGCACCAGTCGTAGACGTCTTCGAACAATGGGTCGAATTCGTTGGCCGCTTCTATAGAGAAGGATTGGCGACCGGTCTCCGGGCGCCCGGAACGGCCGATCGGCGGTTGCAGCGGGAAGTCCGGGTCTTCGCAGCGTTTGGTCAGGTAGAACTCCATCTCCGGCGCCACGATGGGCTGCCAGCCTCTGTCGGAGTACAACTTGAGGACTTTCTTGAGCACGTTGCGCGGCGACAGCTCGATCGGGTTGCCTTGCTTGTCGTAGGTGTCGTGAATCACCTGGGCGGTGGGCTCGATGGCCCAGGGCACCAGGAATACGGCGTTCTGGTCCGGGCGGCAGATCATGTCGATGTCGGCCGGGTCGAGCAATTCGTAATAGATGTCGTCCTCGACATAGTCGCCGGTCACGGTCTGCAACAGAACGCTCTCGGGCAGGCGCATGCCTTTTTCGGCGATGAACTTGTTGGTCGGCGAGATCTTGCCCCGGGTGATGCCGGTGAGGTCGCCAATCATGCATTCGACTTCTGTGATCTTGTGGTCTTTCAACCAATCGGTGAGCTGGTCGAGGTTGTTACTCATAAATGCCTCTGGGCTGTGTTTCCTGACATCCATTAAAGGTCAGGCGTAAGTTGACGCAGCATCCGCGTCGCGTTGCATCGCCCGCTGTCGACAGGCCGAACCAAAGGCCTGGAAGATCGCGAGGTAGTGCGGGTTAGAGCTTACCTGCCATTCGGGGTGCCATTGCACTCCTAAAGCAAAAGCCTTGCCCGCGGTGTAAGAAAAAGCTTCGATCAACCCATCAGGCGCGGTGGCTTCGACCTGCAAACCGGGCGCCAGGCGGTCAACGCCCTGGCTGTGAATCGAGTTGACCTGGATCGTCTGCGGCAAACCCAGGCTTGCCAATACCCCATTCGGGGAGATCGCCACGGCGTGCGCCGGGCCGTACTGAACGTCCAGCGGCTGAGTGTCGTCTTCGCGGTGATCCATCATGCCCGGCACTTCATGAACCTTCTGGTGCAGGCTGCCGCCAAACGCCACGTTCATTTCCTGGAACCCACGGCAGATGCCCAGCACCGGCACGCCTGCCGCAATCGCGGCACGCAGCAACGGCAAGGTGGTCTGGTCGCGTGCAGAATCATGAGCAGTCCCGGGCGCGCTGGCCGGACCGTCGTAATGAAAGGGTTCGATATTGGAAGGAGAGCCGGTAAATAGAATGCCATCCAGGCCGTCAAAAATATTGGCCGGGTCGAGCAGATCGCCCAAGGATGGAATGATCAATGGCAAGCCCTTGGCAGCGGTGGCCACTGCACGGACGTATTTGTCGCCACTGATGTGATAAGCATGCAGACCGACCTGTTTGGAGCAGGCGGTGACGCCGATTAACGGCAGGCGAGACATGAAGCACCCCGGTATTATTGCTGTTATGGGTTTGAATCGAGCTTAGCCTTGTTCATTTTTTTACACAACACCCCCGTAAAAAATACAACACGGCCCGCTCAAGCCTGCTAGTCCCAAGCCCTCCAAACCCAAAAAACCGCCCCAAAAAGCCCCAAAAAAGGCCTCATGGCGCTTTTTTAGGGCAAAAAAGGCCTCGCTTGACTTCGGCATGCCGTTCGGGTTGACTGAAACCAGAAAAGATCAATGATTGATATTTTTAACAACAAAGGTGTTGCATCATGTCGGTACCCCCGCGTGCCGTTCAGCTTAACGAAGCGAACGCGTTCCTTAAGGATCATCCTGAGGTTCTGTACGTAGACCTTCTAATTGCGGATATGAATGGTGTGGTGCGCGGCAAGCGCATCGAACGCACCAGCCTCCACAAGGTTTACGAGAAGGGCATTAACCTGCCTGCCTCTTTATTTGCCCTGGATATCAACGGCTCGACGGTGGAAAGCACCGGCCTGGGTCTGGACATCGGTGATGCTGACCGAATCTGTTATCCGATCCCCGACACCCTGTGCAATGAACCCTGGCAAAAGCGCCCCACCGCGCAACTGCTGATGACCATGCACGAACTTGAAGGTGAACCTTTCTTCGCTGATCCTCGCGAAGTACTCCGCCAAGTTGTCAGCAAATTCGACGACCTCGGTCTGACCATCTGCGCCGCCTTCGAGCTTGAGTTCTACCTGATCGACCAGGAGAACGTGAACGGCCGCCCCCAACCACCTCGCTCGCCGATCTCCGGCAAACGCCCGCACTCGACCCAGGTCTACCTGATCGACGACCTCGACGAATACGTCGACTGCCTCCAGGACATTCTGGAAGGGGCCAAAGAGCAAGGCATCCCTGCCGACGCCATCGTCAAGGAAAGTGCCCCGGCGCAGTTCGAAGTGAACCTGCACCACGTGGCCGACCCGATCAAGGCTTGCGACTACGCAGTTCTGCTCAAGCGCCTGATCAAGAACATCGCCTACGACCATGAGATGGACACCACCTTCATGGCCAAGCCTTACCCGGGCCAGGCAGGCAACGGCTTACACGTACACATTTCGATCCTGGACAAGGACGGCAAGAACATCTTTGCCAGCGAGGATCCCGAGCAGAACGCCGCATTGCGTCACGCGATCGGCGGTGTGCTCGAGACCCTACCCGCCCAAATGGCGTTCCTGTGCCCCAACGTCAACTCCTACCGTCGTTTCGGCGCACAGTTCTACGTGCCGAACTCGCCGTGCTGGGGCCTGGATAACCGCACCGTGGCGATCCGCGTACCGACCGGCTCGTCCGATGCCGTACGTATCGAACACCGCGTGGCCGGCGCCGACGCCAACCCTTACCTGCTGATGGCTTCGGTCCTGGCAGGCGTGCACCACGGTCTGACCAACAAGATCGAACCGAGCGCACCCGTGGAAGGCAACAGCTACGAGCAGAACGAACAAAGCCTGCCGAACAACCTGCGCGATGCCCTGCGCGAGTTGGACGACAGCGAGGTGATGGCCAAGTACATCGATCCCAAGTACATCGATATCTTCGTTGCCTGTAAGGAAAGTGAGCTGGAGGAGTTTGAACACTCCATCTCCGACCTTGAGTACAACTGGTACTTGCATACCGTGTAAGCGGTTGCGGTGGGCAAGCTTTCTGTGGCGAGCAGGCTTGCCCTGCGTTGGGCTGCGAAGCGGCCCTAAAACCGGACGCCGAGTTCTTGCTGAAGGAACTCGGCGTTTCTATTGGGGCTGCTTCGCAGCCCAGCGCAGGGCAAGCCTGCTCGCCACAACAAGACTGATCCCCAGCCCCCACCTCATCCCAGGTATGGATCATCCACTGGCTCTGCGTACAATGCGCTCTGCCTTGTAGGAGACTTCCATGACTACCCGCCCCGCCCCTCCTCGCAAACCCCGCGCCCGCAGCCAGGCCCGGATCGATGCGATCCTCGACGCCGCCCGCACCTTGCTGGCGACCCAAGGCGTGGCCAGTCTGTCGATCTACAGCGTGGCCGAGCGCGCGCAGATTCCACCCTCGTCGGTGTACCACTTCTTTGCCAGCGTGCCGGCGTTGCTGGAAGCCCTGACGGCCGATGTGCACGCGGCGTTCCGGGCGGCGATCCAGGCGCCCATCGAGCACGAGCCACTCAAGCACTGGCGTGACCTGTCCTGCATCGTCGAGCAACGCATGCTCAGCATCTACGACCGTGACGCCGCCGCACGCCAATTGATCCTGGCCCAGCACGGGCTGACCGAAGTGACCCAGGCGGACCGTCAGCATGATCTGGAATTGGGGGATTTGATGCTGGAGGTGTTCAATCGTCACTTCCAAGTGCCGACGTTGCCCACCGATGTGGATGTGTTTGCCCTGGCGCTGGAACTGAGCGACCGCGTTTACGCGCGCTCGGTGCATCAGCACGGGCAGATTACGCCGCGCATGGCCGAGGAAGGAATGCGGGTGTTTGATGCGTATGTCGGGCTTTATTTGCCGGCGTATTTACCCAAGCGGTAAGGCTCGTGGTGACTGGGCCGGCCTCTTCGCGAGCGAGCCCGCTCCCACACTTGACCGAGTTCCAACGCTGGAATGCATTCAAATGTGGGAGCGGGCTTGCTCGCGAAGGCGGCCTCCAGAGCGACGACAATCACAACTTAGCGATCGACACCTCGGTGGACTTAACAAAAGCAATCACTTCGCTGCCAATCACCAACTCCAGCTCTTTGACCGAGCGGGTAGTGATCACGGAGGTCACGATACCGGACGCCGTCTGCACGTCGATTTCCGACAGTACGTCGCCTTCGACGATTTCCTTGATAGTGCCTTTGAACTGGTTACGTACGTTGATGGCTTTGATAGTCATGATGGTTTTCCTCTATGAGTTATTGGGCCCAACGCAATTGCGTAGGCAGCGGTGAAACAGGTTCGGGTTCCGGCGGCGTGCCGGGCAACGACAGCACACGGTTGAGCACTTCGGCTTCCAGCGCCGCCAGGCGATGTGAGCCCCGGGCGCGTGGGCGCGGCAGGTCGACGATCAGGTCGAGACCGATCTCGCCGTCCTCGATCAGAATCACCCGGTCGGCAATCGCCACGGCTTCGCTGACGTCGTGGGTCACCAGCAACACGGTGAAGCCGTGCTTCTGCCACAGGTTTTCGATCAGTTGCTGCATCTCGATACGGGTCAGGGCATCCAGCGCACCCAGCGGCTCATCCAGCAGCAGCAGGCGCGGCTGGTGAATCAACGCGCGGGCCAGCGCCACACGCTGCTTCTGGCCACCGGACAAGGCCGCCGGCCACTCGTTGGCACGCTCGGCCAGGCCAACCGCTTCCAGCGCTTCAAGCGCCTTGGGACGCCAGTTGCCCTTCAGACCCAGACCCACGTTGTCGATGATTTTTTTCCACGGCAGCAGGCGCGCTTCCTGGAACATCAACCGCGTGTCTTCAATTGCATCGCCGAGTGGCGCGGAGCCCGCCAGCAGCTCACCGCCGCTGGCTTTGTCCAGGCCAGCCAGCAAGCGCAGCAAGGTACTTTTGCCGCAGCCGCTGCGCCCCACCACCGCCACGAACTGGCCAGCGGGAATGTGCAGATCAATCTCTTTAAGTACTTCCCGCGCACCAAAGGCCTTGCGCAATTTGCGCACCGCCAGCGGGATGCCCTTGAGCAGGCGCGGAGGTTGTTGAGCCGTCATGCCGCACCTCCTTTATTCACTTGATAGGCCGGGTGCCAGCGCAGCCACACACGCTCCAGGCCACGCGCGGCCAGGTCGGCCAGCTTGCCGAGGATGGCGTACATGACGATGGCCAACACCACCACGTCGGTTTGCAGAAATTCACGCGCATTCATCGCCAGGTAACCGATGCCGGAGCTGGCCGAGATGGTTTCCGCCACGATCAGCGTCAACCACATAAAGCCCAGGGCAAAGCGCACCCCCACCAGGATCGACGGCAGCGCGCCCGGCAGGATCACCTGACGGAACAGGCTGAAGCCGGACAAGCCGTAGCTGCGCGACATTTCCACCAGCGCCGGGTCGACGTTGCGGATGCCGTGATAGGTGTTCAGGTAAATCGGGAACAGCGTGCCGAGGGCGACCAGGAAAATCTTCGCGGTCTCGTCAATGCCGAACCACAGGATCACCAGCGGAATCAGTGCCAGGTGCGGCACGTTGCGGATCATCTGCACCGAGCTGTCCAGCAGGCGCTCGCCCCATTTCGACAGGCCGGTGATAAAGCCCAGGGCCAGACCGATGCTGCCACCGATCACAAAACCCAGGCCGGCACGCCAGCCGCTGATGGCCAGGTGTTTCCAGATTTCACCGGTGCGCACCAGGTTGACCCCGGCTTCGATCACAGCGCTCGGCGCCGGCAGAATGCGCGTCGACAACCAGCCCGCCGATACCGACAGCTGCCACACCGCCAGCAACAGAATCGGTAGCACCCAAGGCGCGACACGATGGCTTAATTTTTCATAGTTCATGACTACGCCTCAGCTCTGCGACGCAGCTTTGGGAAGGATGTCGTTGGCGACCATCTCGCCGAACGGGCTGACGTAACCGGCGCTTTTCGGCAGCTCGGGACGTTCGATATCCAAGTGCGGGAACAGCAGTTCGGCAACCCGATACGACTCTTCCAGGTGTGGATAACCGGAGAAGATGAACGTGTCGATGCCCAGCGCAGCGTATTCATTGACGCGTGCCGCGACGGTCGGGCCATCGCCCACCAGCGCGGTGCCTGCGCCGCCACGTACCAGGCCAACGCCGGCCCACAGGTTGGGACTGACTTCGAGGTTGTCGCGGTTGCCGCCGTGCAAGGCGGCCATGCGCTGCTGACCCACGGAGTCGAAGCGTGCGAGAGAAGCCTGGGCACGGGCGATGGTCTCGTCATCCACATGGGAGATCAGTTTGTCCGCGGCTTTCCATGCTTCGTCGTTGGTCTCGCGCACGATCACATGCAGGCGAATGCCAAAGCGCACGGTGCGCCCGAGCTTCGCGGCCTTGGCGCGCACCTGTTCGATTTTTTCCGCGACCGCCGCCGGTGGTTCGCCCCAGGTCAGGACCATTTCAACCTGTTCGGCTGCCAGGTCCTGGGCCGCTTCGGAAGAACCGCCGAAGTACAGCGGCGGACGCGGTTGCTGGATCGGCGGGTAGAGCAATTTGGCACCTTTAACGCTGATGTGCTCGCCGTCGTAGTCCACGGTTTCGCCTTCGAGCACGCGGCGCCAGATGCGCGTGAATTCCACCGAGGCCTGGTAGCGCTCTTCGTGGCTGAGGAACAAGCCGTCGCCGGCCAGTTCTTCCGGATCACCGCCGGTGACCAGGTTGAACAGCGCACGACCGCCGGACAGGCGATCCAGAGTCGCGGCCTGACGTGCAGCCACCGTCGGGGAAATGATCCCGGGGCGCAGAGCCACAAGGAATTTCAAGCGCTGGGTCACCGGGATCAGTGAGGCGGCCACCAGCCACGAGTCTTCGCAGGAGCGGCCGGTGGGAATCAGCACACCGCCAAAACCCAGCCGGTCAGCGGCCTGGGCCACTTGCTGCAGATAACCGTGATCGACGGCGCGAGCGCCTTCGGCGGTGCCAAGGTAATGGCCGTCGCCGTGGGTAGGCAGGAACCAGAAAATATTGAGGCTCATGGAGTTGTCTCCTGAAGAAATCGGATTACGGCGCTGTGGCAACGGCGGCGGGTGGCGTCCAGATCACGTCCTTGATGTTCAAGGGTTTGGGGATCAGTTTGAGCTGGTAGAAGCTGTCGGCGATTTTCTGCTGGGCGGCGACCACGTCCGGGGTCAGGAACAGCGCGCCGTAGCCCTGGCGCTTCACCGAGGTCAGGGTGATGTCAGCCGGCAGGCCAAGCAGCGGTGCGACTTGCTCGGTGACTTCCTGCGGGTTGGCCTTGGACCATTCGCCCACTGCGCGCACTTCTTCCACCAGCGCCTTGATCACTTCAGGGTGCTGCGTGGCGTACGGCTTGGTGGCCAGGTAGAACTGGTGGTTGTCGGCGATGCCGGTGCCGTCCCGCAGGGTGCGTGCCTGCAGTTGTTTCTCGGCGGCAGCCTGGTACGGGTCCCAGATCACCCAGGCGTCGACGCTGCCACGCTCGAACGCGGCGCGGGCATCGGCGGGCGGCAGGAACACGGTCTGCACGTCGGTGTATTTCAGGCCGGCATCTTCCAGCGCACGCACCAGCAGGTAGTGCACGTTGGAGCCTTTATTGAGCACGATTTTCTTGCCCTTGAGCTCGGCCACGGATTTGATCGGCGAGTCTTTCGGCACCAGGATCGCTTCGCTGGTCGGCGCCGGCGGCTCGTAAGCCACGTAGAGCAGATCGGCACCGGCCGCCTGAGCGAAGACCGGCGGGGTTTCGCCGGTAACGCCGAAGTCGATGGAGCCGACGTTCAGGCCTTCGAGCAGTTGCGGGCCACCGGGGAATTCAGTCCATTGCACCTGCACGCCTTGGGCGGCCAGGCGTTTTTCCAGAGTGCCCTTGGCTTTGAGCAGCACCAGCGTGCCGTACTTCTGATAGCCGATCCGCAGGGTTTCGGCGGCTTGGGCTTGAACCATGGCGCCGAAGGACACAGCCGCAACAAACAGTGCGACCAGACCACGACGCAAGATGACAGTGCGCATGGCGCTCTCTCCAAAAATGCGATGAGGGGGTTGGCTGCACCTGCTTGGCCGTTGGCGGCTGAGTAAGGTGAGTACTACAAAATCCGGTGAGGCTTAAATGCTCCAGCGAGCACTCAACAAACGTTCATTCAACACATTGGGGTCCAGCGGTTTGGGGCGACGGGCCATGGCGCTATAGAACGTCTCCAGGGCCTCGTGCAAACGCTGTTCAAGCACGGGCACCAGCTGCGCCTGGGCGCTGCCTTCGGCATAAGCGATCTGGCTGTCCTCGGCAAAAATGCCGTGGAGCAATTCCTGGGCCTTGAGGGCCGACAGCACGGGCTTCAGTGCGTAGTCCACCGCCAGCATGTGCGCGATGCTGCCGCCCGTGGCCATGGGCAATACGATCTTGTGGGCCAGGGCGCGTTCGGGCAGCAGATCCAGCACGGTTTTCAGCGCGCCGGAGAACGAGGCTTTGTACACCGGCGTGGCAATGACCAGGCCGTCGGCGTTGGCGACCTGTTGCAGCAGGTCGATGACCTTAGGGCTGTCGAAGCGCGCATGCAGCAAGTCTTCGGCCGGGAAGTCCCGTATCTGATAACTCACCACTTCCACGCCTTTGTCTTGCAGCCACTGACGGGTTTTTTCCAGCAAGACCCCGGAGCGGGAACGCTGGCTGGGACTGCCTCCAAGTGTTACGACCAGCATGCAGGTATTCCTTGAGCAAGTGTCGGCGGTTCGCTGTGTGGCGATGGCGCCAAGATGGGACAGACCATATCAGGTGATTTATATATCTATAAATCTTATTTTTTCATTTGTTTATTCTATAAATGCATATGAACTTTATAAATCCTGGGGCGAAAAAAAAGGCCGTCGAAACGGCCTGAAAACCCCTGCTATGTGATTCGGCTTTAACTTGAATTCGGTGGTGCATGTA
>NZ_JANLOF010000056.1:0-347031 GCF_025466135.1 Pseudomonas sp. 14P_5.3_Bac1 | reverse complement strand
CACAGTTCCGCTGGACTTGCCCGCTTCGATGTTGATCGTCTGGCCGTTGCTCAGCGTCACGGTTACCGCGGTTTGCGCAGGGTTGGTCAACGTGGCGGTGTAGGTGATGTTGCCGCCTTCAACGACCGATTGATCAGCCGTCAAAGTGACGGTGGTGGTGTCGATCGAGTCGGTGATCGTGGTGGTGGCTGGCGCAGGGTTGGTTGCCAGGTTCTCGAAGTTGCCACCGGTGGCGCTGGTGATCGTCGTGTTGACGGTCGAACCATTGTTGTAAACGTCGTTGGCCGGAGTTTCGAAAACTACAGTTCCGCTGGACTTGCCCGCTTCGATATTGATCGTCTGACCGTTGCTCAAGGTAACCGTCACCGCAGTTTGCGCCGGGTTAGTCAGCGTGGCGGTGTAAGTAATGTTGCCGCCTTCAACGACCGAGTTATCGGCAGTCAGAGTGACGGTAGTGGTATCAATCGAGTCGGTGATGGTGGTCACTGCTGGCGCTGGGTTGGTTGCCAGGTTTTCGAAGTTACCGCCAGTGGCATTGGTGATCGTCGTATTGACGGTCGAACCGTTGTTGTAAACGTCGTTGGCCGGAGTTTCGAAAACCACAGTTCCGCTTGACTTGCCCGCTTCGATGTTGATCGTCTGGCCGTTGCTCAAGGTAACCGTCACAGCGGTTTGCGCTGGATTGGTCAGCGTAGCGGTGTAGATAATGTTGCCGCCTTCAACGACCGATGGATCCGCCGTCAGAGTGACGGTGGTGGTGTCGATCGAATCAGTAATCGTGGTGGTCGCTGGCGCTGGGTTGGTCGCCAGGTTCTCGAAGTTGCCACCGGTAGCGTTGGTGATCGTCGTGTTGACGGTCGAACCGTTGTTGTAAACATCGTTAGCCGGGGTTTCAAACACCACCGAGCCTGCAGATTTACCGGCCTCAATGACGATCGTCTGACCATTAGAAAGCGTCACAGTCACCGCAGTTTGCGCCGGGTTAGTCAGCGTAGCGGTGTAAGTAATATTGCCGCCTTCAACGACCGATTGATCAGCCGTCAAAGTGACGGTGGTGGTGTCGATCGAATCAGTAATCGTGGTGGTGGCTGGCGCTGGGTTTGTTGCCAGGTTTTCGAAGTTGCCACCGGTAGCGTTGGTGATCGTCGTATTGACGGTCGAACCGTTGTTGTAGACGTCGTTAGCCGGAGTCTCAAACACTACAGTGCCGCTGGACTTGCCCGCTTCGATGTTGATCGTCTGACCGTTGCTCAATGTCACGGTAACCGCAGTCTGCGCCGGGTTTGTCAGCGTAGCGGTGTAAGTAATGTTGCCGCCTTCAACGACCGAAGGATCCGCCGTCAGAGTGACAGTGGTGGTGTCGATCGAGTCGGTGATCGTGGTGACCGCTGGGGCAGTACCTGGAACCAAGTTCTCAAAGTTACCGCCAGTTGCACTGGTAATAGTGGTGCTGACAGTCGAACCGTTGTTGTAGACGTCGTTAGCCGGAGTTTCAAACACCACCGAGCCCGCAGATTTACCGGCTTCGATAACAATGGTCTGGCCGTTGCTCAAGGTAACCGTCACAGCGGTTTGCGCTGGGTTAGTCAGCGTGGCGGTGTAAGTAATGTTGCCGCCTTCAACGACCGAGTTATCGGCAGTCAGAGTGACGGTAGTGGTATCAATCGAGTCGGTGATCGTGGTGACCGCAGGTGTAGTGCTCGGCACCAAGTTCTCGAAGTTACCGCCGGTGGCGTTGGTGATCGTTGTGTTGACGGTCGAACCGTTGTTGTAGACATCGTTAGCCGGAGTTTCAAACACCACCGAGCCTGCAGATTTACCGGCTTCGATAACGATGGTCTGGCCATTGCTCAGCGTCACGGTGACCGGAGTTTGCGCCGGGTTGGTCAACGTGGCGGTGTAAGTGATATTGCCGCCTTCAACGACCGAGTTATCGGCAGTCAACGTAACGGTAGTGGTATCAACCGAATCGGTAATCGTAGTGATCGCAGGTGTAGTGCTCGGCACCAAGTTCTCGAAGTTACCGCCAGTTGCACCGGTAATAGTGGTGCTGACAGTCGAACCATTGTTGTAAACGTCGTTAGCCGGGGTTTCAAAGACTACCGAGCCTGCAGATTTGCCGGCTTCGATGACGATGGTCTGGCCATTAGAAAGCGTCACAGTCACCGGCGTCTGCGCAGGGTTGGTCAGTGTTGCGGTGTAAGTGATCTGACCGCCTTCGGTGACAGTCTCGCCCGCCGTCAACGTAACGGTGGTGGTATCAACCGAATCAGTAATCGTAGTGATCGCAGGTGTAGTGCTCGGCACCAAGTTCTCGAAGTTACCGCCAGTTGCACCGGTAATAGTGGTGCTGACAGTCGAACCATTGTTGTAGACGTCGTTAGCCGGAGTTTCAAAGACTACCGAGCCTGCAGATTTGCCGGCTTCGATGACGATGGTCTGGCCATTAGAAAGCGTCACAGTCACCGGCGTCTGCGCAGGGTTGGTCAGCGTCGCGGTGTAAGTGATTTGACCGCCTTCGGTGACAGTCTCGCCCGCCGTCAACGTGACGGTAGTGGTATCAATCGAATCAGTAATCGTAGTGACCGCAGGCGCAGTGCTCGGCACCAGATTTTCAAAGTTGCCGCCCGTTGCCCCAGTAATCGTGGTGCTAACAGTCGAACCATTGTTGTAAACGTCGTTAGCCGGCGTATCCACCACAACAGTGCCAACCGATTCTCCGGCCTTGATGGTGATCACCGAGCCATTGCTCAAAGTGACCGTCACCGGCGTCTGCGCAGGGTTGGTCAGCGTTGCGGTGTAAGTGATCTGACCGCCTTCGGTGACAGTCTCGCCCGCCGTCAACGTGACGGTGGTGGTGTCGATCGAATCAGTAATCGTAGTGACCGCAGGCGCAGTACTCGGTACCAGGTTCTCAAAGTTACCGCCCGTCGCCCCAGTAATAGTGGTGCTAACAGTCGAACCATTGTTGTAAACGTCGTTAGCCGGCGTATCCACCACCACCGTGCCAACCGACTCACCCGCCTTGATGGTGATCACCGAGCCATTGCTCAAAGTGACCGTCACCGGCGTCTGTGCAGGGTTGGTCAGCGTTGCGGTGTAAGTGATCTGACCGCCTTCGGTGACAGTCTCGCCCGCCGTCAACGTAACAGTGGTGGTATCAACCGAATCAGTAATCGTAGTAACCGCAGGCGCAGTGCTCGGCACCAGGTTCTCAAAGTTACCGCCCGTTGCCCCAGTAATCGTGGTGCTGACAGTCGAACCATTGTTGTAAACGTCGTTAGCCGGCGTATCCACCACCACCGTGCCAACCGACTCACCCGCTTTGATGGTAATCACCGAGCCATTGCTCAAAGTGACCGTCACCGGCGTCTGCGCAGGGTTGGTCAGCGTCGCGGTGTAAGTGATCTGACCGCCTTCGGTCACTGTTCCGCCCGCTGTCAGCGTCACCGTGGTGGTGTCGATGGTATCGGTAATCTGAGTCACGGCCGGATTAGGGTCGAGGGTCAGTACCAGGTTGTTGCCGCCAGTGGTGCCGGTGACGTTGACGCTGATCTGGCTTGGATCGATGTAGGGGCTGTCATTCGGCGCCAGCGGTACGTTGACGGTGCCGGTGGTCTGGCCGGCAATGATGGTGATCACTGCGCCGTTGGACAGCGTGATGTTCAGGTTGCTGGAAGGCGCCTGGGTCACCGTGGCGGTGTAGGTCAGCACGCCGCCGGCTTCGGTGATGCTCGGGGTTGCGCTCAGCGACAGGGTGGACGCCTGCAGCACCAGGTTGCCGCTGTTGTCGGTCGAGCCTTGGGCGCCCGCCAGTTGGGTTTGTGTCGCCGTGGTCTGGCCCAGAGGGCCGGTCGGGAAGCCGATGGTCGGGTCGACACGGCCTGCGGTCGCGTCCAGCACGACGAAGCTGTGGCCGCCGCCTGCGGCGCCGTTACCGGCAGCGGTTGCGCCTGCGGCAGTGGCTTCCAGGTCGGTGGTCGGGTCGGCGCCGGCGGCGATGGCTTGTTGCAGCTCGGCAACCGACGGCGCGGCTTGCTCGGTGGCTGCGGCCAGATCGAGGCTGGAGTCCGGCATGTCGGCGCTCCATTGGGTATCCCGACCGAGGTCCAGCGTGCGGCCGTCGGCCAGTTCCAGGCTGACCGCGCCGGACATGCCGGTGTCTACCTGGTCGCCCGCGAACAGGCGATCACCTTCAACGAGGACGCGGCGTGTCCCTTCCGGAGAAATAACGAAAACGTGACCAACAATGCTTTTGACGATGGCAACAACACTGCTCATTAAAGATTTCTCCGGCGATCCGTTTCTGATGATTTCCATGCGGCCGCTCGCAAGTGCGAGGGCCAAACAGGAGGGGGCGTAGTCTAATTACTTATTGGCGTCAAATAATTGGCTAGATTTATTCGCTATCTAGTTTATGCCAAACTATTGACCTTCTGGTCGCCATCCTAAACAATTGGCCCTGTAATGTCACATTGATATTCATGCGGCGAACCGTCCTACATGTGTGAAGCAGTTCCGCTTTTTGAACTTTCCGACGTACGGTCATTACGGTAGCCATTATCCGACTCAGCGAGGCCAATCGCTGTGATTTGAGACAAGAAGTCCTGGGGAATTTTTAAATGCGTTTGCACCTGTTCAAGGCAATACCGTTCGTACTCGCCGCCAGTTTTGTACAAGCCCAAACATTGCCCCAGGCCATGCAACAGGCATTAGACGTGCACCCGGAAATTCAAGCCGGCGTGAATAGCCGTATCGCCGCTGATTACGATTTACGCGCTGCACAAGGTGGTTACTTGCCTCGCGTAGACCTGAACGCCGGTTATGGTCGTGAAGGCACCGACGATTCCAACACGCGCGCCGCCAGCGGCCCGAACGGCAACCAGTGGGACACCCACAACCGCGGCGAATCGAGCCTGCGTCTGCAGCAGATGATTTTTGACGGTTTCGCCACCTCCAGCGAAGTCGGGCGCCAACAAGCCAACGTCAATTCCCGCGCTTACTCCTTGCTGGGTACTTCCGAGCGCACCGGGTTGACTGTCGCCCAGGTGTACCTGGATGTGCTGACACGCCGTGAGTTCGTGCGCCTGGCTGAAGAAAACCTGCGCAACCACGAACGCATTTACGACCAGATCAAGCTGCGCACCCAGCGCGGCGTCGGTAACGGTGCCGACCAGGACCAGGCCGAAGCGCGTCTGGCCCAGGCCCGCAACAACCTGATCACCGAGCAGACCAACCTGGCCGACTCCCAGGTCAATTACCTCAGCGCCGTCGGCCAGATGCCCGACCAGCTCGAGCGCCCGGCGCCGTTCGTGGCCATGCTGCCGGCTGACTTCAACGAAGCACGCCGCCAGATGCTCGACAACAGCCCGGTCCTGCGTTCGGCCGAGTCGGATATTTCCGCCGCCGAAAGTCAGTACGAAGCTGCCAAGTCCACCTTCTACCCGCACTTTGATGCAGAGCTGGGCACTAATGCCGACAACAACGTCGGCGGCGATGCCGGCCACAGCAACGGTTGGGAAGCCATGGTGCGCATGCGCTTCAACCTGTTCGCCGGTGGCAGCAACAAGGCTGACCTGCAATCGAAGTCCTACCAGGCCAACCAGGCACTGGATATCCGCAACAACGCCCTGCGCCAACTCAACGAAGAACTGGGCCTGGCCTGGAACGCCTTGAACAACGCCAACGCGCAATTGCCGGTAGCCCAGCAATACGTGGATCACAGCACCCGCGTGCGCACCTCTTACCAGCAGCAGTTCAGCCTGGGCCAGCGTACCCTGCTCGACTTGCTCGACAGCGAGAACGAATTGTTCACCGCTTCGCGTCGTCTGGAAGAGATCAAGAACATTCAGTTATTTACTCAATATCGAATCAAGGCGACCATGGGCGAATTGCTCAAAAGTCAGGGCGTGGTCGCACCGATGGCCTCCGTCGTACAGAACGACGTGAAGCCAAAAGTCCAACTGCCTGGGATGAATTGAGTCACCCCTATAGCCCCATCTGTTAGTCGAGAGTGCAGCGCGTGGAATCCGAAGTCAGTCGAGTTCATCTCAGTCATGATCCACGCACGCTGCACGACGACCCGTTACTGGACGGGTTGTTGGCACTTTGTGCCTTGCATCAAAAACCGGCCAGCGCGGCCATGCTCACCACCGGCCTGCCGCTGCCTTCGCAGCGCCTGAGTGCCGAGTTGCTGCCGCGCGCAGCCGCACGTGCCGGCCTGCAAGGGCGGGTGCTGCAACGCAAGCTGGAACAGATTCCGACCATCGCATTGCCCGCGCTGCTGTTGCTCAAGGACGGTCGCAGTACGGTGCTGGTGGGTTGGCAAGGCGAAGACGAAGCCCGCATCCTGCTCAGCGAAAGCGACGGCGGTGAAGTGCTGATCAAGCGTGAGCTGTTGGTCGACGATTACATCGGCAAAGTCTTCTTCGCCCAGCCGCAGCACAAATTCGACGTCAACCACGGCACCCTGATCCCGCGAGCGCGCTCGTGGTTTCGCGACACCCTCAAGCGTTCGCGCTGGCTCTACACCGACGCCATCGCCGCCAGCTTCCTGATCAACATCATCGCCATGGCGGCGCCGCTGTTTGTGATGAACGTCTACGATCGAGTCGTGCCCAACCAGGCCACGTCCACCTTGTGGGTGTTGGCCGTGGGCATCGGCGGCGCGTACCTGTTCGACCTGGTGCTCAAGAGCCTGCGCAGCCTGTGCCTGGACCTGGCCGGCAAAAAAACCGACCTGATCATCTCGGCCACGCTGTTCGAGCGCATTGTCGGCATGTCCATGAAGTACCGCCCGGCACGGGTCGGCAGCTTCGCGCAGAACATCCATGAGTTTCAAAGCCTGCGCGATTTCCTCGCGTCGCTGACCCTCACCAGCCTGATCGACCTGCCGTTCACCCTGCTGATTTTCCTGGTGATCGCCATCCTTGGCGGCCACCTGGTGTGGATTCCGGTGCTGGCTTTCCCGATTGCCCTGGGCATCGGCTACGCCCTGCAAAAACCGTTGGTAGCGACCATGGAGCGGACCATGGCCCTGGCTGCCGAGCGCCAGTCGAGCCTGATCGAAACCCTCGCAGGTTTGGACGCGGTCAAGGTCAACAACGCCGAGAGCGAGCGTCAGTACGGCTGGGAACAGACCATCGGCACCCTCAGCCGGCTGGAGCTGCGCGTGAAGTTGCTGTCGGGCCTGTCGATGAACATGACCCTGCTGATCCAGCAACTGGCCGGCGTGATCATGATCGTGTTCGGCGTGTACCAGATCATCGACGGCAACCTCAGCATGGGCGGCCTGATTGCCTGCTACATGCTCAGTGGCCGTGCGCTGAGCCCGCTGGCCTCGCTGTCGGGCCTGCTGACCCGCTACCAGCAAGCCAAGGTCACCATGACCTCGGTGGACCAGATGATGGAGCTGCCCCAGGAGCGCAATTTCGAAGAACGCCCGATGAGCCGCCGCACCCTGCAAGGTGCCATCGAGTGTCGAGGCCTGAACTTCACCTACCCGAACCAGCAGAATGCCGCGCTGAAAAACATCAACCTGGTGATCAAGCCCGGCGAAAAAATCGGTATCATCGGCCGCAGCGGCTCGGGCAAAAGCTCCCTGGCCAAACTGATCGTCGGCCTGTACCAGCCCGACTCCGGCGCCTTGCTGGTGGACGGCGTGGACGTGCGCCAGATCGACGTGAGCGAATTACGCCACAACATCGGCTACGTCGCCCAAGACATCCAGCTGCTGGCAGGCACCCTGCGCGACAACCTGGTCTCGGGTGCGCGTTATGTCGAAGACGAAATGGTCCTGCAAGCCGCCGAACTGGCCGGCGTGCACGAATTCGCGCGCCTGCACCCGCAAGGCTATGAACTGCAAGTGGGCGAGCGTGGGCAGAACCTGTCCGGCGGCCAGCGCCAGAACGTCGCCCTGGCCCGTGCGCTGTTGCTCAACCCGCCCATCCTGCTGCTGGACGAACCCACCAGCGCCATGGACAACACCGGTGAAGAACGCTTGAAACAACGCCTGCAAGCCGTGGTGCAAAACAAGACCGTGGTGCTGGTCACGCACCGTGCCTCACTGCTCTCGCTGGTGGACCGCTTGCTGGTGGTCGACCGTGGGCAGATCCTCGCGGACGGCCCGAAAGCCGTGGTTATGGAAGCGTTGAAAAAGGGGCAGATCAGTGTTGCTTAACTCCATCAAAAGCGCGGTCGGCCGCTACTTCAAAGGCTCCGATTCGTTGCAGGGCCAGCCGCTGCCTGAGGTCAACAAAGCGCTGATCGAAGATGCACCGCGGGTCATCCGCCTGACCATTTGGGCAATCATTGCGTTCTTCGTGTTTCTGGTGGTGTGGGCAGGCTTCTCCAGCATCGACGAAGTCACCCGCGGCGACGGCAAGGCGATTCCGTCGTCCAAACTGCAAAAAATCCAGAACCTGGAAGGCGGCATCGTCTCCGAGCTGTTCGTCAAGGAAGGCCAGATTGTCGAAGCCGGCGCGCCGCTGATTCGCCTCGACGACACGCGGTTTGTCTCCAACGCCGGCGAAACCGAAGCCTTGCGCCTGGCCATGCAACTGCGCGTCGAGCGCCTGAGCGCGCAGGTGGATGACCGCCCGCTGAACATTCCCGACGACGTGCTCAAGGCCGCGCCAAGCCAGGCGGCCAACGAGCGCTCGCTGTATGAAAGCCGTCGCCAGCAGTTGAAAGACGAAGTCGGCGGTTTGCAGGAGCAACTGGTGCAGCGTCAACAGGAACTGCGCGAGTTCACCTCCAAGCAAGGCCAGTACCGCAGCCAGTTGTCCCTGCAGCGTCAGGAAATCAACATGTCCGAGCCACTGGTGGCCCAGGGTGCGGTGTCGCCGGTGGAAGTGCTGCGCCTCAAGCGCGCCGAGATGGAAACCCGTGGCCAGTTGGACGCCACCACCCTGGCGATTCCCCGTGCCGAATCAGCGATCAAGGAAGTGCAGCGCAAGATCGACGAAACCCGGGGCAAATTCCGCAGTGAAGCGCTGACCCAACTCAACGAAGCGCGCACCGAACTGAACAAGGCCGAATCCACCGGCCGCGCCCTCGAAGACCGCGTCAGCCGCACGCTGGTCACCTCGCCGGTGCGCGGTATCGTCAAGCAGCTGCTGGTCAACACTGTCGGCGGCGTGATCCAGCCGGGCAGCGACATGGTCGAAATCGTGCCGCTTAACGACACCTTGCTGGTGGAAGCCAAGATCCGCCCGCAAGACATCGCGTTCCTGCACCCTGGGCAAGAAGCGATCGTCAAATTCACCGCCTATGACTACACCATTTATGGCGGGCTGAAGGCCAAGCTCGAACGCATCGGTGCTGACACCATCACCGACGAAGACAAGAAAACCACCTACTACATGATCACCTTGCGCACCGACCGCAGCCATTTGGGCACCGATGAGAAGCCGCTGCTGATCATCCCCGGCATGGTCGCCTCGGTGGACATCATCACGGGCAAGAAAAGCATCCTGAGCTACCTGCTCAAGCCGATCATCAAGGCGCGGGCCGAGGCGTTGCACGAGCGCTGATCTTCAGCGCCGGCACGGGCCTCATCGCGGGCAAGCCCGGCTCCCCCATTTGAATATGTTCACAAATCAAAATGTGGGAGCTGGCTTGCCTGCGATGGCGCCATCGGCTTCATCACAGACCCCCCACCCTAATGCATATCGATATTCACTAACGGTATTTAATCGCCCGTTCTTATATCTATAAAGTCACTCTCCTGTCCGACCGGGAGTGCCCTCATGTCCGCCACCTCTACTGTTCCAACAGCGACCCCAACCGCCCAAACCTTCGACATCCGCCCATTCCCCGGCAGCGTTGGCGCCGAGATCGTCGGCCTGGATTTGTCTCGCCCGGTTAACGACCAGGACTTCGCACGCATCCACCGCGCGCACCTGGATCACCACGTCGTGGTGTTCCGCGACCAGCGCATCACCCCCGAACAACAGATCGCTTTCAGCCGCCGCTTCGGTGTGTTGCAGATCCACGTGCTCAAGCAGTTCCTGCTGGCCAACCACCCGGAAATCCTGATCGTCTCCAACATCATAGAAAACGGCCAATCCATCGGCCTGGGGGACGCGGGCAAGTTCTGGCACTCGGACCTGTCCTATAAAGAGCTGCCAAGCCTGGGCTCAATGCTGCACGCCCAGGAGCTGCCCTCCGAAGGCGGCGACACACTGTTTGCCGACATGCACAAAGCCTGGGACCAACTGCCCGAGCACCTGCGCAAAGCGGTGGAGGGCCGCAGCGCTGCGCATTCCTACACCGCGCGCTACAGCGAAACCAAATTCGAAGGCAATTGGCGGCCAACCCTGACGCCTGAGCAGCTGGCCCAAGTGGCCGAAGTGGTGCACCCGATCGTGCGCACTCATCCGGAAAACGGCCGCAAGGCGCTGTTCGTCAGTGAAGGTTTCACCACCCGCATCGTCGGCCTGCCCGAAGATGAAAGCCGCGACCTGCTGGCCCAGCTCTACGCCCACAGCGTGCTGCCGCACAACATCTACCGCCACCAGTGGCAGCCCCACGACCTGGTGTTCTGGGACAACCGCTCGCTGATCCACCTGGCCGCCGGTTGCCCGAGCCACCTGCGCCGCAAGCTGTTTCGCACCACCATTCAGGGCGATGCGCCTTTCTAATCCTGATCCTCGGCAAGAGAGTTGAAATGAACGCGCCCCTGCAAGGCCACGCGGCCAGCAACCTGAACACCGCCCAGCCGCTGTTGGCGGTGGACCACGTCAGCCTCGAATACCGCACCCCCGAGCGCGTAGTGCGGGCCACCCATCAAGTCAGTTTCGAGATCGACCCGGCTGATCGCTACGTGCTGCTCGGCCCTTCGGGCTGCGGCAAATCCACCTTGCTCAAGTCCATCGCCGGGTTTATCAAACCCTGCGAAGGCGAGATTCGCCTGCTCGGGCAACAGGTCGAACAACCCGGCCCGGATCGCATCGTGGTGTTCCAGGAATTCGACCAGTTACCGCCGTGGAAAACCGTCAAGCAGAACGTGATGTTCCCGCTGCTGGCGTCCAAAACCTTGAAGCGTCGCGAAGCCGAAGAGCGTGCGCTGTACTACCTCGAAAAAGTCGGCCTCAGCGCTTTTGCCGATTCTTACCCCCACACCCTGTCCGGCGGCATGAAAGCCCGTGTGGCGATCGCTCGCGCCCTGGCCATGCAGCCAAAAATCCTGCTGATGGATGAACCCTTCGCCGCCCTCGACGCCTTGACCCGACGCAAGATGCAGGAAGAACTGCTGCTGCTCTGGGAAGAGGTGCGCTTCACGCTGTTGTTCGTCACCCATTCCATCGAAGAAGCCTTGGTGGTGGGAAATCGCATCCTGTTGCTGTCGCCGCACCCGGGGCGTGTGCGCGCGGAAATCCATAGCCATCAATACGACCTGCACAGCCTCGGCGGTGTGGAATTCCAGGCGTCGGCGCGGCGCATTCATCGCCTGCTGTTCGATGAAGCGCCCGAGGCCGAACGTGAGTTGGGTTTCGCCGATATCCGCATCGCTTACTGAGGGGCCGACCTATGCGCCAGGAATTTGAAGTACACCTCGAACCGCTGCTCAGCGTCCCCGTTGAACGCGAGCTGCCGCTGCGCCAACGCTTGTGGCAGCAAGGCTGGCTGCGCAAGGGCCTGATCCTGATCGTGCTGGCGGTCCTCTGGGAGGCAGTCGCGCGTTACCAGAACAATGACCTGCTGCTGCCGAGCTTCTTGCAGACCTCTCAAGCGTTATTCGATGGCCTGCTCAGCGGTGAGTTGTTGAGCAAAGTGAGCATCTCGCTGGCGGTGCTGATCAAGGGCTACGTGATCGGCATCGTGCTGGCGTTTGCCCTGACCACGCTGGCGGTCTCGACCCAGCTTGGCCGCGACCTGCTGAGCACACTGACCTCGATGTTCAACCCGCTGCCGGCCATTGCATTGCTGCCGCTGGCCCTGCTGTGGTTCGGCCTGGGGCAGAACAGCCTGATTTTCGTGCTGGTGCATTCGGTGCTGTGGGCCTTGGCGCTGAACACGTATTCGGGGTTTCTCGGCGTGTCTGAAACGCTACGCATGGCCGGCCGCAACTACGGCCTCAAGGGCATGCGTTTTGTGCTGTTCATCCTGATCCCGGCGGCGCTGCCGTCGATTCTTGCCGGGTTGAAAATCGGCTGGGCATTTGCCTGGCGCACGTTGATCGCCGCCGAGCTGGTGTTCGGCGCCAGCAGCGGCAAGGGCGGTTTGGGTTGGTACATCTTCCAGAACCGCAATGAGCTGTACACCGACAAGGTGTTTGCCGGTTTGGCCGTGGTGATTCTGATTGGCTTGCTGGTGGAAAACCTGGTGTTCGACACCTTCGAGCGGCTGACGGTGAAACGCTGGGGCATGCAGCGCTGAACCCGCGATTTTAATCCTGCTACGATTGCACGCAATTCACTCTCCACCGACCATGAGTGCTTGGCATGCAATTACCGGACATGAACCTTCTGGTCGCGCTCGACGCGTTACTCGATGAGGGCAGCGTGGTCGGCGCCGCGCGGCGCATGAACCTCAGCCCGGCGGCCATGAGCCGCACCCTCACGCGTATTCGCGAAGCGGTGGGCGACCCGATCCTGGTGCGCGCCGGGCGTGGTCTGGTGCCAACGCCCAAGGCGCTGCAGTTGCAAGGCCAGGTGCGCAACGTGGTGGAGCAGGCGGCGTTGTTGTTCCGCTCGGCAGACCAGGTTGACCTGAGCACCTTGCGCCGGCGTTTCAGCGTGCGTGCCAATGACTTCTTTATCGGCGTGTATGGCGGTCGGCTGTTCGACACCATGGAACGCATGGCACCGCTGTGCGAGCTGTGTTTTGTGCCCGAAGGCGACACCGATGACGAGGCATTGCGTGAAGGCCGGCTGGACCTGCGGGTGAGTAATTCCATGCCGTCCAGCCCCGAAGTGAAGGTGCAGAACCTGTTTTCCACCACCTTTGTGGGCCTTGCGCGCGAGGACCACCCACTGTTTGACGAAGAAATCACCGCCGCGCGGTTTGCCAGCTACTCCCACATCAGCATTTCGCGACGCGGCATCGCCCGCGGGCCAATCGACACGGCGCTCAATGCCCTGGGCCTGGAGCGCCGCGTGGCCATGATCGCCCCAGGCTTTCATGGCGCGATGTTCATGCTGCCCGATTCCGACCTGCTGCTGCCGGTGCCCAAGGAAGCCCTGCTGAGTGCCAATCGCCTGAAGCTGCCCCTGCGCGCATTCCAATTGCCAATCTCCCTGCCGACGCTGATGCTGGCCCAGTTCTGGCATCCGCGTTTCGACAAAGACCCTGCCCATAAGTGGCTGCGCGAAACCATGCGCGAAAGTTGCCACGCCACCTGGCTGGAAGCGCAGCCCACCTAAAGTGTAGGCACTGGCTTATCGTGGCGAGCGGGCTTGCCCCGCGTTGGGCTGCGAAGCGGCCCCAAAGCCAGGCGCTGAGTTTCATCAGAAAACTCTCAGTGTCTTTATCGGGGCCGCTTCGCAGCCCAGCGCGGGGCAAGCCAGCTACCACGGGATCAGTGCGTGGCCAAACAGTTGCGTCTGGCGCACTTATAAGCTTCCGGCAAGTAACTTTTTGTTATGGGTGTGCCTGATTAAACTGCTCGGGTATTTCTAATCCCGAGTTACCTGTCCATGACCTCCCTCGCTGCCCCCGCCCTCCAGGCTGCAGCCAAACCCACTGCGCTCAACCCGCCCGTGTTCGGCCCGCGCATCATCATTGGCTTGGTCGGCGTATTGCTGGCGGTGCTGGTGTCCGGTCTCAACGAGATGGTCACCAAAGTCGCCCTCGCCGATATCCGTGGTGCGCTGTACATCGGTTTTGACGAAGGCACCTGGCTGGTCGCGGCTTATACGGCGACCTCCGTGGCGGCGATGGCCTTCGCGCCCTGGTGTTCGGTGACGTTTTCCCTGCGCCGCTTCACGCTGTGTGCCATCGGCGTGTTCACCGTGCTGGGCATCCTGTGCCCGTTTGCGCCGAACTACCAAACCCTGCTGGTGCTGCGCACCGTGCAAGGCCTGGCCGGTGGCGCGTTGCCGCCGATGTTGATGACCGTGGCGCTGCGTTTCCTGCCGGCCAACGTCAAGCTGTATGGCCTGGCGGGTTACGCACTCACCGCCACGTTCGGCCCAAGCCTGGGCACGCCGTTGGCGGCGCTGTGGACTGAATACGTCGGCTGGCAATGGGCGTTCTGGCAGATCGTCGCGCCGTGCCTGCTGGCGATGGCCGCCGTGGCCTACGGCTTGCCGCAAGACCCGGTGCGCCTGGAGCGCTTCAAGCAGTTCAACTGGCGCGGCGTGCTGCTGGGCTTCCCGGCGATCTGCATGCTGGTGATCGGCTTGTTGCAGGGCAATCGCCTGGACTGGTTCGAGTCCGGCCTGATCACCTTTCTGCTCAGCGGCGGCACGCTGTTGCTGGTGCTGTTTCTGATCAATGAATGGTCGCAGCCGATTCCGTTTTTCAAGTTGCAGATGCTCGGCCTGCGCAACCTGGCGTTTGCCCTGATCGTGCTGGCGGGTGTGCTGATGGTGCTGACGTCGGTCATTATCATCCCGTCGAGTTTCCTCGCCCAGGTTCAGGGTTACCGGCCGTTGCAAACTGCGCCGGTGATGCTGCTGATGGCGTTGCCGCAGTTGATTGCGCTGCCGTTGGTGGCGGCGCTGTGCAACCTGCGCTGGGTCGATTGCCGCTGGGTCCTGGGGATTGGCTTGAGCATGCTGGTGCTGTGCTGTGTGGGCAGCTCGCACCTGACGTCGGAGTGGATCCGGGATGATTTCTACGGCCTCTACCTGCTGCAAATCTTTGGTCAGCCCATGGCCGTACTGCCGCTGCTGATGCTCTCCACTGGCAGCATCCAACCGATGGACGGGCCGTTCGCCTCGGCGTGGTTCAACACCGTCAAAGGCCTGGCCGCCGTGATCGCCACCGCCGTGCTGGACACGCTGACCACCCAGCGTCTGCACTTTCACTCGACCATGTTGGTGGACCGCCTGGGCAACTCGCCCCTGGCCGACGGCGACGCGCCGGGCTTGGCGCACCGCCTGCACGAGCAGGCCGTGGTGCTGACTTCTTCGGACCTTTATTACGTCATGGCCGCTGTCGCAGTGGCGTTGATTCTGCTGATTTTCTGGATGCCGACGCGGATTTTTCCACCGCGCGCACCGACCTAGCCAAAAGGATTTCTCATGAAACGCAAAGACAAAATTGCCGTCGCCGTTATTGCTGTGTTTGCCGTCGGTGTACAGGTTTATCTGGTTGCGCCCGGCCTGTTGGGCAGCAAGCGCCAGACCACCAACGACGCCTTCGTTGCCGCCGACTTCACCTTGGTGGCGCCGCGCGTGGCCGGTTTTATCAAGGAAGTGCTGGTGGAAGACAACCAGCGCGTCAAGGCCGGCCAGCTGTTGGCGTTGATCGATGACCGCGATTTTCGCGCCGCCGCCCAGGCGGCCGATGCCGACACGCTCGTCGCCCAGGCCCAACTGAAAAACGCCACCGCGACCCTCGAACGCCAAAGCTCGGTGATCGCCCAGGCCCAGGCCACCGTAGCGGCGGACCGTGCCGAAGTGGCTTTTGCCGAACACGAACTGAACCGCTACAACCACCTCGCCGGGGTAGGCGCGGGCACCGTGCAGAACGCCCAGCAAGCCAAGACCCGCATCGACCAGGCCACCGCGCGCCTGGCCAATGCCACGGCGGTGCTCGCGGCAGAGCGCAAGCAGGTGGAAATCCTCACCGCCCAGCGCGATGCCGCCGAAGGCGGACTCAAACGTGCCCAGGCAGCGCTCGAAATGGCCAGCTATCAACTCTCTTACACGCGCATCGTCGCGCCGGTGGATGGCATGGTCGGTGAGCGCGCGGTACGGGTGGGCGCCTATGTGACGCCGGGCAGCAAGATCCTCGCCGTGGTGCCCTTGGCCGAGGCCTATGTGGTGGCCAACTTTCAGGAAACCCAGTTGTGGCACATGCACGCGGGTCAAGCCGTGCAGGTGCGCGTCGACAGCCTCGACGGCGAACTGCTCAAGGGCCACCTGGAAAGCCTCGCACCCGCCACGGGCGTGACGTTCGCCTCGGTCAAACCCGACAACGCCACCGGCAATTTCACCAAGGTGGTGCAACGCATTCCGGTGAAGATCGTGCTCGAACCCAATCAGCCACTGACCGAGCGCTTGCGTGTCGGCATGTCGGTGGAGGCCAGCGTCGACACCCAGCCTGTTGCGCAGCCGCGTGAGGTGGCCCAGCAATGAAGCCATTTGCCTGGCTCACCTTGAGCCTCATCAGCCTCAGTGCCTGTACCGTTGGCCCGGATTTCCAGCGGCCGCAAGGCCCGCACATCACGCAATGGGGCGAGCCCCAAGGGCGCCAAGCCGCCAGCCGCGCCGTCACCGAGCCTTTGCAGGAGCGTTGGTGGGACGTGTTCCACGATGCGCAACTCTCGGCCCTCACACGCCGTGCGCTCACCGATAACCTCGACCTGAAACTGGCCAGCAGCCGCCTGCAACAAAGCCGCGCCGTGCGCCAGGTGACCACCGCCGAGCGTTATCCCAACGTCAACGCCACCGGTGGTTATCAGCGTGAGCGCAACAGCGCTAAGGGTTTGAGTGATCCGTCCGGCGAGAATGGCCGTTCGGGGTTCAACCAATGGGACATGGGTTTCTCCGCCGCCTGGGAATTGGACTTCTGGGGCCGTGTAAAACGTGAAACCGAAGCCGCCGACGCCACCTTGCAAGTGGCCGAAGACGACCGCCGCGCCGTGCTGTTGTCGGTGCTCGCCGAAACCGCCCAGGACTACATCCAGTTGCGCGGCGTGCAGAACACCCGCGCCGTCACCGAGCAAAACCTCGACGTCGCTCGCCACAGCCTCAAACTCTCGCAACTGCGCCTGGCCGACGGTGTCGCGACCGACCTGGACGTGGCCGAAGCGGCTGCCCAAGTGGCCGCCATCGAAGCGCGCCTGCCGGATTTGCAGCAGCGCCAGGACCAATTGATCAATGCCCTGAGCCTGTTGATGGGCGAGCCGCCACAGGCCCTGCATGCACAGTTGTCCAAGGACGCCGCCGTGCCGCAAACCCAGCGCCAGGTCGCCATCGGCTTGCCGTCGGAGCTGGCTGAACGCCGCCCCGACATCCGCCAGGCCGAAGCACGCCTGCACGCGGCCACCGCCACTATCGGCGTGGCCAAGGGTGACTTCTACCCGCGCATCACCCTGTCCGGCAGCCTGGGCTCCCAGGCCTTGCAACTGTCGGATTTCGGCTCATGGGGCTCGCGTGCGTTCGCCTTCGGCCCGCAATTCAGCTTGCCGCTGTTCAACGGCGGGCGCCTGCAAGGCATGTTGAACCTGCGTGAAGCGCAGCAACAGGAAGCCGCGCTGGCCTACCAGCAAACCGTGCTGCGCGCCTGGCATGAAATCGACGACCAGCTGACTCGCTACAACGCCAGCCAACTGCGCCGCGACAGCCTCGCCGAAGCGGTGCGCCAGAACCAGATCGCGTTGAGCACCGCGCAACAGCAGTACGTCGAAGGCGTGGTGGATTTCGTCAACGTGCTGACCGTGCAAAGCGCGCTATTGGCAACGCAAGAGCAATGGGTTGAAAGCTCCACCGGCGTGTCGTTGGCCATGGTCGGGTTGTACAAGGCGCTGGGCGGCGGGTGGCAGTCTGTTTATCCCGCAGGCTAAACACAACACCCTGTGGGAGCGGGCTTGCCCGCGATGAGGGCATATCATTCAACATCACGTTGACTGAACTGCCGCTATCGCGGGCAAGCCCGCTCCCACAAGGGGTATTGAGTGACTATGGATTCTGCAGAAAAACCACATACCCGCGAAACCACTCATTCCCCTTCAAATACCCCGGCGCCTCCCACACGCCGCCCTGAATCAAGCCGACCTTGAATGGCAGCCCCAGCCGGTTCATGCGCGGCAAATACGCGGCGTAATCCGGGATGCTGTGGCGCCCTTGATACGTCTGCACCACCACTTCATCCACCACGCCTTTGAGCTGCGCGATGGCGGTTGGGTCGGCATTGCTGCTCCAGTCCATCAGCCCGGTGATGCTCAGCTTCAAGTCGGCGGGCAGGCGGTGGCGCAGGTCGCGCAGGAAGTCGGCGTACTCGTGCAGGTATTGGGTGCGGGCGTCGAAGTCGATCTGGATGCCGACCACCGGGTTGCCCGCGTCGCGCCAGCGTTGCACCTGGCCGAGCAGTTGGGTGTAGACCTGTTCTGGCCAGTGCAGAGTGTGGGCGCGGTAGACCACCCAGACGTCGCCCCGGGTGAGGCGCGGGATGCCGAGGCCTTGGGCGATCAGTTGCACGCCGCGCTCGGGGGCGCGGCGGGTGGAGTTGATCTGGCCTTGCAGGATGTACAGGGTTTTTGCCTGCTTGAGGACTGGCTGTGGAGTAACGCCACTCCACAGCCAGAAGGCGTCGTAGTCGCGAGCGTCGACGGCGCCAAAGGCCGGGCTTGCCAGCAGGAGCAAGCCGAGCCACAGGTGCTTCACCAGTAGTACTGCAGCGATTTGCCCCACTGGGTGTCGGCGAAGCCGCTTTTGAGCTGGCGGAACCAGGCCTTGCGCACGGCAGGTTCAACGTCATCGCCGCCGCAGCTGTTGTAGCCGGCCGGTGCATAGCAGTTGATGGCGCGGAACAGTGCGTAGGCCTTGTCGTTCTTCGGCGCCTTGGCGTTGGCGATCACCTGCTTGTAGCCGTTGAGCCGCGAGAAGGTTTCACCGGGGAATGGCGACGCGGTGCTGCCCAGGCTGCCGGCGGCGCGTGCCTGTTCCAGGGGCATGCCGTCGAGGTTATTGCGCAAGATGAATTCACCAAAGCAGTTCAGGGCTTGCGGGTTTTTCGCATCGGTTTGCAAGGTGGCGGCGGTTTGCGCGATGGTCGGGCAGCTGTAGCCGGATTCGGCTTTTTCACCGTTCCATTGGAACAGCTTCAAACTCTGGCCGCCGCTGTAGACGTAGCCCAGGCTGGTGCCCAGCTTGTCTTCAGGGGCCGGCGCTGGCAGTTGCTTGAGGTCGTCGGCGAAGGTGGCGAACTGGCCGCGCAGCAAGTCCTTATAAAGCAGCACGAATTGCGCGGTCTGGCGCTCCACCGGGTCGTCGGCGTTGGCGATCTGCTGGCGCAGCAAGTCAGGCCCGGCAACGTTGCGCAGCAGGATGTAACGCACTTGCTTGGCGCTGATCGGCGAATCGGCGGCGAACACTTTGGCCAGTTGGCCGCTGCGCTCGTAGTTGAGTGCCAGGGCCAACTCCAACTGGTCGCGTTGCAGCGCCAATTTGGCCAGCGGCAGCAGTTGCAGCCACAGGTCTTGTGCGCCTTTCCAGTCTTGCTTGGCTTCCAGGGCCAGGGCGCGCAGGGTTTGTTGGCTGAAGGCGAAGTAATTCAGGCTCGACGGCACGCTTTGCGGCAACTGCTTCAAGGCGGCATCCGGTTGATGCTCGACGTACAGCGCGATCACGGCTAACAAGTAGTTGTAAAACGCCGGCTCATCGGCAAACGCTGCTTTTTGCTTCTCAAGGTCTGCGCGGCTGAGCGCGGGCTGGTTGCCGCCACGCATGACCATCAGGTCGCTGACGAGTTGGATCATCGGCGTCTTGACCGTGTCGCTATTGACCATCAACAGCTTGAGGTCGGCCTCTTCGACCAATTCATCCACCGACACATTGCGCTGCTCGTCGGTGGCTTGAGTCAGTTGCCAGGCAAACGCCTCGGCGAGTTTTTCGTTGTCGTCCGCCAGCCAGTAAACCCGGCGCAGCAAGCCGCGCGCCGAGGCGCTGTACTCGCCCTGTGGATAAGTTTTCAGATACGCGTTGAAGCCTTTCTCGGCCTCGGCGAGCGCAGGTTTATCCACACGGTCGAGGTGCGGCACGCCGTCTTCGTCATAGGTGTTGGCCTGGGCCTGATTGAGTGCGTTACGCGCGATCATGTACAGCGCGGTTTCTTTCAGCCAGGGCGAAGTAGCGTTCTGGGTGGCGACGAAGCCAGGCCCGGCGTCGGTGAAACGGCCTGTGTAGAAATCGGCGGCGGCTTGCAGGTACGTGCGAAACAGCTGACCTTCGGTCGACTGGATATCTTGCGGCGGCTCCACCACCGGGCCTACCCATTCACAGGCGGTGAGCAATTGCAGGCGCGCCTTCACCAGCAGATCGCGTTCAGTGGCTGGCATGTCGGCTTTGACCACCTGGCTGATAAACGCGGCGGCGCTGTTTTCGTCGTTGCTGCGGCAGCGGCTGCCTTCGCCATTGAGAAACGCATCGCCGGCAGCTTTGGCGTCGTCGCGCTTGATGCCCAGCGGTTCAAGCAGTGCATCGAGTGGCGAGGTGTTGGGGGCGTCGGACGTGCTGACCGGCTCGGCTTCGCCACGCGGCACAAGGCGATACACCGGGAACGGCACCGGGCCAAAACCCTCGGCCAGGTCATCCTCGCTCAGGGCATTGGGCGTCAGCGGCGCGGCTTTCCTGTCGGCCAGCAACAAGCGCAGATTGGCCCGGCTGTCATTGCCAGGGCTCAGGAACGGCAGGTTGTTGCAGGGGTCCAGCGTGTCACGCGACACCCGCCAGTCGGGGTAACACGAGTCGTCCGAACTGGCCTGGGCCGGTAGGGAAATGCCGGCAAGCAGGGCCAGAGCCAGAGGTGACAAAAAACCGATGCGCATGACGTGTCCTTGATCCTGAGTCCTTGGAGGGTGCCAATCATAGCTTGATCCGGCAGCAGCTTCGGTGAAGGCCTACACAAATTGCTGATTTGTCCGATTTTTGGTCGTGGCAATGCTCAGCGAAATCCGGGCGCAGTGGCGGGTCTATGAGCTTCAAGTCAAATCCCGCGGTGTGCCGCCCGACGGTTGTAAAACAGCGAGCGAAACCGGGGCTTTTGTCCTAGAGTGGCGCTTGTTTGCGCGTGTGCAGGGTTTGCCCGGGAAATGGGCAGTGTCAGGGGAATTGAGGTGCGACGGTCTGTGGTAGAGCAAGACGACAAAATTGGGACGTTTCCCGCAGTCAATCGCCTCACAGGCGCCTGGGAGGGTGCCGGTTGGCTCAGCCGATTATGGTGGTTGCCGATTCTGGCGCTGGCCATGGCCGTGCGTTTCTATGGCCTGACCGCTTCGGCGATCTGGGGCGACGAAGCGTCGAGCCTGCTGCTCAGCGAATACGCCATGGAGGACCTGTGGTTTCACGCCGCCCATGATGTGCACCCGCCGCTGTACTTCTTCATGCTGCGCGGTTGGATCGAGCTGTTTGGCGATGGCATCTGGTCGATTCGCGGCATGAGTGCCCTACCCGGGATCGCGGCGGTGGGGCTGGGCATCTGGCTCACGCGACAACTGTCCACGCGTCGGGCGGCAGTGCTGGCGGGCGTGCTGCTGGCGTTGTTTCCGACGGCGGTGCGTTACAGCCAGGAAGTGCGCATGTACTCACTACTGGCCGTGTGGTTGCTGGGCGCCACGCTGGCGCTGGTGTACTGGGTGCGCCAGCCCGAGCGCACGCGTTACCTGGCCGTCTATGTAGTGCTGATGGCGGCCGGGTTCTACACCCACTATTTCACCGCGCTGTGTGTGCTGGTGCATTGGGCTTATCTGGGCGTGTTGTGCCGCTCACAGGCACCCGGCCAACGCTTGATCATTCGCCCGTCGTGGTGGTGCGCCAATGCGCTCATTGTGGCGTTGTACCTGCCGTGGCTGCCGAACCTGCTGGACCTCACCCAGCACATTGAGCAGCTCAAGGTTGGCGGTGACATTGGCTGGGAAGATCCGGTTTCGCTGATTTCCGTGCCGTCGATGGTCTGGCAGTTCATGCTTCAGGATGAAGGCATCGGTTTCTGGCCGCCGCTGTTCTGGCTGTTCCCGCTGCTGTTGATCGCCGTCGTGGGCATCGCGGCCTGGCGTGATCGTGAGCGCTATCGCCCGGCATGCCTGCTGGCGCTGTTTTTCCTGCTGCCGCTGTTGCTGGTGTACGGCGTCTCTTTCATCTCCCCGGTATTTATCGAGCGCTACCTCACGGTCTACGCACTCGGCTTGCCGATCCTCATGGCCCTGGCCATCGACCGCCTGCCCAAGCGCCTGGCATGGTTGGGCGCGGCGTTGTTTGTGTTGTTTGTTGGTGTGGAACTGCTGGGGTTGAAGAACAACGCCACCGTGGATGTGCATGATCAATTCAACGTGCCGGTGGAGTTCGTTAACCGCAACTATCAGGAAGACGACCGCATCGTCCTCAGCGATATGCTGTGGTACTTGCCCTACGTGTATTACGACGAGACCGACGCCCAATTGCAGCTTTACACGCCCCCCAAACCCGACGGCACGCCGACCCGGCCGAACGCCTACGGTTTCGGCACGTTGGTGGATCAGGACGGCGGGCGTATTTACCTGGACCGTTTGTCGGCATTGCCGGCCGATACGCACCGCGTGTGGCTGATCAGCAGCACGGATATGCCGGACGAGTTCGCCCCGATTCCCGCCGATTGGCGCCAGCTTCTGCAGCAAGTCGGCGGCGGAGCGCGGGCGCGCTTGTTTGTGCTGTGCCGCGGGCCAGAGCCCTCGCAACCCGAGGGTTGCCGTTAATCAAGCATCGGCATTAAGTACATGCCCGGAACGCCTGTTCCGGGCCAATCCCTTCGAAAACACTCAGCGGGTTTACGATTTCGTTGATGGCACAGCAGTGCGTCACGTGGTTGTTGGCCTGGCTGGCGCCTGGACTAGACTCACAGGAATGGTCTTTGTAGGAACCCACCATGGAATCGCCTGTGCACAGCTTGCCGTCACTGTTCAAACAACTGGGGCTGCCGGATGACCCGGTGAGTATCGAGCAGTTTGTGACGGTTCATTCACCGCTCAAGCCTGAGCTGCATCTGGCGGACGCGTTTTTCTGGACGGCCAGTCAGCGAGCGTTTTTGCGCGAAGAGATTTTGGAGGATGCGGATTGGGCGGAAGTGGTGGATCAGCTGAGTGTGTTGTTGCGGACGGGGCGTGAGGGGTAAAAATAGTGGCCTCCCTGGTGTTTGGGATTTTGCCGACGGCTTGTACCGATAACTGTCAGGTGCGAGGCCAACGCTGACCCAATGTGGGAGCCAAAGTGGAAAAACCAGCACGCCCACTCAAACCCGCTTTACTTACCCACAGCGCCCCGCGCCACCGATCACAAATTTGTTTCAAAACTTGACTGCTCTGGACGCATCCACCATATTGATAGTTAGCAAACTAACTGTATGCGAACAATCCAGTGCCTCATACCCTCGAACAACTCCAGATGAACCTCAGCAGCAGTATGGTGGTGGGCGCCCGCAATTGGCGCAAAATCTGCCAGACCACGCTGGTGAGCTACGGTATTTCCGAAGCCTGCGCCGTGCCGTTGTTGATGATCGGCCGCTTGGGCGACGGTGTGCACCAAGTCAAAGTCGCCCAGGCCTCCGGCATGGAAAGCCCGTCGTTGGTGCGCCTGCTTGATCAGTTGTGCGCCGGCGGCTACGTGTGCCGGACCGAAGACGTGCATGACCGTCGCGCCAAGGCCTTGAGCCTCACCGAGCGCGGCCGCGAGCTGGTGCAAGCGGTGGAAGTGCAACTGGTGCGCCTGCGTCAGGAAGTGCTGGCGGACATTGCCCACAGCGACCTTGAAGCCGCCCTGCGCGTGCTGCGGGCGTTCGAAGCGGCTGGGGTTGCAGCGCCTTGAACGGATTTTTTACCGGTTTTCCGCCAGCCCGCGATTGGTTCTACGGGGTACGGACGTTCGCAGCGTCAATGATCGCGCTGTACATCGCCATGCTCATGCAAATGCCACGTCCGTACTGGGCGATGGCCACGGTGTATATCGTCTCCAGCCCGTTTGTCGGTCCTACCAGTTCCAAGGCGTTGTACCGCGCCATCGGCACCTTCATGGGCGCAGCGGCGGCGGTGGTGTTTGTGCCGATGTTTGTGCAGGCGCCGTACGTGTTGGTGGTGGTGATTGCGTTGTGGACGGGCATTTTGCTGTTCCTGTCCATGCACCTGCGCACCGCGAATAACTACGCGCTGATGCTGGCCGGCTACACCTTGCCGCTGATCGCCTTGCCGGTGGTGGATAACCCGCTGGCGGTGTGGGATGTGGCCGAGGCGCGTACCGAGGAGATCTTTCTTGGTATCGCCGTGGCGGCAGTCGTCGGCGCGATGTTCTGGCCGCGTCGCCTGATGCCGGTGTTCGATGGCTCAGTGACAAAATGGTTTGCCGATGCCCAGGTCTACAGCCTGCGTTTTCTAGCGCGCAACGTGCAGCCGGAAGAGGTCAGCACCTTGCGTGGCGGCATGGTCGCCACCTTCAACACCCTGGAATTGATGATCGGCCAGCTGCCCCACGAAGGCGCGCGGCCGCAGACCGTCCGCAACACCAAGGAACTGCGCGGGCGCATGATTCACTTGCTGCCCGTAGTGGATGCGCTCGACGACGCCCTCTACGCCGTCGAACACCGCGCGCCGGAGTTTCTCGACCGGCTCACGCCGGTGCTGGAGGCAAGCCGGCAGTGGCTGGAAAGCACCGTTGAAACCGCCCCACTGGAAAGCTGGCGCGTGCTGCGCGATCAGGTCGATGCCCTGCAGCCCCAAGGCGAAGCGCTGGACGACCGCCACACACTATTGTTCTCCAACGCGCTGTATCGCCTCGGCGAATGGATCGATCTGTGGCAAGACTGTCGCAGCCTGCAGGCCGCCATCCAGTGCGAAAGCCAGGACACCTGGCGCGCGGTGTACCGCCACTGGCGCCTGGGCCAGCTGACGCCATTTCTCGACCGTGGCTTGATGTTCTATTCGGCGTTTTCCACCGTCACCGCGATCATCGTCGCCTCGGTGCTGTGGATTCTGCTGGGCTGGACCGACGGCGGCAGCGCGGTGATCCTGGCGGCTGTGGCCTGCAGTTTTTTTGCCTCGATGGACGACCCGGCGCCGCAGATCTACCGGTTCTTTTTCTGGACCGCGATGTCGGTGCTGTTCGCCAGCCTTTATCTGTTTCTGGTACTGCCTAACCTGCATGATTTTCCGATGCTGGTGCTGGCATTTGCCGTGCCGTTTATCTGCATCGGCACGCTCACCGTGCAGCCGCGTTTCTACCTCGGCATGCTGCTGACGCTGGTCAATACTTCCTCGTTCATCAGCATCCAGGGCGCCTATGACGCGGACTTCCTGAACTTCGCCAACGTTAACCTGGCCGGTCCCGTGGGCTTGTTGTTCGCCTTTGTGTGGACGTTGATTGCACGGCCGTTCGGCGCCGAACTGGCAGCCAAGCGCCTGACCCGTTTCAGTTGGCGCGACATCGTCACCCTGACCGAACCTGCGACCCTCGCCGAACACCGGCACATGGCCGCGCAAATGCTTGACCGCCTGATGCAGCACCTGCCGCGCCTGGCCCTCACCGGCCAGGACACCGGCATCGCCCTGCGCGATTTGCGTGTGGCGCTGAACCTGCTCGACCTGCTGGCCTACTCGCCGCGTATCTACGGCGTGCCACGGGTACTGCTCAACCAGGTGGTGGAAGGCGTGGGCGGTTACTTCAAGGCCTGCCTGAAGGCGGGTGAACGCTTGCCCGCGCCGAGCGGTCTGCTGATGACCCTGGACCGCACGCGCCGCGCCCTCAACGGGCAGGGCCTGCAAGACGAAGACGACACCCGCCTGCATCTGCTGCACGCACTGGCCGGCTTGCGCCTGTCGTTGCTGCCTGGCGTGGAATTTATTGGCGGCACCGAAATGGAAGCGCCGCTGCCTGATGGAGCGCCTTTATGATCGGTGATCTGGATATCAGCGGGGTGTTCCTGCCTACGCTGCTGGTGCTGATGGGCATTACGTACGTGTTGTTTCTGGTGGTGCACGGGCTGTTGACGCGCATTCACTTCTATCGCCTGGTCTGGCACCGGGCATTGTTCAATGTGGGGCTCTACGCGCTGTTGCTGGGCGCGGTGGACTCACTCAGTCGATATCTGATGACATGAAAAAACCTTTTTTGACCATCGGCCGTGTTGTCCTGACGTTATTGATAGTGACCTTCGCTGTCGTCGTTGTGTGGCGCATGGTCATGTACTACATGTTTGCGCCCTGGACCCGTGACGGGCATATCCGTGCCGACATCGTGCAGATCGCTCCGGACGTGTCCGGGTTGATCCAGCAAGTCGACGTGCGCGACAACCAGCTGGTGACCAAGGGCCAGGTGCTGTTTGCCGTGGACCAGGACCGTTTCAAGCTGGCCCTGCGCCAAGCCCAGGCCGCCGTGGCCGACCGCCAGGAAACCCTGGCCCAGGCCAATCGCGAGTACAAGCGTAACCGCGGCCTGGGCAACCTGGTGCCAAGTGAGCAACTGGAAGAAAGCCAGTCCCGCGTGGCCCGCGCCCAATCGGCCCTGGCCGAGGCGCAGGTGACGGTGGACGCCGCCCAGCTCAACCTCGACCGCTCGGTGATCCGCAGCCCCGTGGACGGCTACGTCAACGACCGTGCGCCGCGCAATCAGGAGTTCGTCACCGCCGGGCGCCCGGTGCTGTCGGTGGTCGACAGCAACTCCTTCCACATCGACGGTTACTTTGAAGAGACCAAGCTCGACGGTATTCACGTCGGCATGGCCGTGGATATTCGTGTGATCGGCGACAACGCGCGTTTGCGTGGCCATGTGCAAAGCATTGTTGCCGGTATCGAAGACCGTGACCGCACCAGTGGCTCCAACCTGCTGCCCAACGTCAACCCGGCGTTCAGCTGGGTGCGCCTGGCCCAGCGGATTCCGGTGCGCATTGCCTTTGATGACGTGCCGGCGGACTTCCGCATGATCGCCGGGCGCACAGCCACGGTGTCGATCATCGATGACAAGACCGCCGCCAAAGAAAACGCGCAGCAGGGAGAAAAACCATGAAACCGGCGGCGTTGCTGGCCACGGCTGGCTTGGGTTTGCTGCTGTCGGCCTGCCAGGTGGTAGGCCCGGATTACAAGTTGCCGGACAAGGCCGCTATCAACCGTGGCGACCTGCAAGGGCAGATCGCGGGCGAGGGCCACAACGTGGTGTCGGCGCCGGTGCCGGCGGACTGGTGGAAGCTCTACAAAGACCCGCGCCTGGACGAGCTGGTGCGTCAGGCCATGGCCTCCAACACTGACTTGCGAGTGGCCGCCGCCAACCTGCAACGCGCGCGTTTCCAGACCCAGGAGGCTGAGTCGGCAGGCGGCTGGAGTGCCGGTGCCAAGGCTGAGGCCCAACGTTTGCAGGAATCAGGTGAAGCGTTTTTGCTGACCGAGAAAGTCCCGGTCGGCAACATCGGCAGCGCCAGCATCAGCACCTCTTACCAGTTCGACCTGTTCGGCACCCTGCAGCGCGGCATCGAAAGCGCCCAGGCCACCACCGACGCCGCCCAGGCCGCCGCTGACATCGCGCGCATCACGCTGGTAGCGGATGTGGTGCGCTCCTACACCCAGGTGTGCGCGGCCAACGAAGAACTGGCGATCGCCAACGAGTCCCTCGACCTGCAGGCCCAGAGCACCAAACTGACCCAGCGCCTGCGTGACGCCGGGCGTGGTGATGAAACCCAGGTGACGCGTTCGCAAACCCAATACAAGTCGTTGCGCGCCGACATGCCGCGCTACGAAGCATTGCGCCAGGCGGGCTTGTTCCGGTTATCGATGCTGCTGGCCAAGCCGGTAGACCAACTGCCAGCGGGCACCGGCACTTGCGCCGAGCTGCCGCACATTGCCCAGTTGCTGCCGGTGGGCGACGGCGCGACCCTGCTCAAACGTCGCCCCGATGTGCGCCAGGCCGAGCGCCAACTGGCCGCCGCCACCGCGCGTATCGGCGTGGCCACTGGCGCTTTGTACCCGGACATCAGTATCGGCGCCACCGTGGGCACGGTGGGGCTGCTCGATGACTTGGGCACGCCGGCCACCAATCGCTGGGGCTTTGGCCCGTTGATCAGTTGGTCGGTGCCGACCAACGGCGCGCGTGCGCGCATTCATGAAGCCGAAGCCGCGACCCAGGGCGCCCTGGCGCACTTCGACGGCGTGGTGCTCAATGCCATCCGCGAAACCCAGACCGGCCTTGCGCAATACACCGCGCAGTTGCAACGCCGCGATGCGTTGGCCGATGCCGGCCAGTCCGCCAAAGAAGCGTCGGAGCAGACGCACCGCTTCTTCCAGGCCGGGCGCGCCTCGTTCCTGGCCGACCTGCAGGCCACGCGCACCTACACCGATGTGCGCGCGCAGCTGGCGGCGGCGAACACCCAGGTTGCCATGAGCCAGATCGATCTGTTCCTGGCGCTGGGCGGTGGTTGGGAAAGCGGACGAACGCAAGCGTCTCAGGCCAGCAAACCCTGAGCTAAAAGCTATGCTTTGTCAGGTGAGTCGCCGTGGCGGCTCACCTGACACTGCTCGCGTTTGCTCATGGGGATTCCAATAATGAAAAACCCTTATGCTCCCGCTTTCTGGTGCGTGTGCTTCGCACTGGTGTTGTTATCGGCTGCCTATTTCTACGGCGTCATGCTTGCCCATCAAATCGACAAGGCCATGGTGTTTCTCGACAGCGCGTGCCTGGTGATTGGCACGTTGTCCATTGGCGTGGTGGCGTGGGCGTCGTATCAAAATCAACGGGTGAAGAAAAAACTGCTCGAACAAGGCAAGACCCGCGTGGCGATCTGGGACACCAAAGTCGCCTTGCGCCGCGTCGAAACCGTGTTCGACCGCTATTTCTGGGGCAGCTACTGGCAGCCCGGGCGGACCTTCCAGGAAGTCATGGGCGAACTCACCGGCACCCCACTGGAAAAAAGCCTCGAAGCCCTGAAAAAACAGTGCGTGCTGCTCGACCAGCAGGTAGCCGACGGTAGGCATTGGCTGAATAACGCACGGGAATTGTCCGACGTGGCCAACGCCATGGCACGCGAGCGCTACCAGCTGGACTTCTGCAACCCCAAGGTCGACACCCCGGGAAACGCCGTCATACACCGCGAATTCGAGGTGTTGGTGTACACCTGGACCGCACGTTTGAAGAGTTTTGATCATCAACTCGATGAGATTGAATTGGAGTACTCGTGAACCAACGGTTGACCTGACCCCTCTGAAAAGCTGGGCCGTTCGCGGCCGCCAGTGCTAATCTTCCCCCGTTTTCGGCGGGTTTGAGCCAACCCCTCTTGGGGTTCAAGGAAGACAGCCCACTTCTCACAGGATTTGATCAGGTCACTTCATGAATAAGCCAGCAGTCGTTCTTTTGGGTTTCGTTGTCGCCGTCGGCGTCGTCAGTGCAGGCGGCGCCTGGTACACCGGTAAGCAACTGGAGCCGGTGCTGCAGACCGCGATCCAGAACGCCAACAAGGAACTGCAGACCTCCATGGCCGGCGTCGACGGCAGCGTGAACCTGGAGCTGGTGTCCCTGGACCGTGGCCTGTTCAGCAGTACCGCTCACTACCGCCTCAAGGGTCAAGGCAGCGTATTCGGCGAAGAAAACCCGAACCCTGAGCTGCTGTTTGTCGACCACATCGAACACGGCCCGTTGCCGTTCTCGCGCCTGGTTTCGCTGAAGTGGCTGCCGGTTATGGCCACCAGTCACTATGAGCTGGAGAAGAACGCCACCACCGAAAAATGGTTCGCCGCCAGCAAAGACGTGTCGCCGCTCAGAGGCGTGGCCAATATCGGCTACAACCGTTCGGTCGATGGCAACGTCGAACTGCTGCCTCTGGAGCTCAAGGACGACAAGTCCTCGGTGAGCTTCTCCGGCGCCAACCTGGACTTCGACGGCACCGCCGAAGGCCAGAAGGTCAAGGCTGAAGGTTATATGAACAGCCTCAAGGTCGCGGTGATCGATGCCAACGGCGCGCCTTTTGAAGCCGAGCTGTCCGGCCTGACCGTGGCCAGCAACCTGGAAAAAACCACGTTTGGTTTCTACACCGGGCAAAACACCGTTGAGCTGACCGACACCAAAGTGACCTACGGCCCGCAGAAAGCCGTGCTGACCCTCAAGGGCTTCGAGCAGAAAGACACCAGCGAGACCAAGGACAACAACCTGGCCGGCCGCGTCGATTACAAAATCGACGAGATCGGTTACCAGGGCAAGCCTGTCGGTTCGGCCGCCATGGCCCTGAGCATGAAAAACGTCGACATCCCGGCCATGCTGGTACTGACCAAGCTGTATCAAGACAAGATGCAGCCGGTGCAAGCCGCCGCCGCTGCTGGTCAGCCTGTGCCTGAGCTGCAACTGACCGAAGCCGAGCAGACCCTGGCCGAGGCCAACGTCAATCAGGTGCTGGCTGCCAAGCCGCAAGTGGCGGTGGAAAACCTGTCGTTGAAAACCACCCACGGCGAAAGCAAATTCAACCTGGTGGTCGACCTGACCAAGCCGGCTTCCATGGAGCTGCCGCCGGTTGAACTGGGCAAGCAGGTCATCGCGCTGCTGGATGCCAACCTGACCCTGTCCAAGCCAATGATCGGTGACGTCGCTGCATTGCAAGCGCAAGTGGGCGGCGTGACCGACCCTAAAGCCATCGAGCAGCAATCGCAGATGGCGGCCGAGATGGTCAGCGGCATGGCCGTCGGCACCCAGTTGGCTACCCTGGTGGGCACGGATGTGGTCTCCAAGCTGCATTACGCCAACAATGAAGTGACCTTCAACGGCCAGAAGATGACGGTTGAGCAATTCATCGGGTTTGTGATGGCCAAAGCCGGCGCGGTCAGCGGCGCGCAGTAAGATTTCTTACATCAGTAAGAAATAAATAATGGGGGAGCAGGGTTGCCTGGGGCAGCGGTCAAACAGTCGGCATACGGGCCGGCGGTGACCGGTCAGCCCAGGCAAGTCTGCTCCCCCATTGGCTTTTCTGTTGACGGGACAATTCTGAACAATTGTTCCGAATCGGACATATTCCTACATTCATAGGGGATAGTTCCTACAGGAAAGCTAGGCCGGGTCATCAGACGCCGGCACCCTGATGCAAACCGCTCAGGACCACCTATCGTTACAGCTTTCCGCGTGTAAGGAAGCTCACGATATGTTGCGAAACCTACCCATCAGTGCTTCAGGCCGGTTGCGACTGCTCATCGGGGCTGCCTTGTGCAGTCAATTGCTGATGCCCGGCCTCGCCCTGGCCGATCCGGCCTACGACGCTTTGATTATTCAGGCGCGAAACGGCAACTTCACGCCGGCCCTTACCCAACTGCGCCAATTACCTGCCGAGCGCCAGACGCCAGGCCAGATCAGCGATCACATTGTGATTGCCGGCTGGGCCGGGCAAGACGCCGAAGTGCTGAAGGTGTACGAGGCGCAAGGCAAGAATCGCAACTTGACTACACAGGCGCTGGCCACGGTCGCCCGTACCTATCGCAATCAAAAGCAGTGGCCTCAGGCCCTGGCGGTTTATCAGCAGGCGCTGCTGCGTGAACCGAATAATATCGACCTGCAACTGGGCCAGGCCCTGACCCAGGCCGACGGTGGCCAAACCAACGAAGCGGTGCAACGCACCCGCGCATTGGTGGCGGCGCAACCCAATGACCCCAACCGCCGCATGGCCCTGGGCTATGCGCTGACCCGCGCGGGCTTGAACTACGACGCCCTGTTCGAGTTCGACCAGGCTTTTATCCGCGCGGGTGACAAACCCGAAGTGGTGCGCGAATACATCGTCGCTCTGCAAAAGGCCCGTTTGCCGGAGCCGGCCCTGCGCCTGTCGGCCAAGCACCCAGGCGTGCTCGATGTTGTGACCCAGCGCCGCCTGGAAGGCGACCTCGCCGCCGAACGTGTGCGCATGGCCGAGTACGCCACGCGCACCGAGAAAGAACGTTATGTGGTCGCTGATCGCGCCCTCAGCGACTACGACACACTGCTCGCCCGCTGGACCCCTGACCAGAGCGCCCATGACGACGTGGTGCGCTGGCGCATCGACCGCCTGGGCGCCCTCAAGGCACGCGCGCGCACCGCCGAGGTGATCCGCGAGTACGAAACTCTCACTGGCGAAGGCGTGCAGTTGCCGACCTACGCTTTGCGCTGGGTGGCTGCGTCCTACCTCGACCAGCGCCAGCCGGAAAAAGCCGAGCCGCTGTACCGCCAGGCGCTGACGGCACCGGATGCTGATCCGGGTGACCACGTCGAAGACAGCACCGCATTGTTTTACGCCTTGCTCGAAAGCGACAAGGTGATGCAAGCGCGCGAAGTCGCCAATAACCTGGCCACCAACCAGAAACCTCGCGTTGAACTCAAGGGCTTGCCCATCGGCAACCCCAACGACAGCTGGATGGACGCGCAGCAACTGGCGGCCCAGGCCGGCACTTACGGCGGTGACCTGCCAGGCAGCGAAACCGGGTTGGAAGCCCTGGTGGCGAAAGCCCCTGGCAATGTCGGCCTGCGCCTGGCCCAGGCTGATATGTACCGCGCGCGTGATTGGCCGCGGCGCGCCGAAGGCTCGCTCAAGGAAGTTGAAACCCAGGCCCCGCGCGATATCGGCCTGGAAGTGTCCCAGGCCTACACCGCCATGGACCTGCAGGAATGGCGGCAGATGGACGCGCTGACCGATGACGTGCTGGCGCGCAACCCCGACAGCCGCCAGGTGCAGCGCCTCAGCCGCCTGCGCGACGTACACGACATGGCCGAACTGCGCGTCGAAGCCTACACCGGTAAAAGCTACGGCGGTGGCGGTAATGATGATGTGGGCGCAGTGGCGGGCAGCCGCGACTGGGGCATCGAAAGCGTGCTTTACAGCCCGCCCATCGATGAAGACTGGCGCGTCTTCGCCGGCGCCGGCTACGCCACCGCAGACTTTACCGAAGGCACCGGCCAGCATCGTTTTCAGCGCGTCGGCGTCGAGCAGCGCACCCGCGACATGACCCTGGAAGCCGAGGTGTCCAACCACTCCTACGGTTATGGCTCCAAGCAAGGCGCGAGCGTGTCGATTGCCCGTGACATCAATGACAACTGGCAGTACGGCGGCAGCCTCGGTTACCTCCTGGCGACCACGCCGCTGCGCGCATTGAATGCCGATGTCACGGCCAACGGCGGCAGTGGCTTTGTCCGCTGGCGCGAGAATGAAAGCCGTGAATGGAAGCTGTCCCTGAGCCCGTCGCATTTCAGCGACGGCAACAACCGGCTCGAAGCGCTGCTCACCGGCCGCGAGGGCATCTACAGCTCGCCGCATGTGCAAGTGGACCTGGGCCTGGAAGTCGGCGCCAGCCGCAACACGAAGGAAGACGTGGTGTATTTCAACCCGAAATCGGACTTCAGCGTGTTGCCCACCATGACGGTCAATCACGTGCTTTATCACCGCTATGAGACCCAGTGGAGTCAGCAGTTCCAGGTCGGTGCGGGTACCTATAGCCAGCGCGATTATTCCACCAGTGGGGTCGGCCTGATCGGCTACGGCCAACGTTTTCGCTGGAACGACGTGCTGGAAGCCGGCGCCAACCTGAGCCTGATCAGCCGCACCTATGACGGCGATCGCGAACGCGATCTGCGCCTGCTCGTCGACCTCACTTACCGTTTCTAAAAGAGCCTGAACATGACTGTCCTCAGCCGTTGTTTATTGGTCCTGGGTGTATTGCTGGCCGGCGCGTGCGCCCAGCAACCTGCGCCCTATACCCCACCCGCCGAGCGGCCGACACCTGCGCGTGAAGCGCCGTGGCCGAAAAACCATTTCCTGGGCATTGCCTACCACGACATTGAAGATCGCGACCCCGATCAGGCGGTGGTGGCGGTGCGCACCGAACGGTTGGTCGACCAACTGGCCTGGCTGCGCGAGAACGGCTACCGGCCGGTCAGTGTCGATCAGATCCTGGCAGCGCGCAGCGGTGGGCCGCAGTTGCCGCCCAAAGCCATCCTGCTCAGCTTCGACGACGGCTATTCCAGCTTCTATACCCGCGTGCTACCGATTTTGCGTGCCTATAACTGGCCGGCAATTCTGGCCCCGGTGGGCTATTGGATCGACACGCCGCTGAATAAACCGGTGGATTTTGCCGGCACACCGCGCGCGCGTTCCGACTTCCTGACATGGGAGCAGGTGCGCGAGATCTCCAAGTCGGGCCTGGTCGAAATCGCCGCCCACACTGACGCCAGCCACACCGGCATCCTGGCCAACCCACAAGGTAACCAGGAGCCGGCCGCCGCAACGCGACGTTATGACGCCGCCACTGGCACCTATGAAACCGAGGCGCAGTTCCAGGCGCGGATGCGCGCCGACGTTACGGCCATTACCCACAAACTGCGCGCCGTCACCGGCAAGGCGCCGCGTGTATGGGTGTGGCCTTACGGCGCCGCCGACGGCACCTCGTTGGCGGTCGTCGGCGAACAGGGCTACCAGATGGCCCTGACCCTGGACGACGGCCTCGACGACCTCGCCAACCTCAAAAGCAGCCCACGCTTCCTGGTGGCCTCCGACCCGGACGGCGAGCACTACGCCAACGCGATTGTCGGCACACAGGCGCGGACCTCGATGCGCGTGCTGCACGTGGACCTGGATAACGTCTACGACCCGGACCCGGCCCAAGAGGCACGCAACCTCGACCAGCTGGTGCAGCGCGTGGTCGACATGGGCGCCAGCACCGTGTTCCTGCAAGCCTTCGCCGATCCCAAGGGTGACGGCCTGGTGCATTCGCTGTACTTCCCCAACCGCCATCTGCCGGTGCGCCGCGACTTGTTCAACCGCGTCACCTGGCAACTGCGTACCCGTGGCCACGTGGCGATCTACGCGTGGATGCCAGTGCTGAGCTTTGCGCTCGACCCTTCGTTGCCGCGTGTCACGCGAATGGACCCGAAAACCGGCCAGGTCGGCCTCGACCCGGACCAGTACAAGCGCCTGTCGCCGTTTGACCCGGCCGTGCGCCAGCAGATCGGTGAGATCTATGAAGACCTGGCGCGCAACACGGCCATCGACGGCGTGCTGTTCCACGACGACGCGGTCCTTTCTGATTTCGAAGACGCCAGCCCCGCAGCGCTCAAGACTTACGCCGCCAACGGCCTGCCGGGCAGCATTGCCGCGCTGCGTGCCGACCCTGCCGTGATGCAGCGCTGGACGCGTTTCAAGAGCCGCTACCTGATCGACTTTACCCAGGAACTGGCCGCAAAAGTGCGCGCCATCCGCGGGCCGCAGGTGCAGACCGCGCGCAATATCTTCGCCGAGCCGATGCTCAACCCGGCGAGCGAAGCGTGGTTCGCGCAGAACCTCGATGACTTCCTCAAGACCTACGACTGGACCGCGCCGATGGCCATGCCGCTGATGGAAGGCGAGACGCTGAAGAACTCCAACGCCTGGCTGGAAAAACTCGTGGCCACCGTCAAAGCCCGTCCCGATGCCTTGCAGCGCACCGTGTTTGAACTGCAAGCCAAAGACTGGCGCACCAAAGACGCGCCCGATATCGACGGCGCGCAGATGGCTGAATGGATGGGTGTGCTCAAACGCCAGGGGGTCAGGAGTTTTGGCTACTACCCGGACAACTTCCTGGAAAATTCGCCGGACCTGAAGACGGTACGTCCGGCCCTGTCCAACCAATGGAACCCTTGACCATGTTCGACAGAATCCTGGCTTTATTCGTGTTGGCGCTGGTGTTGGGTGTGCCCCTTGGCCTGATCTTTCTGGTCACCGGGCAGTTCCTGATGGACTTCGTGTTTTTCTACCCGCTGTTCATGTCGGCATTGTGGATCGCCGGCGGGCTGTACTTCTGGCTGCACTGGGAGCGTCACTGGCCGTGGAAGGAAGACACGCCGGCGCCGACCCTGGCCGGCAACCCGCTGATCTCGATCATCATTCCTTGCTACAACGAGGGCGATAACGCCGCCGACACCATTCATGCGGCGCTGGACCAGCTGTACCCGAACATCGAAGTGATCGCCGTCAACGATGGCTCCAAAGACAACACCGCCGCGGTGCTTGATGCACTGGCGTTGGAACACCCACGCTTGCGGGTGCTGCACCTGGCGCAGAACCAGGGCAAGGCTGTGGCCCTGCGCATGGGCGCGGTGGCTGCGCGCAGTGAGTACCTGGTGTGCATCGACGGCGATGCCTTGCTCGATAAAAATGCGGCGGCCTACATGGTCGCGCCGATGCTGGACAACCCGCGCCTGGGCGCCGTGACCGGCAACCCGCGCATTCGTACGCGTTCGACCTTGATCGGCCGGGTGCAGGTGGGCGAGTTCTCTTCGATCATTGGCTTGATCAAGCGCACCCAGCGGGTGTTCGGCCGCATCTTCACGGTGTCGGGTGTGGTGGTAGCGTTTCGCAAGAAAGCGCTGGACCGCATCGACTACTGGAGCACCGACATGATCACCGAGGACATCGATGTCAGTTGGAAGCTGCAACTCGATCACTGGGCCATCTTCTACGAGCCGCGTGCCCTGTGCTGGATCCTGATGCCCGAAACCGTCGGTGGCCTGTGGAAGCAACGCCTGCGCTGGGCCCAGGGCGGCGCCGAAGTGCTGTTCAAAAACATCCGTGGCATCTGGCAATGGCGCCATCGTTACCTGTGGCCGCTGTTGTTCGAGTACTGCTTGTCCACCGGTTGGGCCTTCACTTTCCTGCTCTCGGTGATCTTCTGGGGCCTGGGCAAATTCATGGTGCTGCCGCAGGCGATTGCCGTGGATTCGCTGGTGCCGCCGGCGTTTACCGGGCTGGTGCTGGCGATGGTGTGCCTGCTGCAGTTTGCGGTGAGCATCCTGATTGATCGGCGTTACGAAAAAGACCTGTGGAAAACCCTGTTCTGGACCGTGTGGTACCCGATGGTGTTCTGGCTGGTCAGTTTGCTGACCACATTGGTCAGCTTTCCCAAGGTGCTCTTCAACCAGCACCAGAAGCGCGCGCGCTGGGTCAGCCCGGACCGCGGTATTAAACCTAGCGAAGAGGAGGCGTGACGATGAAACTGGTCAGAACTCGCCAGAACACAGTGATGTGGATCATCGACGTGCTGCTCACCCTGCTGGCCTGGGCGGGGCTGGTCTGGCTGCTGGCACGTGGGATCGGCGCAATGCTGGAAACCCATGGCGGCCCGCGCATTGAGGCGCCGATTTTTGCGGCGCTCAACACCTTGCAGATCTACCTGTGGATCGCCTTGTTCAATGCGGTGATCCTGATCAGTTGGGCACGCTATCAACAGCGCCGTGGGCGCAAGTTTGCCCAGCGTCGCGCCGAAGCCAACGCGCTCAGCGATAAAAGCCTGAGTGAAAGTTTTAACTTGGGCGACGGCCACCTCGAGCAGTTTCGCAAGTCGGGCGTGCTGGTGATCCACAACGATGACGAGGGCGGCGTAGAAGATGTGAAGGCCCATGTTTCGCGCGACGTTGAGCGGCCAGGGCTGACCCTGGTGCCAGGGCAGGAAAAAGACAAAGGCGCAGGCTAATTGCCCCGTGCTCTTTACCCCGCGCTCTGTGGCGAGCGGTCTGTGTGGCGAGCGGGCTTGCCCCGCGTTGGGCTGCGAAGCAGCCCCAAACCTGACGCCACGATCTTCCTGACGTAACGCGGCGACACTGACCAGGGAACGCTTCACGCCCCAACGCGGGGCAAGCCCGCTCGCCACAAGAGGCGCTATCCCAGACTCATCCGATAAATGGGATCCAATTCACAAAACATCCGCGAACTTTTCTGTATTCCCCTGTACTAACCTAACTCGGTATTTAGTTGATGGCTAAGTAATGGCATCTGCAGGGTTGTTTGCCGAAGGGTTATCAAAAACAGTGGCCGCTTGTCGGAATAAAAGTTTCAACAATAAGCGCTTTCACCGTTTGATGATTATTTGTTGTTATTAATCAATAGGTTGTGGTTTTAATAAGTACGAATGCCCGACAAGTCCAGCTTCTTGGGCTAGCGCGAGTTCGATGTTAGTTTGCCGCCCCTTGATTTTCGATGGATCGAACATGTCTTTGTTATTGCCACGGACTCGGTATTTGCTGTGCACTTTCCTGCTCGCCTGTCTGGGCCTGAACAGTGCCACAGCCGCTCCCACGCCAGGGGATCAAGACTTGATCCGCGACCGGCAAAATCGCCTGCTCGAAGAGCAGGGCCGGCGCCTGCAAGAACTCCAGGACCTGCCCGGCAAAGAGGCCAAGCCCCAAGCCCCGGCGACGCCCGCTGACACCCGCTGTTTCCCGATCAAAGACATCGAGCTCAAGGGCGCCGACAGCCTGTCCGCTGCCGACCGCACGCTGTTGCTCAAACCCTATGTGGGCCAATGCCTGGGCGTCTCGCAGCTCAATGAGCTGCTTAAAGTCATCACCGACTATTACATCGCCAAAGGCCGCGTCACCAGCCGTGCCTACCTGCCGCAACAGGACCTGTCCAGCGGCCACCTGCAAGTGCTGGTGGTCGAGGGCAAGCTCGAGGCCTTGAGAAGCGCCGAAGGCAGCAACGTGACCGGTCGCGAGCTGGCCATGGCCTTTCCCGGCAAGGTCGGCGAGGCGCTGAACCTGCGCGAGGTCGAGCAACTGGTCGACCAGCTCAACCGTCTGCCGTCCAAACAGGCACAAATGGAACTGACCCCCGGAAAAGAAGTGGGCGGCAGCGACGTGGTGGTCAAGAACACCGCGCAAAAGCCGTGGCGCGCCAGCCTGTCGCGCAATAACGATGGGCAAAGAAGCACCGGCGAGCAGCAATGGGGCGCGGGCCTGGAGTGGGACAGCCCGCTGGGGCTGGCCGACCAACTGGTGCTGCGCGGTGGTCATGACGCGATCAGCGACCACCAGAAAACGTCGAAAAACACCATGCTCTACTACAACGTGCCGTGGGGCTGGTGGAACTTCAGCTACACCTACAGCGAGAGCGATTACCGCGCGCTGGGTTACACCGACACCTTCAAGTTCAAGCAGTCGGGCGATAACGAAAACCACCAACTGCGCGCAGAGCGCGTGATTCACCGCGATGACGTGAGCAAGACCTCAGTCAACGTCGGTCTGGCTCACCTGCGCACCAACAACTACATCGACGACGCCCACCTCGAAACCAGCAGTAACCGCCTCAGCGAACTGCAATTTGGTATCAACCACGGCAGGCGCATCGGCAATGCCTTCGTCAACGTTGACCTGGGCGTGCAGAACGGCATCGGTGCATTTGACGCCCAGCGCGACGACCAGCATCGCGATCAGTACGGGCACCTCACGGCCACTCCCGATTACCGCAAATACACCGCCACCGTCAGTTACCTGCAGCCATTCAGCCTGTGGGGCGAGTCGTTCAGCTTTACCAGCTTGGCCACCGGGCAACGCAGCGAAGACGTGCTGTTTTCGCCGCAACGCATCAGCCTCGGCGGCTCTTCTTCGGTACGCGGTTTCAAGGATCAGCAACTGTCCGGCGACAGCGGTGGCTACTGGCGCAATGAAGTGCGCTGGGCCCGCCCGGTCACGTTGGAATGGCTGCGCCCGGCCTTCGCCGAATACGGCACCAGCCTGGGTTACGACCAAGGTGTGATCCGCAACGACCGTTACAACGACGACTACCACGGCCGCGTTTCAAGCAACTCCGTGGAGCTGTTCGCCCGGGGCAAATACGTCAGCACCAGCGTGACGTTTGCTCACTCGTTAGAAAGGCCTGGGGTCGTGACGGAGCGCGAAGCACCGATCTACTTCCGCATGGATTTCTTCCTGTAATTCAACGCCCTGCTGCAACGAGAATCTGAAAATGGATGTTCGCCACTTTGCCTTTCTGGCCCGCCAACCTTCTGCTGCCCTGAAGCGCCGGGACGCGTTCCTTGGCCTGCCCAAGCGCGGCCTGGTGCTGATTTTGGCCAACGCGCTGTTCTGGCAGCCGTTGCTCGCCCAGGCCGAAGGCATTGTGGTCAGCAATCCGGCCACCAGCGTCGGCCAGGCCGGCAATGGCGTGCCGGTGGTGAACATCGCTGCGCCCAATGGCAGTGGCTTGTCCCATAACCAGTTCAAGGACTACAACGTCGGCCCCAACGGCGTGATCCTCAACAACGCCACCGGCGCGGTGCAGAACACTCAGCTCGGCGGCTACATCGTCGGCAACCCGAACCTCAAGGGCGGCGCCGCCAACGTCATTCTCAACGAAGTCAACGGCGGCAGCCCCAGCCAGCTGCGCGGCTACACCGAAGTGGCGGGCCAGTCGGCCAAGGTCATCGTCGCCAACCCGTACGGCATCACGTGCAGTGGCTGCGGTTTTATCAACACGCCCAACGTGACCCTGACTACCGGCAAACCGGTGATGGACAACGTCGGCCGTTTGGACCACTACCAGGTCGACGGCGGCGCCGTGACCATCGACGGCGAGGGCCTGAACGCCAGTAACGTCGACCGCTTCGAAATCATCACCCGCTCGGCCAAGATCAACGCCCAGATCAACGCACGCGAGCTGGCCGTAATCGCCGGGCGCAACGACGTCGATGCCAAAAGCCTGAAAACCACCGCACGCGCCGACGACGGCAGCGCCAAACCCGAGCTGGCCATCGACTCCAGCGCGCTGGGCGGCATGTACGCCGGCGCGATCAAACTGGTGGGCACCGAAGCCGGCGTGGGCGTGAAGCTCGACGGCACGTTGGCGGCCAGTGGTGGAGATATTCAGCTTGATGCCAATGGGCATTTGAGCATGGCGCAGACCGCCGCCAGCGGCGCGGTCAACGTCAAGGCCGCGAGCCTGGACGCCAAGGGGCCGGTGTACGCCGGCACGGCACTGGACGTGCAAACCCAAGGCGATCTGACCAACCGCCAAAGCCTGGCCGCCCGTGACCGCATTGCGCTGTCCAGCGGCGGCACGTTGACCAATAGCGACATTATCGAAGCTGGCGTCAACACCGATAACACCCGCAACGCAGCGGGCGACGTCAGCCTGCGCGGCAAGACCGTCAGCAACACCGGCACCAATGTCATCGCCAGCCGTACGTTGAGCGTCGATGCCCAGACCCTGAACAACCAGGGCGGCACCCTGAGTGCAAAACAGCACACGCAGATTACGGCAGGCACAGTCGACAACCAGAACAAAGGCCGCATTCTGAGCAACGGCGGCCTGGCCCTCACGGCCGATCGCCTGCAGAACACCCAAGGCGGGCTGGTCACCAGCAACGGTCCGCTGACCGCGGTTGTCGGTGAGTTGCATAACCAGGGCGGCGAAGTCTCCAGCCTGGACACCGCAGCGCTGACGGTCACCACCCTCGACAACGTCGCGGGGCTGGTCACGGCGGGTAAGGCGTTGAGCCTTAACGTCGGCAGCCTGAACAACCAGGGCGGTCTGCTCACCAGCCAAGGCTTGGTCAGCGTGGCCGGTAACAGCCTGGACAACCGTGAGAAAGGCTTGGTCGCCGGCGTCGAGGGTGTGCAGGTCACTGTCGCCAACATCGACAACCGCAACGGCGAGCTGTCCAGCCGTGCGGGCGTGCAGGTCACCGGCACGCAACTGGATAACAGCGATGGCGGGCTGGTGATTGCCGGCAGCGGCGCAGGCCTGAATGTCGATCAATTGCTCAACCGCAACCAGGGCCTGATCAGCAGCGAAGGGCTGTTGAGCGTCACGGCGCGCAACGTGGGCAACAACGGCGGTACGCTGTCCAGCGCCGGCCCGCTGACCCTCAACGCCCTTGGCGCGGTGGACAACCAGGGCGGGCGGCTGGTGACTGACGCCCGCCTGATCCTCAACAGCGCGAGTCTCGACAACAGCCAAAAAGGCACCCTGAGCGCACGTCAGGCCGCGCAGATCACTACCGCTGACCTGAACAACCAGCAAGGCGGTCAGATCACCAGCGCCGAGGCCCTGACCCTGGACCTCAACCGTGGTCAGCTCAATAACCAGGGCGGACTGATCAACGCGCCGCTGCTGATGCTCAACAACCTCAAAGATGTGCATAACCAGGGCGGCGAGATTTCCAGCAGCCAGGCGTTCACACTCACCGCCGACAACCTGGACAACAGCGGCGGCAAACTGCTGAGCAATACCGCGCTGACCTTGCGCATCGGCCAGGCCCTGGCAAACGTCAAAGGCATGATCGCCGCAGCGTCGGTCGACGCGCACGCCGCCAGCCTCGACAACAGCGGCGGTACACTCACCAGCCGTGGCGACACCGTACTCAACATTGATGGCCGCCTGACCAATCGCGATCAGGGCCTGCTCAACGCAGGCGCTGCCCTGACACTCAACAGCGCCGAGCTGGATAACCAGAATGGCTCACTGCTGGGCAGCGCAATTGCCCTGGACTTCGGCAACGCCACCGGCGACCTGAACAACGCCGGGGGCCTGATCACCACCGCCGGCAATCTGACCATCAACCATCTGCGTGACCTGAGCAACGGCGGTGGCGAACTCTCCAGTGCGCAAACCCTGGACCTCAGCGGTCGCACGTTGAACAACAGCAACGGCAAGCTGATCAGCAATAACCTGCTGCTGCTCAATGCCACAAACCTGATCAACCAGAACGGCTTGATGTCCGGCTGGCAGGGCCTGACCGTCAGCGGCGCGAACCTCGATAACCGCAACAACGGCACCTTGTCGAGCCGTTATGGCGACCTTAATGCCACACTGACCGCCAGCCTGCTCAACAGCGGAGCGGGTGCGCTGGTGAGTCAAAAAGCGCTGTACGTGACCGCCGCCGAGCTGGACAACAGCAACACGGGCGTACTCTCCAGCGCCGCCGGCCAACGTCTCAACGTGGGCGGTTTGCTCAACAACGCCCAGGGCGGCGTGATCGACAGCGGCGCAGCCCTGAACCTGAACGCGCAAAACCTGGACAACAGCGCCGGCAGCATCAGCGGCGGCACCGCCACCACCCTCGACCTGCTCGCGACCCTGACCAACACCAATGGCAAGTTGGCCAGCGGCGGCCCGCTGCTGATCAGCCGTGCCGCGCAGATCAACAACCAGGGCGGCCAGATCGCCAGCCAGGGCCTGTTGACCCTGCTGACCGGCGGCCTGGACAACCGCAACCGTGGCACCCTGGCCGCCAACGACCGCTTGAGCCTCACCGCCAGCGGCCTGGTGCAGAACGGCAACGACGGCTTGATCTACAGCCAGAACGCCGACCTCAGCCTCACGGCCAACCGCGTGGAGAATGGCAAAGGCACCGTGCAAAGCCAGGGCGGCATGACCGTCGACGTGGCCGACGCGCTGGACAACCAGAGCGGCAAACTGATCGCCCAGGCGGGTGATTTGAGTGTCAACGCCGCCAGCCTCGACAACCGTGGCGGCACCCTTGCCAGCCTCAAGGCCGCACTGCAAACCCGTGTGGTCGGCGTGCTGCGCAACGGTTATGACCTCAACAACAACCGTCAGGGCGGCGTGATGCAGGGGCAAAGCCTCAACCTGCAAGCCGGCAGCGTAGACAACTATGGCGGGCGCATCGCGGCGCAGGGCGGCAACGCACTGGTGACCACCGGCAATTTCGACAACCGCAACGGCGGGCTCTATGCCAAAGGCCTGATGCGCGTGGTCGGGCATGACTTTGATAACAGCGGCGACAACGACGGCCAGATTGCCGGTCAACAAATCGACCTGGACCTGAGCGGCGCACTTAACAACCGCCTGGGCATCATCGAAAGCGAAAGCACCCTCAAGGTGCGCGCTGCCAGCCTCGACAACCAGACCGGGCGCCTGCGTGCCCTGGGCACGGCGGGCACCACCGAATTCGCCATCGGTGGCCTGTTCGACAACCGCAACGGTGTGCTCGAAACCGCCAACAACGACCTGACCCTCAACGCCGGCAGCCTGCAGAACCTGGGCGGCAACGTACTGCACGTGGGCACAGGCAACTTCGGCATTGCCCCCGCCAACCTCAACGACGTGGGCGGCAGCCTGGTCACCCGTGGCGACCTGACCATTAGCCAGGGCCACTGGACCAACAGCAGCGTGATCCAGGCCGGGCAACTGACAGTCAACGTCGACACCCTCGACCAGACCGCCAGCGGCCAACTGCTCGGCGCCCGACGCTTCGTCGGCAGCGGCGCCAATTGGAACACCCAAGGCCTGATCGCCAGCGACGGCACGCTCGACCTGACGTTGAGCGGTGCCCTTAACAGCAGCGGGCGCATCAGCAGCCTGGGCGACCTCAACCTCAGCGCGGCACAGGCCACCCTGACCGACACGGCAAGCATCGCCGGCGGCGGCATCACTACGGCCAACATCGCCGGCACGCTCAACAACCGCGGGCGCATCACCGCCGCCACCGACCTGGTGCTTAACGCGGGCGCGATCAACAACTACGCGACCCTGGGCAGTGGCCAGCGACTGACCGCTACCACCGGTGCGTTACTCAACGACCACGGCCTGATCTTCAGCGGCGGCGACATGAGCCTGCGTGTCGACGCGTTGAACAACAGCTACGCCGACCTCTACAGCATGGGCAACCTGAGCGTCGACCGTGACGGCAAGGGCGGCCTGGCCAGCAGCATCCTCAACAGTTCTTCGACGATCCAGAGTGACGGCAACCTCAGCCTGTCCGCCAACTCGATCAAAAACGAACGGGCGGTACTGACCGTCAACGACGCGGGTGTCTATACCGCATCCGCCACCGAAGGCACCTGCATCGAGTACGTCAACGCGGGTGACTGTCATGCCGGTGGCACGGCGCGCAACTACGTGTGGGAGCTGGTGACCCGCGACAAACTGGAAGTGACCGCCGCCAGTGCCGGTTCGAGCATCACCTCGGGCGGTAACATGACGCTGGCGGGCGGTGACTTGCTTAACAGCAGCAGCTCGATTGCGGCCGGCGGCAACTTCACCGCGCGCCTGAACAACCTGGTCAACACCGGCATCGAAACCGGCGAGACCGAGACCTACCGGCTCTTTACATCGGCGCGCACCGAGCACCCAAGCGGCTGGTTCAATGCGGCTCGCGCACTGACCAATAAATACTGGTATCAAAGCCCTGGCTACAATCCCAATGACCTCGGTGGCCTGGAGGCTGCCGTGGCCAACTTCATCGGGATCATGGAGAGCGAGCGCACCCAGTTCGGCAAAGTCACCAAAATCGCCAGTGACGACCAACGTTACGCTGCGGTGATTCAGGCCGCCGGCGCGGTAGACGTCAAGGCGCAAGCCGGTATCGACAACAGCGTGGTGCGCCTGGGCTACAACTACATCGGTGCGGGCGCCAAAACCACCACCGGCGCCACGGGCGCCAGTGGCGCAGCCGGTTACTCGACGCGCGTCACCCTTAACCAGCAACTGCCGCCTGACCTCGCCCAACAGCAGATCAACCCGCTGAGCCTGCCCGGCTTCACCTTGCCCAGCGGGCAGGGCGGGCTGTTCCGTCTCAGTGGCGAAAGCGCCAGCGCGCCGGCCAGTACCGGCCCGCAAGGCTGGACCCTCGGCGGCGGCGGTGTAGACCGCACGCCGGTTACCGGCCCGGTCGTACCCGGCAGCGGCACCTCGGCCGACGGCGTGGTGATCAACCGTGTGCAAGGCCTGCCAGACAGCCAGTTCGTCTCCAACCCACAGAAATACCTGATCGAAACCAACCCGCTGCTGACCAACCTCAGCCAGTTTTTAAGCTCTGATTACATGCTGTCCAAACTGGGCTACGACCCAGACCAGGCCCAAAAGCGCCTGGGTGACGGCCTGTATGAACAACGCCTGATCCAGCAAGCCGTGATCGCGCGCACCGGCCAGCGCTTCATCGATGGTCAGACCAGCGACACGGCGATGTTCAAGTACCTGATGGACAACGCCATTGGCACCCAGCAGGCGCTTAACCTGTCGGTGGGCGTGAGCCTCACCGCCGAGCAAGTCGCGGCCCTGACCCACGACATCGTGTGGATGGAAAACGCCACCGTCGCTGGCCAGCAAGTGCTGGTGCCCGTGCTCTACCTGGCCCAGGCCAACAACCGCCTGGCGCCCAACGGCGCACTCATCACCGGCAGCGACCTGAACCTGGTCAGTGGCGCCGACCTCAACAACGTCGGCACCCTGCGCGCCACCAACAACCTGGCTGCCAGCGCCGGGCGCAACATGGTCAACAGCGGCCTCGTGCAAGCCGGCAACCGCCTCGACCTGCTCGCCGGCAACAACCTCACCAACCGCGCCGGCGGCATCATCGCCGGGCGCGACGTCAGCGTCAGCGCAGTGAATGGCGATGTGCTCAACGAACGCACCGTCACCAGCCACCAAAGCAGCAGCGGCTACCGCACCGAGCGCACCGACTTCGTCGACAACGCCGCCCGCATCGAAGCCGCCAACACCCTCACCCTGCAAGCCGGGCGCGACGTCAACAGCACCGGCGGCGCCTTCAAAAGCGGCGCCGACCTGGGCGTTCAAGCCGGGCGCGATGTAAACCTGGCCACCGCCGAACAGCGCAATGCCAACACCGTCAGCACCTACATGCGCAGCAGCAGCGCAAACCAGTACGGCACCGTGATCGAAGCCGGGCGCGACTTCCAGGTGGTGGCTGCGCGCGATATCAGCGCCATCGGCAGCCAGTTGAATGCCACGCGTGATCTGGCGCTGGTAGCCAAGGGCAATGTGAACCTGGCGTCGGCGGCGAATGAACAGCATTCGGCGTTTAATTCCAAGAAGGTCACCAGCCAGGAAGACCACGTTCAGCAAGTATCGACCGTGCTCAAGGCTGGCGGTGGCGCCACCCTGAGCGCCGGGCAGAATCTGCAACTGGTGGCCAGCCAGGTGGATGCGGGCAAAGAAGCGTACCTGGTTGCGGGTAACGACCTTGCCCTCAAGGCGGCTGAAAATCAGGACTACAGCTTCTACAGCAAAACCAAGAAGACCTCGTCCGGGAAGAAATTTCGCCTCGATGAGACATCCGCCGTCAACAATGTCGGCAGCCTGGTCAGCGCAGGTACCAACAGCACCGTTGTGGCGGGTGCAAACCTGTTACTGGCCGGGAGTGCGGTCACTGCCGAAAAAGGCGCTGCGCAACTGGTCGCAGGCCAGGACGTCAGCATTCTAGCGGTCACTAACTCCGACAGCGCCCGTCACGAACGCAAAGAAAGTAAAAGCAGTTGGGGTGGGTTCAAGTCGAGCAAGGTTGAAGACAAAGTCGACGAGAAACGCACCACTGCCGTGGGCAGTATGGTGTCCGGTGATACGGTCACCGTCGCTGCCAAGCGCGACGCCACAGTTACGGGATCATCCCTGGTAAGCACAGGCAACCTCGCCGTAGAGGCCGGGCGCGACCTGACCATTGATGCGGCGAAGAACACCTTTTCACGTGTCGACATGCACAAGGAAAAGAGCCGCGACCTCACCGGTGTGCTCACCGGCAACAAGCTGGGGCTGGATGACATCACCGGCAACCAACACCTTTCCATTGGCAGTCAGAAACACAACGGTACTGCCGATGAGATGACCTTGACCGGCAGCACGGTGGGTTCGAGTGCGGGCAATGTGTCGCTGACGGCTGGCCGAGAGTTGACGGTGGTGGCGAGTGATTTGGTGAGTACCAAGAGCATGGCGCTCACGGGGGCCAACGTCACTATCACCTCCGGCATGGAAACGTCGAACCAGACCAGCAAGGACAGCTCCAAAAGCCTGGCGGTTGGCCGTGTGATCGGTGGCACGCTGGTCGATACGGTCAACAGCATTCGCGACGATGTTCGGGCTGCAAAAAATGCCGATGACAGCCGTTTGAAAGCGGTCAAAGGCGCTCAAGCGTTGCTCTCGGCTTATAACGCCATGGGTGGCGATGACAGCGCTGCCAACGAGTCAGACGGCAAACCCGCGAATAGCTCGGGTTCGGTCATCAAAATCGGCACCGAATTAGCCTCGACTCGCAAGAAAAGCACCAGTGAATACCATGCTGAAACTGCCAAGCAATCCACGCTTAACAGCGGCGGCGGCTTGTCGATCATTGCTACGGGGGACGCGGCTAATACTGAAGGCAACCTCCATGTCATTGGCAGCAGTATCAAAGCTGGCGACACGCTGTTGTTGGCGAAAAACAACATCACGCTGGAGAGCGCGCAGGACCGAAAAAACTGGGATAACAAGAACAGCAATAACAAAACCAGCATCGGCGCCAGTTTCAACATTGGTGACCAGAACGGTTTCACCCTCGACCTTGGCGCAAAAATGGCCAAGGGCATGGGCACCGGGCATGAGTTGACCCAGGTCAACACGACGCTCGACACCGGTTCGTTGGTGCTCAAAAGCGGGCAGGACACTACGCTGGCCGGCGCCCAGGTACGGGCCGATGTCATCAATGCCAACATCGGTGGCAACCTGAATATCGCCTCTCGACAGGACGAGGCAAGCCAGAAAAACAAGCAGACCAGCGCCGGTGTGGGCGCCAGTATTTGCGTACCGCCCTTCTGTTGGGGCTCGATGGTAACCGCCTCCGGCACGATCGGCGGCAGCAAGATGAACAGCGATTACAACGCTGTGACTGATCAGACCGGGCTGTTTGCCGGCAGCGGTGGCTACGACATCTATGTCGGCAAAAACACCACACTGCAAGGTGTCGTGATTGCCAGCGAAGCCAGCGCTGATAAAAACGTCCTCAGCACCGAGCGGCTGCTGGTCAGCGATATCAAAAACAAAAGTGATATCAAGAGCCAGGCCGCCAGCCTGAGCTTGTCTTACACCAGCACCAAATGGGACAAGCCGGGCGGCCCGGTCACGCCACCTGACGAGCGTAAGTGGGCACACACCGACACCGGCGGGGCGATACCGCTGCTGCTTAAAGAGTCCGACAGCAGCAAAACCCGCAGTGCGGTCAGCCCTGGCACCATCATCGTTCGCGATGCCGCAGGGACCTATGACGTCGTCGGGCTCAATCGTGATACCGCAAACGCCAACCAGCATCTGGACCGTCCGGATGAAAAGGCCATGCAGGAACGGATCGACCTGATCCAAAGCTCGGCGCAATTGGCCAGCAGCGTGATCAACACGGTCGCCAAAGCCAAGTCTGACGCGGCCAAGGCTCAAGCGAAGAAAGCTGAAGGTGGCACCCCTGAGCAAGTGGCCGCTGCCAACGTGGCATTGGCCGATGCGGCCAGTTGGGGTGTGGGCGGCGATAAACGGATCATGGCGGACATCGCTACAGGTTTGATCGCAGCTGGCTTGGGCGGTGCCGGTGCAGGCACCACCGTCGGCATTGTTGCGAATACGACGGCCAGCGATACGTTCTACAAGATTGGTGATTACGCCAACCAAAGAGAGGTTGCAGCCACTAGCGCTTCGGAAAAGGCGGCCTGGGCTGAAGGTGGGGCTGCGCGAGTCTTGCTTCACACCCTGGCAGGCGCTGCCATAGGGCTGTCGAGTGGCAGCGTGCAGAGCTCTGCGCTTGGCGCAGGCGCTTCTGCCGCCTTGATGCCTATCGTCGAGAAAGCACTGAAAAACAGTGTTGACGACCCCCACAATCTGGACGCGATCTCCTCGCTGATCGCAACAGGCGTGGGCGCGGGTGTTGGCTCCGGTACCGGCGTAGCCGGAGCTGTGGCCGGTGGGAAAAGTGCGGCGAACGTCGATATGTTCAACCGTCAGATGCACCCTGCGGAAGTCATGGCGCTGAAGCAACAAGTCAGCGCATTGGCGACCGAGGCCCAGATCACCACGGCCGAGGCCGAGAAGCGTCTGGCCAGAGGGCTCGTTTACTACGTTGATGCTGATTGGAACAAGGTGGTAGGTGCGCATCAGGACCAGCCGGATGCACTGACGCTTAAATACCTGGGGATTGCTTTAGCACCTTTGGGGGACAAATACACCCGTCGCGCTGAGATGGGCGATGTACCGGTTATTGCCGACGCTGGAAAGATTTATACGCCCGACGAAACGGTTCGTTTGCTTCAGGACTATCGACTCAATCTTCCTAGCGAATACAACAATCGGAGCATCAACGGGGAGTACCTGGTCGGGAAATTTGATCCTGTCGTGCATCAATACGATTTCTACCAGAACAACCTCCGCTATGGTGCATCGTTAGGAGAGACGATAGAAGGCGTGGGAACGGGAATTCCTCAGGGATTGGCCGCTGGAACGGTGAGTATGGCTAACGGTCTTTGGGCGCTCGACAAGGCACTCCTTACCGACTTTACGGGTGTAAGCTCGCAAATGGCCAATGGCTTGGTGACCCTGCTATCAGGGCGGGGAGAGCCTGATACCGAGAAAGAGGCGCAAAGATTCCTGGATAGGCTCCAAGGCAACGAAATCGCTAGTATCAGGTTTGAAACAAAGCTTGCCACTGAGTTTGCGTTGTCGATGATTCCTGCGGGCCGAGCGGGTGCAGTGGGCAAAGTAGGGGAGATTGCTAAAGGGGCTGAAGGCGCTGCTGAGGTGGGTGCGGGTGCAAAAGGCGGTTCTCCAGAAACTGCCACCTATTTCAGGGTTGAGGGCGGCGGATCTGGCACTAAGACCAGTCAGAACCGTATTACTGCCAATGAGGATGGAACCATCAGCATCAACCCAGGTTGCGCAGGGCAAATTTGCGTAAGTGTTGGCAATGCTGATCACGCTACGTACTACTTGACGAACAAGCGACCTGATGGCTCTGTAGTGGTTTTTGACGTTGATGCTGGCCTTCATAAGGAAATTATGGACAGGGTAGTCCCTCAGCGGCCTGTCGCTGGTATGACGAAGGATCCTGATGCACCTAAGAGGGTAGACAAAGACCAGCCCGGTTACTCCCTCGAGCTACCCAAGATTTGGGAGTCGCTACTCGAAAAGAACTCGAGTAACGCCCGTGTTTATACACAGGATGAATTTTTCAAGGAGTTCAAGCAATGAAGGTGAACCAGACAGTTTTTGATGATCTTTGGAATGGAGAGAGAAGTGTCTGCTTTTTTGTACACTCTGGAAGATGTTATTGGGTGATAGATGAGAAGTATAATTTCTCTCTTGACGCAGAAAAAGACTATCGCGCCTATCTTGAAGATGGCGATATAACCCAGGAGCAATACGAGCAGTCTTGCAAAAGTTTCAGGGGCGGTATTCTGAAAATGACTTCGGAAAATTTTCCGCAGTATCTAGATGATTCAAGTGAAAAAATTCTTACTTCAAGCGATTTGAAAAATTTCATAGAAGCGGATTATGAAGTTTTTGAAAAGACTGAACATTATTTTTTAACCGGCGAGGGTTTGTCCCCGGCCCTATTTAAAAAGGCCAATATCATTCATTCCAGGTTTCCAAAGTTCTACATAAATTTTGACAGAAAAATTTTTATGCATATGGATGACGTGCGTGCTCATGAAAGTCTAGCTTATTCGGACTGGACTGCTGAATGCTTTGATTTTAGCTTTTTGATCCCTGCTCGCGAGCGGTACTGGATAGTGGCGGGCAATGACTATTGGAAACTTCGGTTTATATAAAGGGGAAAATAGCGGTCAGACCACGTTTTTCCGTTTTTCGTTTTTTAGAGTTCAGCAGAGTTGCTCTTTAAAAACATGATTTATTTTTTGTGATTTTTTGTTTTTGTCGTCCTCGGAAGAATAGTGGTCTGACCCCTATTTTTCTCAACGAGGCGGACCCGAAAATACCTTCGTTGATCACGGATAGGATTGCATATAAAGCCGCTGCGAATCCTGGCAAACTTTATCCAAACGGAAATATGAAAGATGCCTACGCTGAAATCGGTGTGATCCAGCAAGCATATAGCTCTGGTAAAAATGCCGGAGCGGACATGTCTATGACAGTCACAGGGAAAGATGTATGCGGATTCTGCAAAGGTGACATAGCCGCTGCCGCAGAAAAGGCTGAGTTGAAATATTTAACCGTAAGAGCTATAGATGATAAAACAGGACTTCCGAAAAACTATTACTGGGAGTCAGGTATGAAGTCTATTAAGGAGAAAAAATAGATGATCATCGGAGGGTATACCCTTAGTCCTGAGCATGGCAAATCGCAAATCCCTCTCATTGATCAGCCGACCATGGAAGATGTAAGGTCCATTATATGTGAATATAGTAAAGTCGACGGCGTCGCTTCGTTGTCTATTTCCCCGGCACCTGAAGCCGGACCTTACGAAATCAATCTTTATGCTGATTCTGGAAATTATATTGTGATGCTGAACCAATACCTTGATGATGGTGAGCATGTTGTGCGTACTCTTAATAATACGTCGACTGGAGCAAAATTGGTTGATGTTCTGGGCGATTACTATCCGGAGAGTTTTGTCACAAGAAATATAGATATCGTTATTTCTTGTTTTCAAGAATTTTTGAGGTCCGGTGATGTAAGCTTTGCAGTGTTGAATGCTTAAAGTAAAAAGGAAAAAGGAAAAATATAGGGCAGACCCTGAGGGATCCCCACAAATTTACTCCAAGCTCTGCGCCTGATGAAGGACCTCATCACGCAGAGCATGCTCCAATATCTCCAGTTGTTCTCGGCCACCAAAATGAAAAAGGAGACGGATTTATTTAATTTTCCGAGTTCTTTCTTACTTTAATAAATCTGTCCCCTTTTCGCCGCAGGAAAAGCCAAGGTTCAAGGTGTAACAGTCAAAGTCGGTGTTCCCGCCCCGAGTAAAACAGGTGTAGCAGAATTTAAGGTGGAACCATGGATCAAGAAGTAATTCAGTGCGAGCGCTCGGGCGTAAACCCGAAATGGCCCTCCTTCAAAAGTGTGCTGGGGCGCATAGCCAAGGGGCCACACGTCTCAGATGAATACGAGTTGAATGGCATCCGTGAATATGTTGAGCGCGGCGATGCATTTGCGAAGCCATCAATGCCTGTACCGAATAGTGACAACGTTACGCGTAGTAGCTCCGAATGGATGGCCGTCACACGAGCCCACAAGGTATTGGCAACCGCCCCAGATAACCCGCAATGGCTTCTGGAATTGGCCCATTGGCTGCGCTATTACCAAGTAGGAATTTGGCAGTTGTTCTTCTGGGCGGGTCAGTTCGACATTATTGCCAAAGCGGCAGGCAATGATCGACGCCGCCAAAACTACAGCATCCAAACCGCCACCAATATGATGGCCGCCATGGCGATCCTAGGATGGAAGGATGCCGTCATCCATCAGGGCTATCTCACCCATGCGGCTCTCAACCGTGGGCATCAATTAGTGATTGAGTACGAAGAGCAACACCGCCGCGCCCAAGCCTTTATGCTGCGTGTGTTTGCCGATTGGGTGGGCGATGTCTCGCATCAATGGCCTGCTTATGCTTACGACGAACCCATCTACGAAGCCTTGTTGGCCAAGTGGCGCACTCCCAGCCCCGACGACCTGATGCCCTGCCTGTTGGCCGCGTGTGACCGCCACACTTGGCAAACCGGCAAAGAGAGCCTGAAGAATTCCTACGACTTCAATCAGGACTGGCACTTGGAGCGCGTGCCGGTGGAAATTCTCTATATCCTGCGCCTACGCCAGTGGGAAGGTTTAGCCAATCCGCAGAAGATTGATCATCCGCTGCTGGCCGCGCCCTTTGACCAATTGCCGCCCGAGCAACCAGTGCCTGAGTTGGACAAGTTGATGCAAGGTGTGCTCAAGCGCGCAAGGGAAGACTGGCCACATTACGATGAAGTACTGTCTTTGCCAGCATTGAAGAGTTGAATAGGTGCAAAAGGGCTTTGAAGGGAAGAAATAGGGGTCAGACCACGGTTTTTTTCTTTACCCCCTGGATATATAGCGGTATCTCGCTGGGTTTCTGCTGACGAGATTCCTTATTGGATACAAAATGGAGGAACGGCTATTCCCAATGGCATTGGAGCTGGTGGACGTGTATATGTAACAATTCCGGGTGCGGCTAAGCCAGGCGGGACTGGTCCTGTACGGATAGACTTTGCCATTCCAGAAAAAGCTCTAAGTCAGGGAGGGAAGCCAGAATGGAAGCAAATTTTTCAACCCGCTCAGAGTACACCTGTTTATAACGTTAAAATAAATGTGCCCGATGGCGTCAAACTTCCAGGAGTGACACCATGAGTTATATTGATGTGGTTGAATTTGGATTGGTTATTCGTCGGCAAGAGCTATTATCTAAGTTAATAGATATTGATAGGTTGTCAGCGGTGCTTGAGTTTGATATGCCGCTTGATATAAGCGCTGATCTGGTTTCCTTTGGGCCCTGTTTCGGTGGAGAGGCTGCGAATGAATTCATTCGCCGTTTGGAGGCGTTGGGCTTGCAATACGTTGATGATTTTTTTGTTTTTTCTGGGGACTTCCCGTTGTGGTGTAAATTTAAAGTAGCTATAAATAAAGGTTAGTTGGCAAAAAAATTATAGGTGCAAGAAGTATCGGTAATTGATTTTTCATCTGGTAAAAAAAAGAAAAAGGGGACGGATTTATTTAATTTTCCGAGTGCTTTGTTAATTAAATAAATCTGTCCCCTTTTCGCCTGGATTAAATTAGGGTGATATATGAGCATGTTGTCAGAAGATTTTGATTTTCTACTGCTGTCCGGCTGTTATTTGGAAATGATTTCTTTTGGAGTCCGTATCACCAAGCTAGACTTTTCGAGGCCGCAGACGTTCCCTGGTGTATCTCCATATAAAGTTTCTTTCTGCGTAGAAGCTGGATTGAAGTATCGAATTGGAAATGTCGTTGGTCAACGTGATTTTGCTGACTCGTCAACCAGTGCGCCCTTGTTAGACTTTTTGTTAATGGACGTTCAGTCGGTTGAGGAAGTTAAGCCTGCTACGCTACAGATAACATTCTGCACGGGAGATAAAATTTTAGTCGAGCCTAACGATACAGGTGATTGCGAATCCTACTCAATTTATCTTGATTCCGGTGACGTGATCGTAATATGACGCTGGAGATAAGATGGAATCATAACGAGCGGTTTTATTTGTTTTCAGAAGTTGCGTTGGTGGCGATAGACTAAAAATTTATTGCGGTTGATTGCTTTTAGCTAGTGGGTTAGTGTGAAAATAGGGGGCAGACCACTATGCAAAGGGGACAGATTTATTTAAGTAAATAGCTGTTAATAGATCTGTCCCCTTTGCAAGGTTACAACGCTAGTCAAGGGTGTGTACCATGACATTAGAAAATTATCCTCGAAAAACAGTATTTTTTGCATTTTTGCTATGTCCGTTTTTTTCGGGCTTGGCGGCTGTTCCTATGATGTTAATTACGGTGCTGATAACAGTATTTAAAAAACCATCATTGATCGGAGAGGTGAGAAGCGGTGAGCTATTTTCACTTTTTATTACCGTTCCCATCATGGCGCAATTGATTTTTCTTTTCCCCGCTGTGGTGCTGGCGATAGTAGTAACTTTTTTTAAGCTTGAAGGCAGGGCTGGCAGTTATTTAGTGATTTCAATTGTAAGCGCTGTTGTTTCATCCGCTTGGATGTCTAGTATTGTTTTTTTCTTTATAAGTGAAGTTGAAAATTATCAATTGATGAGAAATATATTTCCTGTGGTTTTGAGTTTTTTGTTGGGAGGTATTTCAACGGGGGTAGCTGCCTATTGGTTTCTGCCCAGGCAAAGGGGACAGATTTATTTAAGTAAATAGCTGTTAATAAATCTGTCCCCTTTGCAATACCGTTGCGGATAAGGTCAATTCCACCTTGGGGCAAACTCGTCAGCCGCCCTGTCGCGGTCAGTTGACGCTGTTAAGCCTGCGAATGATGACATCCAGCAAATCACACCCATCACGCAGCGGAATAGCCAGCAATTGGGCGAAGTCTTGAAGCACCACGGCATCGCTGCTGAGCTGTTCGCGGAAGGCCAGGTTTTCCAGCAGTTGCGTGACGGCGCGAATCCGGTACGCGGCGGCGTCGTGGAGCACGTCGAGGGGCGCACTGGTGTCGATAAGCAGAGCGGGGACGGTGCAGTCGTGGCCCGTTAGGGGCATGTATTGGTTCATGGTGAAACCTCGGTCAGTAGAGTGAAGCTGTCACCTATCGTCGCCAAACGAATGGGTGACAGCTGTACGCAGGTTGGCGAACCGGGACCGAGTTCCGGCAGACCCGAAGGTCTCCCGCGCACAGCTGCCATAAAGCAGCGATGCGGGTACGGAAGCCCCTGCAAGCAAGCAGAAAGCTTTCGCATACGGTCAACGGATCGCCAAATCCGATCGCCCTTGTTGGGCGACGGGCCGGACTATAAGCCCCGCACCCAAACCCACGCAAGGCATCAACGCCCTGACTCAAACCCCTGCGTCCTATCCCCAACCCCCACCGACGCCAACGCTTCCGGCCGTCTGCTCACGGGTATTAAGCAAATCCCCAGTCGTTTCGGGAAGCGTCCTACCGCAAAAGGAACCATTTCCCTCAAGCCCGGGTCTTTACCCCGCCCACCCGCAACCGGTCGGGCTGCATGGACTGCAGCGTTTTCAAAATACATTAAGGATTAATGTGAACCTCGCCTCCCTATTCCCTTTTCTGCCACCACCGGCTGCGGTGCGTTTGCTCGCGCCTGCGTTTCAGAAAGGCGCCTTGGGAGCATGCACTCGGATCAAGTGATCCTTCGCTCAGCACACCTACGGCCGCCGGGCTTATTGGCGGCTTTGACTGTAGTTCATGGAGTTTGAAATGAAGCGTAAGCCGTTCCAGAAAACCCTGTTGGCCTTGATGGTCAGCGCAGGCGCCGCGCACGTTGCTGCGGTGGAATTTGACGTCAGCAGCGGCCAGAACACGTGGAAAGGCCAGGTGTTCAACGAGCCTGTGACCTTGGTCGGTTCGCGCAATGTGGTGGCCACCCAGCGTTATGTCGATGGGGCGAGTGTTGCCGAGACCGATATTCAGGGCTCGCTGATCAACCGCGCCGACTACACCATCGATGGCAGTGGCCTCAACATTCGCGGGTTCGTGGTGGATGGTGCGATTGACTCAGATCTCAGAGCCCGTGGCGGCATTATCACCGGCGATGTGGTTCAGTCCGGTGTGATCAGGCTGACCAACCAGACCTGGGCCGAAGGGTTTGAGGTAGGCGCCGCCACCGTCGGCGGCAACGTGATCAACACGGGCACCATCATCACCGTCGACGTGCCGGGTTCCGGCCCCGAGAGCGACGGCGAGGGGATCTACCTCAACGGCACCACCGTAGGCGGCGATGTCGTCAACTCCGGCCTGGTGGACGTGACGTCCTACTACGGCTTCGGCCTGATCCTGGACACCCACAACAATTTGCCGGTGACCGTCGGCGGCAAGATTCTCAACTCCGGCACTATTCGCGTCACCGGTGAAGAGGCGCTGGGCATCGAGGTGGAAACCGACACCAGTGACCTGCGCATTGAAAACAGTGGGTTGGTGACGGTCAATGGCGGCCTTGCCAGAGCGGTGCGGTTCGACTCCGGTACTTACGACTATCTGCTCAACACCGGCACCCTCGAAGCCAATGGCGCCAACGCGGTCGCTGTCAGCCTGCGGGGCGCGACCTTTACCTTGAACCCACAGACGGGCGCGCGCGGCATCGTCAACCGTGGCCTGATCAAGGCCGACAGCACGGCGATCCTGGTGGATGCGCGGTACCAAACCTCGCCTTTCGAAATCAACCAGCAAGCCGGCGAGATCCGCAGTAACGCCGGCACCGCCATCGACGCCGCCAACCTCGCCACGCTGAACTGGACCGGCGGCAAAATCGCCGGCGACCTGCTCAACTTGAGCGCGGTGAATGTCGCGGGCCAGGCTGATTTCGTCGGCCAGCGCATCATCGCGCCGGTCTCGGTCAACGCCGGTTCGTTGAACCTCTCTGCGCCGGGCACCACGATCACCGGCGACCTCAACGTCGCCAGCGGCGCGGGCATTGATATGCACTTGGCCGACAGCGTGGTGCCGACCACGCCGTACCTGACGGTCAACGGCACGGCCAATTTTGCCCAGGCCTCAAAGCTGACCGTGAGCGCCAACCCTGGCGATTTCACCCGCACCAACAACGGCACCCAGTACACACTGCTGCAAGCCAGCAGCGTGCAAAACAACGGGCTGTCTGTTGCCAGTTCTTCATCGCTGCTCAACGTGCTCAGCTACTCGGCGGATGCCCAAACGGTCAAGGCTGTCGTCGCGGTTAAAGACAACCAGCAAGTGCAGCAGGAACTTGCCGGTGCGGGTGCCACCGCCGCAGCGGCGACGGCGGTCAATACCTTCAAGAACGAGGTGCTCGGCGGGCTGAACCAGAACGACCCCGTGTTCCAGTCCCTCGCCAACGCCGGTACTGCGCAACAGCTTGCTCAGGTGAGCGAGCAGCTCAAGCCAGACGTCAACCGTGGCGCGCTGGACGTGGCGTTGTCGGGTCAAACCGTGATCAACGGTGCGATCTTCAACCGCCTCACTGATCAGCGCGAAGGCCATCAAACCGGCGGCGTGTGGGTGCAGGGCCTGAGCAGCAACATGGACCAGGACGGCCGTGGCGGCAACAACGGCTACTCGGCCAACAGCAGCGGCATGGCGGTGGGTGTGGACGGTCGCTTGAACGACACCACCCGCTTGGGCGTGGCCTACAGCTACCTCAACTCCAACATCCACTCCGACCTGGGCAACAAGACTGACGTCGAGGGCCACGCGCTGTCGCTGTATGGCAACTGGGCGCTGCAAAACTGGTTTGTCGACGGCAGCCTCAGCTACGGCCACAACGACAACGACAGCAAACGTCATGTGGCAGGCACTACGGCCAAGGGCAGCTACGACAGTAATGTATTGGCGGCCAGCGTGATCGGCGGTTATAGCTTCAAGCCGTCGCAGGCGGTGGTGATCGAGCCGCGCGTGGCGGCGCGTTATGCCAACGTGCGCATGGATGGCTACGACGAGAAGGGCTCTTCGGCAGCGCTGAGCACCCGCTCGCAACGCTACGAAGTGGGTGAGCTGGGCGCCGGCCTGCGGTTGGCAGGCAACCTGCCGATGGGTGCTGGCAAGCTGCAACCGGAAGCAACCCTGATGGCCTATCACGACCTGATGGGCGATCGCGTCGCGCAAACTTCCGGCTTCGTGGCAGGTGGCTCGCCATTCACCGTCACCGGCGCTTCGGTGGCGCGTGACAGTTATGAAGCCAGCGTGGGCGTGAACTACCAGGTGTCGGACTTTACCGTGGGCGCCAGCTACACCCGCCAGGCGCGCAGTGGGTTTGACGCCGATGGCGTAATGCTCAAGGCACGGTATGCCTTTTAAGCGCTGACGGCGTTGCTCGGTCCGGGGCCTGCTGGCCCCGGACCACGATTATTCAACCTCGAGGTTCTTATGAAAGCATCCATCGCAATCCCCGTCGCGCTGGCCTTTGCCGTGCTGATGGCGGGGTGCAGCAGCCATCGGCTTGCCGAGCAAAACTTCTCGAAGCCTGTGGTTCCGTTGGCCACCAATGACCATCAGGCCAGCCTGACATTTCGCACCAAGGGCGGCGCAGGCGACAACCCCGTGACCTATTCCCTGGCGTACGCGGAGTCGAGTTATGGCCTGGCCGAGGCTGGCGAGCGGGTTTACGACGGGTATTACTTCAGCCGCGTGCCGGGCTACCTGAAAAAAATCGGCGGTGGCACTGACTCTATCGACAAAGTGATCGAGGCCAACAAACCGCTGCGCATACACGCGAACGTCAAGCAGCAGATCGCGACGCTCAACGGCATTCCGATGCATTCCATGTTTGGCTATGCCATTACGGCGCAACCGGCGACTCAGGTGTTTACGCCGCAGCCGAAGAAGCATTACCTGATTGAGACGGTCATCAGTGATGCGTTTGTGATGAGCATTTATGAACTGACGGCGACGGGTGAGCGCAAACCGGTGGAGGTGACAGTGGCCGCGGACTGAGCCGGCGACGCAATTGCCAAGGCGAGCACTGCGACCGTGGCGAGCGGGCTTGCCCCGCGCTGGGTTGCGAAGCGACCCCCAAAAATGGGCCTGCTACGCAGTCCAACGCGGGGCAAGCCCGCTCGCCACAGGGTGCGATCGTCACCGTGCAGCCGAAGAAGCATTACCTGATTGAGACGGTCATCAGTGATGCGTTTGTGATGAGCATTTATGAAGTGACGGCGACGGGTGAGCGCAAACCGGTGAAGGTGACAGTGGCCGCGGACTGAGCCGGCGACGCACTTGCCAAGGCGAGCACTGCGACCGTGGCGAGCGGGCTTGCCCCGTGTTGGGTTGCGAAGCGCCCCCCAAAAATGGGCCTGCTACGCAGTCCAACGCGGGGCGAGCCCGCTCGCCACAGGGTGCGATCGCTACCGTGCAGCCGAAGAAGCATTACCTGATTGAGACGGTCATCAGTGATGCGTTTGTGATGAGCATTTATGAAGTGACGGCGACGGGTGAGCGCAAACCGGTGGAGGTGACAGTGGCCGCGCACTGAGCCGGCGACGCACTTGCCAAGGCGAGCACTGCGACCGTGGCGAGCGGGCTTGCCCCGCGTTGGGTTGCGAAGCGACCCCAAAAAAATGGGCCTGCTACGCAGTCCAACGCGGGGCAAGCCCGCTCGCCACAGGGTGCGATCGCTACCGAATCAGAACAACTTGCGCTGCACCGCCTCGTCCAGCGTGCTTCGCGTCAACGCTTCAACCACTTCACCCGTGTTCGCCTGGAACGGGATGCCCAGGATCAGCACCAGGTGCATCCAGGTGCGCACGGATTCGCTTTTGCTCACCCGGCCCAATTCTTTGCCGTCCTTGTCCTTGAACACCGTTTCCATCGTGAAGGTGTTTTTCGCCGTGGACGGAATAATGAAGAAGGTGGCACCGGTAATGATCGCCGAGGCCATGCTGAACTGTTCGTTGTTATACAGCTTGGCGTCAGCGTAAATGTCCGAGTCCACTTTGTCAGTGCTTACCCGCGCGAAGCGGTTGGACTGGCGGAAGGCATCCGCCACAGCTTTTTCCCATAGCGCTGCCGGGGCGCCGGCGGCGGCGTTGGCGGGGCCACCGTTGACCTGGTTCAGCGCTGTGGTGCGCACAAATGCGCTGGGTTTCTGTGCTGGCGCGTTGGCGGTCGGCGGCCACGTCTGCACCGGTGGCAGTTCGTGTTGCGAGTAGGACACGCAACCGCTCAGCAAGATCGCGGCGAGGACCAGGCTGTGCTTGATCAATCCTTTCATGTGTTGCTCCTTGAATTCAGGGTTTGGCCAGTTTGGCGGTAGCGGTGTCGAGCAGTTGCGCGACCAGTTTGTTCAGCTGCTGGGCGCCCATCGACGGTGCCCAGTATTCGCCGCCATACAGACCGACGTTGTGTTCGAACTTGAGCGCTTGCTCGGCCGTGGCCAGTTCTTTGCCGTTGCGGTCGACGATCACCAGGTTGCCGGCCACGTCGAAGCTGTCGACGTAGATCGGCCCGTTGACCCAGATCCAGATCGTCAGCGTCAGCAGTGCGCCGGGTATGTAGGCCGGGTGCGGTGCGCGATGGCCTTTGAGTGAGGTCATGTTGAATTTGAGCACCACGTCGTTTTCTTCCAGGCGCGTGGGGTACTCGGTGACCTGCTTGAAGTAACCCGCCGCGCGCACGTACTGGTTGAGCTGGGCCGTGAGCGAGCGGCTGATCGCAGTTTTGTTGGCCTCGTTGACGTCGGCGGCGTTCACCGTCACGTCAGCGATTTGTGCACTGCGCGGGCTGCTGGCAGCAGCCGGGTGGAGCGGGGCACCGATGGGGCCGGTGACGGTGTAGGAGACGCAGCCGGTCATCGACAGCGTCGCGATCAGGGCCGCAGCCCTCAGGAGGGTGTTCAACACGCAATATCCCTATTTAATGAGCAAGCCAAGCCAGTGTCTCGACCGGTGGCTGTGAAACTTGAGGTGGGCGCGCAGCTTAGCAGGCCGCCGTTGGGCGGCGAACTTCACGGTGGCGGCAAAACCGCTTGAGTACATCGGGCAACCCCGTAAAATGCCGCGGCATTGGCTACATCGCATTTTTCAAGGACGAATCAAGCAATGCGCACTTCTGCTTTTCTCCCCGTCACCTGCCTGATGGCGGGCTGCACTTTCCAGCCGGGCCGCTGCGCGTCGGTCATCCTTGCCAAAACACCTGCCTGCTGGCCCGACACCTTTGATGTTGAGGTACTGGGCAAGATCGCGCGTTTTTTCAGCAAGTTCTGATCGCCGCGACAGCGTAGTTGACGTACACAACAGTCCCTCCCGCGGGTTCACCCGCTGCAACCGCGGACCTCTCACCCTAGGAGCACCCTGTGAAAACACTGTCCAAAATCCTGCTGTCTGGCCTCACCGCCGCAGCGCTGCTGACCGTGGCCGGTTGCGCCACGGAGAGCAACCGCGCGATGCCGGTAGAACAAGTCGCCAGCGCCAACGTCGCCTATTCCGGCGTGCGCGTGCCGATTGCCGTGGGCAAGTTCGATAATCGTTCGAGCTACATGCGCGGCATCTTCTCCGACGGCGTTGACCGCCTCGGTGGCCAAGCCAAGACCATCCTGATCACCCACCTGCAGCAGACCAACCGCTTCAGCGTGCTGGACCGCGACAACATGGGCGAAATTTCCCAGGAAGCCGCGATCAAAGGCACCGTACAGAAGCTTAAAGGCGCGGACTACGTAGTGACCGGCGACGTCACCGAGTTCGGCCGCAAAGAGACCGGCGACCGCCAGCTGTTCGGCATTCTTGGCCGTGGTAAAACCCAAGTGGCTTACGCCAAAGTCGCGCTGAACATCGTCAACATCAGCACTTCCGAAGTGGTGTATTCCACCCAGGGCGCCGGTGAATACGCCCTGTCCAACCGTGAAGTCATCGGCTTTGGCGGCACCGCCAGCTACGACTCCACCCTCAATGGCAAGGTCCTGGACCTGGCCATGCGCGAAGCCATCAACCGCCTCGTCGACGGCATCAACGCCGGCGCCTGGAACCCGCGCAACTGATCAGCAGCACCTCAAGGAGCAGTACACGGATGAGCAAGGCAGTGAAGTTGGCGCTGATGCTGACAACAATCGCGACGGTCGCCGGGTGCCAAACGGCGCCCCAACCCCTGTATCAGTGGGAAAGCTACCAGCCGCAGGTTTACGAGTACTTCAAGGGCGAGCCCAAGGAAGCGCAGGTTGAGGCGCTGGAGCGCGATCTGCAAAAGATCAACGCCAGTGGCCGCAAAGCGCCGCCGGGTTACCACGCCCACCTGGGCATGCTGTACATGACCATGGGCAAGGATGACCAGATGGTGCAGGAGTTTCGCACCGAGAAGGCCCTGTTCCCCGAGTCTGCTTCCTACATGGACTTTCTGCTGAAAAACGCCAAGACCGGAGTCGCCACCAAATGAGCCTGTTAAAACTCACGGGCGCCTTGCTGGCCCTGGCCTTGCTCGGCGGTTGCGCAGCGCCCAAGACCATCGATTACACGGCATACAAACAGGCGCGGCCGAAGTCGATCCTGGTACTGCCGCCGATCAATGAGTCGCCGGAAGTGCAGGCGTCCTACAGCCTGGTGTCGCAGGTGACGTACCCGCTGGCCGAAGCGGGCTACTACGTGTTGCCGATTGCCCTGGTGGACGAAACCTTCCGCCAGAACGGCCTGACCACCGCCAACGACATCCAGGGCGTGGCACCGGCCAAGCTGCATGACATCTTTGGTGCGGACGCGGCGCTGTACATCACCGTCAGCGAGTACGGCACCAAGTACATGCTGATCTCAAGCGACACCTCGGTGACGGCCTCGGCCAAACTGGTCGATCTGCGCACTGGCACCACGCTGTGGACCGGTTCGGCGCGGGCGTCGAGCGAGGAAGGCAACAACAATGGCGGCGGCCTGGTGGGCATGCTGATCACGGCGGCGGTCAAGCAGGTGATCAACAGCTCCACCGATGCCGCGCACCCGATTGCCGGCATCACCAGTGCGCGCCTGCTGTCGGCGGGGCAACGCACCGGGATTCTGTACGGTCCGCGTAATCCGAAGTACGGCACCGACTGATCCGGGTACTGAAAAGGCTGTAGATCCAATGTGGGAGCTGGCTTGCCTGCGATAGCATCACCTCGGTTTAACTGAAAAACCGAGGCGTTTGCCTCGCAGGCAAGCCAGCGTCTACACACTTGCACAGTGATCGAGGTGTTATCCGACTCCGTTTAACCCGAACCCTCCACACCTTGCGTCTGACCTTGTGAACGGATCATTCATTCACGAGGTTCAGCCCATGTCCCGTCCGCTGCTTTTCCTGTGCCCTGCTGCCCACGGCTTTACCGTTACTTTGCTGGTCGCGTTGGCCGGTTGTGGGTTGTCTTCTTCCCGTGATGCCGCCAAGCCTGAGCACGCTGCACCTGTCGCCGAACTGCAAAGCGCGCCGGTACAGGGTGCGCTGAGCAAACGCATGCCGATGCCGGCGCCAATGGCCATGCGCATGGTGAGTCAGGATTCAGCGGCGATGGCCTACCGCAGCGAGCCTCGTGAGCACTACGCAAACCTGCCGGACAACCCGGTGCACCGCGTGGCCGAAACGCCCGTCTCGACCTTCAGTGTCGATGTCGACACCGGCAGCTATGCCAACGTAAGACGCTTCCTCAACCAAGGCCGTCTACCGCCTGAAGGTGCTGTGCGATTGGAGGAAATGGTCAATTACTTCCCCTACGACTACGCACGCCCCACCGACGGCTCGCCGTTTGGCGTGACCACAGAGATCGCCGCCACACCGTGGAACCCGCACACTCAGCTGCTGCGCATCGGCATCAAGGCGTCCGACCGCACCGTCGCGGAGCTGGCGCCGGCCAACCTGGTTTTTTTGGTGGATGTGTCCGGCTCCATGGACCGCCGCGAAGGCTTGCCGCTGGTGAAAAGCACCCTGAAATTACTGGTGGACCAGCTCCGTGACCAAGACCGTGTGTCGCTGGTGGTGTATGCCGGTGAGTCTCGCGTAGTGCTCGAACCCACCTCCGGCCGCGAAAAAGCCAAGCTGCGCAACGCCATCGACCAACTCACAGCGGGCGGCTCCACAGCCGGCGCATCCGGCATCGAACTGGCCTACCAGATGGCCCGCGCAGGTTTTATCGACAAGGGCATCAACCGCATCCTGCTGGCCACTGACGGTGACTTCAACGTGGGCATCAGCGACTTCGACAGCCTCAAGCAGATGGCGGCCGGGCAGCGTAAAAGCGGCGTGTCGCTAACCACCCTGGGCTTTGGTGTGGATAACTACAACGAACACCTGATGGAGCAATTGGCCGACGCGGGCGATGGTAACTACGCCTACATCGACAACCTGCGCGAAGCGCGAAAAGTCCTCGTCGACCAGCTCAGTTCAACCCTGGCGGTTGTAGCGCGGGATGTGAAATTGCAAGTGGAATTCAACCCGGCCCAAGTCAGTGAGTACCGACTGCTGGGCTATGAAAACCGCGCCTTGAAACGTGAGGATTTCAACAACGACAAGGTGGATGCCGGCGAGATCGGCGCAGGGCATACCGTGACGGCGTTGTACGAAATTGTCCCGACGGGCCAGAAAGGCTGGCTGGAGCCGTTGCGCTACGCCGCTGCGCTGGCGACTGAACACACTTCCACCGAGTTGGCGATGCTGCGCGTGCGCTATAAGCCGGCAGCGGGCGGCGACAGCCAATTGATTGAGCGGCCCATCAGCAACCAGGCGACCAAGGCCAGCGACGACCTGCGCTTCTCGGCAGCCGTGGCAGCCTTCGCCCAACAGCTCAAGGGCGATGGCCGCTACACTGGCAGCATGAGTTTGCAGGACACCGCCGCACTGGCCCGCTCGGCCCGAGGCGATGACCCGTTCGGGCTGCGCAACGAGTTCGTGCAACTGGTGGAGTTGGCGCAGAGTCTTAAGCACTGATTTTGCCTGCAGCGCCGATCCAATGTGGGAGCTGGCTTGCCTGCGATAGCATCACTGCGGTGTGACTGAAACACCGAAGCGTCTGCATCGCGGGCAAGCCCGGCTCCCACAGGTAATCTGCATTGATCCATCGAAAGGAGTTCGCCACCTACATGGCCGTACCCGATGATTCACCCAGCGACGAAGCGCTGCTGGCCCGCTACCGAGCCGGTGACGGCGCCGCGTTCGAGGTTTTGTACGCGCGCCATCGCCAAGGTTTGTACCGGTTTCTGGTGTCGCTGAGCAACAAGGTCGAACTGGCCGAAGAGGTGTACCAGGAAACCTGGCTCAGCCTGATCCGCAGCACCACCCAGCCACAAGGTCGGGCGAGCTTTCGTACGTGGTTGTTCCAGATTGCCCGCAACCGCTTGATCGATCACTGGCGCAAGCACGGTATCCACAACCCGCTGCACGACAGCTACGATGAGCAACTGCACGCCCAGCCCGACGACAGCGCCGGCCCCGAGCAGCAACTGAGCCTGAGCCGCGACCAGGCGCGCCTCGACGCAGCGTTGCAAGACTTGCCCGAAGACCAGCGCGAAGTCTTCCTGCTGCGCCTGCACGGCGACCTCGAAGTACCGCAAATCGCCGCCCTCACCGGTGCCCCGCTGGAGACCGTCAAAAGCCGCCTGCGCTACGCCCAGCAGAAACTGCGCCGCCTGCTGGCCGAGGAGATACCCGCATGACCGACCCCCGACACACCCAGGACCCCGACGACGTGTTGCTCCAACACTTTCGTCAACACAGCACAGGCGAACCGCCTGCGTCCCTCGACGCCTTCATCCTCAACACCGCCCGCCGCGAAGCTCCAACGCCGCCGCCGAGCCTTTGGCAACGCTGGCTGAACGCCTGCCGCCAGCCGCGCTGGCAGATGGCTTTCGCCACCGTCGCCGGCGTGGCGCTGATGATCGGCGTGGTAATGCGCTCACCCGTGCCGCAACCGGAGATCTCCACCGCGACCTTCTCCGCGCCTCATCAGGAAGCCGCGCGCCCACTTGTCGAAGCGTATTCGGCACCGGCCCCGGCGCCCATGGCCCGCATGGCTACCGCACCGCCGGTTCAGGCTGAGGTCGCCGGCGCAATGGCGGATGAGCCGGCCGCGAAACTCAGCAAGCGTGCGGTGGCGTTGCCATCATTGGAGGAGGGGTTGCAGCAGATCGTGGAGCTGCGCCGGGCTGGAGAAACCAGAGCGGCCGATGAACAGCTGCTGGCGCTGCATAAGCGCTTTCCCAAGGAAGACTTGCCGGCGCGGTTGGAGGCGTTGCAGAAACGTTAATCGACACCCACGAAAAAGCCCCGGGTCTTTCGACCTGGGCAGTAATAGGCCTTTATTCATTGGGCATGTTTGGTGGTGCTTCGGTTAGGCATACACGTGGGCATACACGGCGCTTCCTTCTAGCAGCTTTTTCGAGGTATCCCCGTAGGGTAAAGCAACACCAAATGGTGGCTGATGTGTTGCCATCTAGCTGAGTAGTTACTTCTTCGTTCGACCTTCTGCCGCCAGTGAGGCGAGCGCAAGGGTGATGAATCCTGCATTTCCATCTAGGGTATCCAGTGTCCCTCGAATGTTCTGTGCCACTTCTGTAGATCCTATTTGCTCAACCCAGTTTGACAGCTCCTCGATAGCTGCCCCCAGGACCAGCTGGTTTTCATTCATGCGCTTGGGTAATGAAGCAAGCAAAGGGGTGTCTTCCATGATGTTCTCCCGCCGTGTTGTCAGGTAGTCAATCTACCTCGAGCCAGTGGCATTGCATATCAACTGTCCTCACCACCTGGTGATCAGAAATCACGCCGACCATCTTGATTAACTAGAGGCCAACAATGTGTTGTAGGGCCAATTTGGAAAGACAGCATGAGAGTACACACCCAGCCCACCTCAAAAACTGGTGTAACCGTTGTTACGAGTGTTACGCCTTGCACCAAACGCCCGTTTTCATTGGCTTTCACGGCTGTTACACAGCTGAGCTGCATCGCGTACATCGGATGTAACGTTGCCCGTGTGTGTAACGCTAAAGTCAGCGTCCGGGTGCTGTGGGCAGGTGCTTTGCGCTCCAACCTACCGAGCGAATTTCAATGGTTCCGCCTCTCGATGAGAGGAAATCACGCTGGGGACCCTGAGAGGTTTCGCTTCACACGGGGCATGAAACCCGCGGGATTGAGTTAGTGGGAGGATCTTAAAGTTACTGAAATTTCAATCGTTGAAATTGAAAGGTTGCCACAGGAAAAAGACCATTTTTACTGCATTGGTACGATGAAAAATTGTGTGGATGATGGTGAACACTCCACAAGGTCACCTCGGCATCATTTTTAGAGCTGAAGGTGCGGGAAAGCTTCCTACGCGCTGAGCGCGTGATTTTCCCTGGGCGTGGGTGTGGCGGGCACGTGCTTTCAGCATCCAAGGTAAGTGTAATAGGTGTTACACGTGTAACTGGTGTGTTGGCCATGCTTAACTTGTTGATTTAATTTGATATTATTGGCTTTACGCGAATCCGGCGAAGTCGCTATACCCGTGTGGGAAATGCCGAGAGTGTGTAACACTGTTGAAATTAAGACGTAATTCCATGTGAAGCTACGGCTTAAACATCTCGTTACTTCTTCGGTTTTAGTGTCCAGCTTTTCTTAGATCAAGCATAAGGGGGGCTGATCATGAATCTTGTAGATTTTGTTCTCAGCATTGGCTAAATTGGCTGAACGCGCTTAAAAAGCCACATATAAAATAAATTACGATCGCCATCAGTGGACGGTCGACCTTAAGCGAAGTCAATTGCTACCTATGGAAAGGGCATATGAACAAAATTTCTTCTATTGAGTTTGATGTTTCCAGAGATAGTCATCCATATGTTGGCATTTGGCCTTTTTCTGCTGATGGTTTTTTCCCTTCTGATATATTTTCCCCTCAACATCTATATGATGTTGTTTTCAAATTGTGGCCTGCTCATTTTAATTGCCCTGCCGCAACAGTTCGGCGAGCAATTAGAGCTCATTTAAAGCGTTACGCTCCTCACGCCCTAAAAACTACTTATAGAGACTCGATCCAAAGAGATACCGCGATGGCAAATGCTTTCGCATCCATATACTCTTCTCGTATTAGAGCGAAAGAACTTACCTTTCATAGGGAAAGTCTAGGCAGATTCGGTCGTGTAAGCAAAAAAAGTAGTGTTTTGGAACCAGGCAGTACTTTTGGGGAGCTCATAGGTCACAGCTATCACGAGGATAATGAATTAAATCCTCTGTTTAGATGGTTTTTAGATTGTGCTCAGCCAAGGCATGAACTTGAAAGAGAAAGGTATTTAACTGGAGACTTACTAGCTGAGGGTATTAAAAAAACCCCATGTCCTAAGCCGGTAAATAGCATCGAGTTTGCTAGGCTCGTGTTGGTGTATGCTTCATTGTCTAAATCGTTTGATGAGCAAGTATTGCTTGTAGAAACGGCACAGTTATTAGGCTGCACCCATCTAAATGGGTTGGCGAGAGCGCAGTTTGAAGGCGGTGAGTCAATCGATATCGATTGTGTAGATGTAGGACATAATGTCGAACTGCCTAAGCTTATGAAGGGGGTATCAAAATCAAGTCATGAATGGCAACCTGATTCTGATTCATTGCGATCCGTTGAGGAATTTGATTCTGCTATTTCTGCCTTCTTTAAGGCGAAAGAATTAGTCTCTGAATGGGATGGGGGGATAATTTCAGATCTTATTACTATTTCAGACGATAGGTGGAGAGCTATTTCAAGTGCAGTGCAGGAAGCGAGAGAATCATCCAAAAGTGTTGTAAAATGTCGCTTGAGAATACAAGAGTTAGACGCTGCGCAGTGGGAGTTGATTCTCAAAAGGGTTGATGTTGAGCAAACTTGTAGTAAGCATGTTCCGGCGAACGATGAGGAGTTGGTGGCAGGCTTTTTGTTGTTGTGCAGAATAAAAAATGCTTTAGATGAATTAAATCCTTCATTCAATCAGCTTGAGGTTTGGAAGGGGTCGCTTGATGGCGTGTTGACTCTGTCGAAGTTGGAGGAATTAATTAATTCGATAAGCGCAGAGTATAGCGATAGGTGCGAGCGGCGTATTTTTAGAGAGTCGTTTAATGAGTATGTGAAAGTAGTCCCTCCAGCCCTTTTAGGGCGGTATCTTTCGGGGTTAGATGGAGTAGAGCTAAGTGCACTAATCGACTCGTATGGTAATGATCGCTGGTTGGTGGGTGATGCAATACTCATAAGAGCAGCGCTGGATAAGACTAGCACGATTCCCAGTAGCGTAATGGACGTTCTTCTGGCCGCCGGGCTTGTAGAAAAAAGAAGAGCTCTGCTGCATTTTGTCGATCCTAGTTCTGCAATTCTAAAAACAAACTTAACATTTCGAAGAGTTGTTGCTGTTGAGCGTTTTCGGGATATATTTTTATTTGAGCCTGTTGCGCAAATACTCGACCCATCATCCGGTCTAAATGACGTTGAATTGGTTGGTCGTAATGTTTATGAACTTGCGGAGCTGATATCGGTAAACTCCAGCCTTTTGTCAACTGGTGCTGATGTTTCGCGTTTGATACGGCAAAATTCTAATGATGAACGCGCGTGCACTGCTCTGAAAGAATTCGCTAATACGCCAGTCACTATGCAAGGAAACTTCCGAAGGCTTAAGGAAAAAGCTAGAGATAAGTTGCTAAAAACCGCTTTCAAAAATGATGAGCCAGTGGTGAAACAGGCTCTTATCTTGATTGAGGATATTCAAAGTGATGACTTTACAGATGGTTTGTTTTTTGAACTTCAAGAGGAGCGTCCGGATGACAGCTTGGAGCAGCGCCATCGAGAACAGCTAACTCGATATGTTTCTCAAATGGATCGTTTGTTAAGAGACTTTGTCTCAGAGGTACAACATAGGCCCGATGTCAGAATGAAGAGTGTCGCGTCGAAGCTTAGAAAGCTGCACCGACAGCTAAGAAATTCCGACGATATCGGGTCGTTGGAGTGGTTAGAGGGGCAAATTGCAGAACTGCTCAGCAATCCGGCCAGTGGGAATAGTATTCCAACATTGCGCGGAAAATCTGAAGATATTAAAAGTTCTAGATGGACTTCAGAAAATACGTCGTGGGCTACAGATTTTATAGAGTTGCCCGAATTTTATTTTGAAGCCTCAATTTCTCCATGGGATGTGGCTGTTGCATCGTTATATTGGCGGGCATTAGGGAGTGCGCCTGAAGGGATGCAGATAGCTAAGAAGTTGCTGGAGTGTGAAGAGTGTCAAGGCGCAATAAAGTTTGCCAAGGAACTGAATGATAAAGCAGTAAGTAGTTATGTGTTGGACGCTGTATCTCCGCAGATTGACGCCCTCACTCTGAGGGTGGGCAAGTTGATCGCTGAGCATGGTGATAGCGCCCTAGAGGGAATTGAGGAGTATAAACTATACAAGTCAGCTTTAGATTTGTTCGATTTGAGCGCTGCGAGCGAGCATCTAGAGCTATTAGAATTAATAACATCCGATATTAATAAGGGAGATCCTTTCGATTCAAGTCAGAATCAGGAGCGGCGGCTGACTCTTTTACGTTATTTTGGCTTGATTGGCTCTCCTTTGGAAGATCCAGTGCCAATTGATGCGAAACTAGAAGCGCTTTGGTTGAGTGTTATGAACGCTCATGTATTAGAGCGACTACATCTGACTGTTGTTGAGAAGGCCCTTGACAATATTGACAATGCCGAAGATAGCTTTGCAGCTGTAATCTCGAACTTTAAAGAGGGTAATCAAAATCCTGATCGGTGGCTGCCATCAAATACGGCTGCTGATTTTTCGGATTTTGTCCGCGAACCAGCCGAAGTGTTAGCGTCATGGGCAAGATCGGCGCCAATGTATATTCCTTCAGAGCAACGTGCCTCGTATATAGTCTGTGAGTGGTTTATAAGCTTTGTAGTGGAGCGTTCGAGATCAATACATCAGCTAGAAGAGGCTGATAGTTTGAATTCTGCTATGGATCGGATTTTTGAAGTTTCCGCGATTATTGTTAATGCACCTCGTCCAGCCTTATGCTTAACACAGCTGCGTGAAACCGGTGAGGTGCCTGATGAGCTCGTTGACTTGGCTATCGACCAGAACGGCGCAGGTGACGATAACCATTACTCAACTTACGGTAAACGTAGGCTGAACGCTCAAAATGAGCCAGGAGCGGATAGCTCTGAAGCATCATTGGAAGTTATGGGGCTTGTAAAAAGAGAACAATGGTTGGAAGCCAGTGAAATTTGTTCAAAGTTTGATGCGAGCGGAAGTGAAAAAACGAATACGTTGTTCAACATGACTGATGTGTTTCACGCTCTTTCGGATGAAACAGAAAAGCCTAGTGTCAATTTAGTCGACAAGCTGGCGACAGCTGCGACATGGCTTTCCACATATAACGAGTACACTGCACTACTTCCGGAATCGAGAAGAGTGGATCTAGCATTTCGTGTGCTTACTGGTGTCGTTGCCGCCGATAGCGGGGATGAGATGGTTCGCGTGCCAGCTGCTAACGGCGCATGGACAGAGATATTGGGACGCTCCTCACCTTTTAGGAAAATGTTAGTAACTGGAGTGGCGTATCGGGTTGAGAAGGTACTGGAGGCGCTTTTAACTGGGTGTTTGAGCATCCAGATAGCCGAACGGCTTTGGGATGCTGCGACGAACATAAATGACCCTCATACTTACCGTACTCCACTTCTAACATTTCTTTATGAGCATGGCGCGTCTGACGCATTGGGTAGACTTGCAGCCAAATACGATCCGGCTATCGCTGCTAGACTTTCCCAGCTTTTTGAGTTAAGGCTGGTAGCCTCAAACCGACCAGATCTGATACCGGTGGCGCAGTCGGTTGCAGATCAAGTCGTCACCGCGGCGAAAAGTGTGCCCTTTAGAACATTTGTTAAAGAGCTACCTACCGCAGCTCAAGTAGTGAAGCCTAACCTAAGCGTTGAGTGTGAGGGAGAGCTATGCTTAAGGGAGTCAACTAAGGGTACTGTCTTCGAATTACCAATTGTGGTTACACCGCAAGGTCTGGTACCTGTAAAGTTGGAGGCTACTCTGTTTGATGGTGATGACGCCGTTTTTGAAGAGGACACGTTGCGCTCTGAGCTTTCAAGCCGTCCGTTGTACTTCGCTAGTGAGTTTACACTGCGAATTAAATTTGGCTCATCATGGTTTGTTAAAGGAAGTAATCCTCGCGACAGTGTAAGAGTAAGGGTCCGTGCAAAAACAGTAACAGATGAGTTTTTTGTGGAGGATATCGTTTGTAGAGTTCGCTCGTACGACTCTAGGGGGTATAACGGTACTGATCTTAATACTGATACTTTGCTCGATATATATCCTGGTGTAAGCAATACTCCTGCAGTCGAGGAGGCGTTTATCGGTAGACATGATGAGTTGGAGTGTTTGAATCAAGTGCTAGTTTCCGCGCGTAGGCCTAGCCCAGTATTGTTAACTGGTATGCGGCGTATCGGCAAAACTTCACTGCTATTTGCATTTCATAATCGTTTGCGGCAACCGGGTAATTCAACAGCTATAAGCTTTTACCTTTCCTTGGCTGAGCGAAGAGTAGAGTTTGTAGGTCATGATCGTTCTGTATCGGCCACTATTTTCCGCGCTATTTCTCATGGGCTTGTACGGCCCAATCTTTCAGCGACTGATCAAAACCATGCTTTGTGCACACGAATTCGTCAAAAATTTGATGGCGACTGGAAAGCTGCAAGAAAGGCAATCCAGGAGTGCTTCGACGAAGAAAGTCTATCTGACTCGCTTATAGCACTGAGTGAAAAAATTCTAGACTGGACAGGCGCACCTTCAGAGCGATTTATTTTATTAATTGATGAAGCCGAGTCTTTGGTAGCCCCATATCAGGCTGGTGGGAACAAGAAGCTGGAGTTGGAGCAACTACTCCAAAGCCTTCGTGAAATCTCCCAAACCACCGGTTCAATAGGAATTTTGCTTTCAGGTAGCAATCATATTAACGTTTTCGCCAGGGAGTATAAGAACGCTTTTTTTGGCAGCAGCCAGCTCATTGAGTTAGCAGGATTAAAAGATGCTAAAGAAGCGGCCGCTTTAATTGCTCCTCATCGAGTATCAATTTTTGTTCAATTCGAAACGCCAGCTATCGAATACGCCTTCTCTCTGTGTGCAGGAATGCCGCAGTTTCTCTGGCAAGTTGGCGCAACCGTTGCGCATTTGGTCAGATCCGGGGCTGCAACAAAAAAAGACGTTAGGATGGCTGTGGCGGCTTTAGTTGGAGAAAGAAAAGCAGAGTTACCGTTTAAGTCTTATGAGATTCTTGAGCCAATTGACAGCATGTTGGCCCTGGAAAGTGCTCGAGAGCGAGATCTGCTTTGGATGCTTCTTTATCGTATTGCAAACGCTAGCTCGCTCGTTGCGGAAGATGCAACTGTTCCGTTTGTAATAGATCATGCACTCGCGGCCTTGGAGGAGCGCTCAGCTTGGAATAGGCGTCTTCGAGCTTTGGTTGACCTAAAAATACTGCGCATGGATTCATCATCAACAATTCGTTTTCAAGTTCCTCTTTTTGCTGAGGGATTCAGAGCTAAAAAATATTGGCAGGAATACAATATTAGGCTTCAGGGAGTTGCAGTATGAGACGAAGTTGTGAATGGTTTTCGGATCGTGCGGATATGATATGGCGTGCGCAACCAGCTAGATCTATGCTGCTGTTGGTTCCTCAAGGTTGTGATGAAACCGCTGCTTCAACATTGGTTCGTGAGTGGACTTTACGCAACTTTAAGTTGCCCTCGGCTTATAAAGATCATAGCCCTGTTTGTGTTGCCTTGACTTCAGATAGTATGCAGTCATGTGCTCACTTCGCAAATACTTTTGCAAAGCGCCTATGCCGACCTTTGAGTATTGAGCTTGAAGCAGATCCCGATGACTATCCAACCGATACGATTCAATTAGCTGTTGAAGGCTTATTGGATGCGGGATATTACCCTATTATTGTTATTGAAAGATTTCATGCTTTCGCTTTGATTAAAGACTCTGGCATGACATCTGTGTTGTCGGGCATGCGTTCTCTTGAGCACGCAGGCCAGCTTACAACCCTAGCTTTTTCACCACTTACTTACACGATGATCCGTCGGTTAATGCAAGATGGGCAGCCATTCCTGAACTCTGTGTATGGCGATAATCACGACCAAGCTTTTATGACGCCTATCTCTCGGGAGGACTTTGTTCAGTACGCAATTGATCGAGGTATAACGCACGGGCGCGCAAATTGGTTATATGTTCGCGGAGGTGGTCCAGACGCGGTATATAGCACTCTGATTGATGTTTCGTCCTCTCCGGACTCTCTCATAATTGAAAAGTGTATTGATCGGATCGGCGATACTCTAGATAAGTTTTTAGAGCGCTCTTTTGCCACGGGGGTTGAGGACCAGGATTTGATTTTGTCTACTTTGGCGGTGGGTAGACTGCTAAAGCAACAGGTCTCATTTTTAGCAAGCAACCCTCTCTCTCCTTTTTTGATGAAAAAGACTGCTGATGGTAATACGGTCTGTAGTTCTCAAATTTTAGCAAGAAAGATATTGCGTAGAGACCAACCGAAGTGGTCTTTGTATGGTGAGTGTCTTCAGGCAATAGGTAGTGGAGAATATCAAAAGGCTGGAGACATTGCTCGTTGCCTAGAGGATGACGATTCGAGGTTAACGGTATTTAAAAACGTGGTTCTCCTACGCTCAGCTCTTTTCTCTAGGCCGGGATTAGGGCTGCTAGGTATTGAGTGGGGAGTTGTAGGTAGGCTCGCAGATAATATAATAGATTCTAAATCCCGCGTGCCAGATGATATCTTAGAGTGGACTCATTCAGTGTCAGAATGGGCTAATTTGATTGTTAATAATGGAGAAGGCGCGATTAATAGATTGCAAGTTGATGCGCTAACGTCTTTAGCTGCGAATAAAAATGTTAGGATTGTAGTTTTGTATATGGTTTATTCATTTGTTAAAGAGGTTTCGTTGTTAGAGTCACCTTCTCAGCGTATTCTCCATTTGGTCAATATTCCAGAGGCTATATTGCAAACCATTGCGTCTGGATTTTGCGATATAGATTATAAAAAACCCACAGAGCCATTTCCGGAAGCAAATTACAGTGAGTTTTTTAGCGGGGTAAGCGAATTTTTGGTTCCTTCTCCAAACCAAAAAATGACGCTTACTTCGCTATTAGTTGTTGTTCCTGCATTGCTATCTTTTCGTGAGCTGAAAAATTGCGAAGCGTTTACGGATAGGAAAAACATAAAGTCTTTGCAGCAAAAACTCGTAGATTGCGTTAGAAATCCGGCTTCTCACACCATTGTTGACTTTTTAGAAAAGGATTCAAGGTTTTTATTGGAGTTGTGTTTAAATTGGGTAGAAAGCTGGATCAGAATGGAAGGCTTTCAGGAGTTCGATGATTTGCCTGTGGTTCGCAATACTCCAACTTCCGAAGATATCGCTGCGATGCTTGTTGGTTGATTGAGGTGAGATTTCGATAAAAGTAGATATCTGCTTAGACTGGATGTGTTAGTGGTGCGCAGATGAGAATTAAGAAAGCCGACAGGTGTCGGCTTTTTAGTCCATTTGGTAGATATCTACATTGCGAGAAGGTCTTGTAGGCGATGCTGGCTGCTACGATCTGCTATATCACCCCATTCCCAATTACCAAAATTCTCACCAAGTTGAGGAATATCGAGATTGAAGAGTGATGTTAGATCCCGATTAAAAATCATGCGAGAAGCAGCATAAAGCTTGCCGCCCACGCCGAGCAGTGCCTTGGCCGCTTCATTCCACTGTTCCTCCAACATGTCATGAGCGAGATCTAATGCCTTTTTCTCTATCTTTTGTTGCTCTTCCTGAGCCTTGGTGATGTGTCGGTCGACAATGACCAGCTCTTGCTCAAGGGCGGCGATGATCAGGAGCTGGCGACGATGTTGTTCAGTCGCGGCAGTGAGGCTTTTTGCCGCTTTCGGTGCGTCACTGCTGGCAGATTTCTCACCCTCTACATCGCCCCATACCACCGCCTGAGCTTAAGCGGTAGCTGCGGGGGTCTCTGCTTGGCGCGCACTGGCTATTTCCTCTTGCGCTTGCTGACGCACTTCCTCCAGGCGAGTGCTAAGACTTTGTCGTTTTGAGCTCGATTTCATCGGCAGCCCAGTTCGCTGTGTCGGCGGTGTAGTCCGTCATGAGCGCGTCGCAGTTGGCGAGGTTCTCACGGCGGTTAATCTTCGGGTTCAGCCGGTAGAGTTCCATATCCAAAGAATCAATCTTTCTTTTCGCTCGTTGTACTGGTCGCGCTCTTCACGTTCCCGGCCCTGCTCAATCGTTTCGGGGTTTTCTAGGGCCATTTCATAGGGAATCAGGGCGGCTCGAAGGCTCTCTATCTCACTGGTCACTTGGTCGCGGCGGTCTTTCATTTCTTGAATTTCGTTCATTTGATTGGTCTCTATTTGATTCGATAGTGGAATGGTTGTGCGGCTGGCGGGACCGGAATTAGCCGGCGCTACCTCCGTCAGTAGGCTGCCGTTAGCCGGCCTGTGCCTCGCTTTCATCCGTCCCCGGTACCGTCTTCACCACATAGCAACGCTGGGTGCCCAAGCCAGGCAAGCGGACGGCGCAGGAGGCTTTGCCGTCCGGCCCGGGCTTAAGAACACTTCGGTGTATCAGCTCCTTGTTCACGGCGTTGATGTTCACGCCTTTGAACACCTCGGAGCGCCAAGCCTCCGGCAACACGTAGTAGGTGCTGGTGGTATGCAACGAGTCACCGAGGCCATGCTTCAGCGTCTTGCGAAAGCCCAACCGATCAATCGTGCGTGGGCCGTGCTCATCGATCTTGGCGGCGGCAGATTCCCAGCGGGTAAAGCGGCTTTCTCCAAAACGCTCGATGACCTGTCTCAGCCGCGCCAAAATCGCATCGCCCTCGAAGTTACCGGCGCCGCCGCGTTCGGCCAGCCACGCATGCAGACAAACCCGTGCGGCGGTAGTGGCTGTGCCATCCGGCCAGCCGGTGACGCCAAAAGCGGTAGCCAACTCTCCGGCCGCTGCTGCGAGGCCAAAGCGAAGGGCGGCACGTTGGGCTTGCCCACTGGCCGATGCGGGCAGGTTTTGGGTGATGAACTGCTTCACCGTGCGGCGAATGATCACCGTCCATCTGAGCATTTCGTCAGGCGCGCACAGTGCATGCAGGAAGGCGGTGAGGGGGGGCCGTAGTATTTGGCGACACGAGCTTTGAGCGCATCGGAGAGGGCGGCAGCGTCCTCAAACCCGTTCAGCACATCGAATATACCGAGGCCTTTGCTGGCATCCGCAGGCACGGCGAGCATGCGCACCTCCATACCGGCTTTCAGCTCCTTGTTGGCATCCGCCATGTGCTGCGCCAACGTCTTCTCTCCCGTAGAGAGAAACAGCAAGCGCCACTCCTGCACCTGTCGGCCCGCTTGTCCTCGATCGTTCGCCCGTGCCTTACCGGTGCCGTTGCCGAGCATGTACACCGTTTCGCCAATTATGCGCGGGTCACACATACCGATTTCATCCAGCACCAGGAGGCCGTCTGAGTGCGCGGCGGCGAAGGACTCCAGGGCGTTATCTGTTGAGCGCCAAGAACGCACCAGCCGCGGCCCGCCATAAACCGAGGCAGCGACTTTCAGCTGAGTGGTCTTGCCGCCGGAGCTGTCGCCTTCGAGGTGGAAGCCGCCCGACTCATGTCCAAGCAGGTTCAGCAACGGGCCTGCAAAGGCCACAGAGGCGGCAAACGCCGAGCGATGGTTACCAACGCACAGTGCGCCGAGTTGCTGCTGCCATTGCTGCAGAGCGCGCGTTTCGCTGATGGGTGTGAGCTGCTCACAGTCTTACCAGCCCAGGCGCGTTACCAAACGTGCTATCGGTCGCCCACAAAAAAGCCCCAGGTCTTTCGACCTGGGGCTTTTTCGTCTGTATCTGGTGCACCCGGCGGGATTCGAACCCACGACCCCTGCCTTCGGAGGGCAGTACTCTATCCAGCTGAGCTACGGATGCTTGTGCGGGCGACATCATACCCATGTCGTCCTTGGGCGTCCATGCCGGTCTTTGGCCGTTTGTGGGTAGGAATTGGCTGCACAGAGGCCCTGCGCCGGGCGCCGGTGGTCGAGGCGCTGGAACCCGGCCGCATCACGCTGATCAGAAAGATTCGGCAAATGCGCCGTTTTCGTTCTTTTTTTCGAACAGACTATTGCCCTGTACCCCCATTGATCCTAGGATTCGTTTGAGATTTCAAACGCTCTGTCTCCCGTGCGCTCTTTCACTCTTGCCGCGCGCTGGGGCTGATTTCCCTGACGGCAGCCCACAAGGCGCCTTTCAACAACTCTAATTCGCTCCGCGTGCGCGCGGTGCTGTTAAGGAAAGCCGACATGCAGCTCAAAGATACCCAGTTGTTCCGCCAACAAGCCTTTATCGATGGCGCTTGGGTCGATGCGGACAACGGTCAAACCATCAAGGTCAACAACCCGGGCACGGGCGAGATTCTCGGCACCGTGCCGAAGATGGGCGCCGCCGAAACCCGCCGCGCTATCGAAGCCGCCGACAAGGCGCTGCCGGCCTGGCGTGCGCTGACCGCCAAGGAGCGCGCCAACAAGCTGCGCCGTTGGTTCGAGCTGCTGATCGAAAACCAGGACGACCTCGGTCGCCTGATGACCCTGGAGCAAGGCAAACCGCTGGCCGAAGCCAAGGGCGAAATCGTCTACGCCGCTTCCTTTATCGAGTGGTTCGCCGAAGAAGCCAAGCGCATCTACGGTGACGTGATTCCCGGCCACCAGCCCGACAAGCGCCTGATCGTGATCAAGCAGCCCATCGGCGTGACCGCTGCAATTACCCCGTGGAACTTCCCGGCCGCGATGATCACCCGTAAAGCCGGCCCGGCCCTGGCCGCCGGTTGCACCATGGTGATCAAGCCGGCTTCGCAAACGCCGTTCTCGGCCCTGGCCCTGGTTGAGCTGGCGCACCGTGCCGGTATCCCTAAAGGCGTGCTCAGCGTGGTCACCGGCAGTGCCGGCGACATCGGCGGCGAGCTGACCAGCAACCCGATCGTGCGTAAATTGTCCTTCACTGGCTCCACCGAAATCGGTCGCCAGCTGATGGCCGAATGCGCCAAGGACATCAAGAAGGTCTCGCTGGAACTGGGCGGCAATGCGCCGTTTATTGTGTTCGACGACGCGGACCTGGATAAGGCTGTCGAAGGCGCGATCATTTCCAAATACCGCAACAACGGCCAGACCTGCGTCTGCGCCAACCGCCTGTACATCCAGGATTCGGTGTACGACGCGTTCGCCGAAAAACTCAAAGTGGCCGTGGCCAAACTCAAGATCGGCAACGGTCTGGAAGACGGCACCACGACTGGCCCGCTGATCGACGAAAAAGCCGTGGCCAAGGTTCAGGAGCACATCGCTGATGCCCTGAGCAAAGGCGCCAAGCTGTTGGCCGGTGGCAAGGTGATGGAAGGCAACTTCTTCGAGCCGACCATTCTGGTCGACGTGCCGAAAAATGCCGCCGTGGCGAAGGAAGAAACCTTCGGCCCATTGGCGCCATTGTTCCGCTTCAAAGACGAAGCCGAAGTGATCGCGATGTCCAACGACACCGAGTTCGGCCTGGCTTCCTATTTCTACGCCCGCGACCTGGGCCGTGTGTTCCGTGTGGCTGAAGCTTTGGAATACGGCATGGTCGGCGTCAACACCGGGTTGATCTCCAACGAAGTGGCGCCGTTTGGCGGCATCAAGGCGTCGGGCCTGGGCCGTGAAGGCTCCAAGTATGGGATCGAGGATTACCTGGAAATCAAATACCTCTGCCTGGGCATCTGACCGGCAAGAGCTTGCAGCAAACGCAGAGGGCACGAGAGCGCTGACCCTTTGCGTGTTTCACACGTTATTCGTAGTGGCCGGGAAAGCTGTGGCAGTCGATCATCGCATGCTGCCGTAGTTGCCTCCCCGCCACGTATTCCTTGGACCGCGCCACCCGATGAGTGGCGAATGAGGACTTTATGAGCAAGACCAACGCATCCCTGATGAAACGCCGCGAAGCCGCTGTACCGCGCGGTGTTGGCCAGATTCACCCGATCTTCGCTGAATCCGCGAAGAACGCCACCGTGACCGACGTTGAAGGTCGCGAGTTCATCGACTTCGCCGGCGGTATCGCTGTGCTGAACACCGGCCACGTGCACCCGAAAGTCATCGCCGCCGTGACCGAGCAACTGAACAAGCTGACCCACACCTGCTTCCAGGTTCTGGCCTACGAGCCTTACGTGGAACTGTGCGAAAAAATCAACGCCAAGGTGCCAGGCGATTTCGCCAAGAAAACCCTGCTGGTCACCACCGGTTCCGAAGCGGTTGAAAACGCCGTGAAGATCGCGCGTGCAGCCACTGGCCGTGCCGGCGTGATCGCCTTCACCGGCGCCTACCACGGCCGCACCATGATGGCCCTGGGCCTCACCGGCAAAGTCGTGCCGTACTCGGCCGGCATGGGCCTGATGCCAGGCGGCGTGTTCCGCGCGCTGTTCCCGAACGAACTGCACGGTGTGAGCGATGACGACGCCATCGCCAGCATCGAACGCATCTTCAAAAACGATGCCGAGCCGCGTGACATCGCTGCCATCATCATCGAGCCGGTGCAGGGCGAAGGCGGTTTCTACGTCGCGCCTAAATCCTTCATGAAGCGCCTGCGCGAACTGTGCGACAAGCACGGCATCCTGCTGATCGCCGACGAAGTGCAAACCGGTGCCGGCCGTACCGGTACCTTCTTCGCCATGGAGCAGATGGGCGTCGCCGCCGACCTGACCACCTTCGCCAAATCCATCGCCGGCGGCTTCCCGTTGGCCGGTGTGTGCGGCAAGGCTGAATACATGGACGCCATCGCCCCAGGCGGCCTGGGCGGCACCTACGCCGGTAGCCCGATCGCGTGCGCCGCTGCATTGGCAGTGATGGAAGTGTTTGAAGAAGAGCACCTGCTGGACCGCTGCAAGGCTGTCGGCGAGCGCCTGGTGACTGGCCTCAAAGCCATTCAAGCCAAGTACCCGGTAATCGGTGAAGTACGTGCCCTGGGCGCGATGATCGCGGTCGAGCTGTTCGAAGGTGGCGACAGCCACAAGCCGAACGCTGCTGCCGTCGCCTCCGTGGTGGCCAAGGCGCGTGACAAGGGCCTGATCCTGCTGTCCTGCGGCACCTACGGCAACGTGTTGCGCGTACTGGTCCCGCTGACCTCGCCAGACGAGCAGTTGGACAAAGGCTTGGCGATCATCGAAGAGTGTTTCTCCGAGCTGTAAGCGGAACCTGATTTGATCGACAGAAAAAACCCGCTTCGGCGGGTTTTTTTGTGCCCGATGCAGCACATTCAGGCCGTGTTCATTGTACGTAGGCAGCGTGATTGTCTAAGGTTGCAGCATTGCCGATGGAGCGTGCTGGATGACTGCTGTTGATTTACCGGCTGTACCCCGAGTGTTGATTGCCGAGGCGGACCCTTGGTCGCGGGATCTGCTCAAGCAAGTGCTGTTGAATGTGCGCTGCGACGCACGGCTGGATGTGTGTGCTGATGGGCAGCAAGCAGCCACGCTGTTGCGAGAAAAAACCTACGACCTGATTCTCGCGGATTGGGAGTTGCCGGGCGTCGATGGCCTGAGCCTGCTGCGCAGCGTGCGCCAGAAGCGCCGTTCGCTGCCCTTTATTCTGTTGAGCAGTCGCAATGACAGCGCCAGCGTGCGCGAAGCCTTGCCCCTGGCGCCGACGGCGTACCTGACCAAACCACTGAACATGGAAGGCCTGACCCAGCGCCTTCAAGACCTGCTGCTCAACGACGGCGAAAGCGTGTACTGCGAAATTGCGCCGCTGGCGCCGGGCATGACGTTGCCGGTGTTCCTGGAGCGCCGCCGCGAAGCCTCTGACGGTGCGCCGTTGCGGGTGGATGTAAAAGACGCCGTAGAGCACAGCCTCACGCCGGATGGCCTGGACCTCGGATGCCTGGAAGACCAGGTGCGCATGGACCCGCAAATAACGGCCGTATTGATCGCCGCCGCCAACAGCGCCGGCCATCACGGCACGCCGGTGCAAACCCTGGCCGCCGCGCTGCACACACTGGCGGCCGGGCAGAGCATGAACCTGATTCTGGGCCTGGCCCTCAAGCACAACGTGGTGCTGGGCGACCCGGCGCTGGTGGCCTATGCCGAGCGCCACTGGCAACTGTCCCAAGACACTGCCGACTATGCTCGCCACCTGGCGCGCATGCTGGAGCTGGACCACGAGCGCTGCTACAGCGCCGGCATCCTGCATCGGTTGGGCGACTTGGCGTTGTTGCGCTGCCTGGAAGACTGGCGCCAGGGCGGCGGGGCGTTGGATGACGAAGCAATTGGCGAGTCTCTGGCTACCTACGGTGCGGCCTATGGTTCGGCATTGCGCGCGCGTTGGCGTTTGCCGTTGGAGCTACGCCAGTTGATTGCGTCGATCTATTCACTCGAAGGCGGGGTGTATTCGCGAGAATCGCTGGTGATGAACCTCGCGGCGCAGATGGCGCGGCTGACCGAGCGTGAAGGGTTGGAAGAGCTGGCCAGCAGCAAAACGGCGCGCTTGCTGAAGGTCGGGTTGTCGGAGTTGACTCGGGTACGCAAGGCCTAGCCAGCAACGAGGTCACGTGTGGGAGCCGGCCCGCTCCCATCGTTGAGTGCCGTTAACTCGCTATGACGCGGTTCTTGCCTTGGCGTTTGGCCTCATACATCGCCGCATCCGCGCGCGCAAACAGGCTGTCCAGAGACGCATCTTCTTCGCGCAGCGTAGCCAGGCCCTGGCTGACGGTGACGGTAAATTGCCGCCCTTCGTAGCTGAAACTCAGCGCCTGGATTTCCTTGCCCAACCGCTCGGCCACTTGCAATGCCATGTGCGGCGCACAACCGGGCAGCACGGCGGCGAATTCTTCGCCACCGATGCGCCCGAACAGGTCGCCACGGCGCAGTACGCTGCGACCGCTCTCGGCGATACGCCGCAACACCTGATCGCCCTCCAGGTGGCCGTAACTGTCGTTGACCTCTTTGAAGTTATCAATGTCCAGCAACAGGAACGCCAGCGTTGTGCCTTGGGCGCAGGCGCTGTCGAAGGCCAGGTTGGCGCATTCGAAAAAGTGCCTGCGATTGCTGCTCTGGGTCAGTACGTCGGTGGTGGCGAGTCGGTGCAGTTCCAACTCCATCTGTTTCTTTTCGGTGATGTCTTCGGCCATGCCGACCACGATCACCGGCCTGCCGGGCTCGACCTGCTGGTTGATATAGCATTTGTCGCTCAACCAGCGAATCTGCCCGTCGGCGGTAATGATGCGGTACTCGCGGTCCTCCACGGCGCCTTGCTCCAGCACGCGAGCGAGGCTGTATTCAGCGTAATCGAGGTCTTCGGGGTGAACGCTGTTGCGCCATTCGCGGTGGTCGGCCAATAGCAGACCGGCCGGACGGCCAAACACTCGCTCGTAGGCCGGGCTCACGTACAGCACTTGGCGCGTTTCCCAGTCGATGGCCCACAGCACGGCATTCACGCTGACCAGCAGTGAGCTGAGCAGTTGCTCGCGCTCACTCAGCCGCTCGACTTCACCCTGGGCGTGCATGAGCGCCAGCAAGGTTGCCGCCGCAGCCGGGCGGGCAGGCTCAGCTGTGGGGGCATCGGGCAAGTAAGGCTTTTCGTGAACCATCGGTACAACTCTCTCTGGGCGCGCCGCAGGATGGAGCAGCGGTCACTACAAGGGGTCACCATGATGGCGAAGTGTTCTTTGAGAGAGGGGAATTGCGGTGAAGTTCCGTGAACAGGCTGACTAAGAAATGACGTCAGAAACCGGTTGTAGGCCGATTTTCGCGGTGAATAGGCTGGTTTTGGTGATTAGTTTTACGGTGGTGAGGGTGCTTGCTGTGGCAGGCGGGCTCGCTGTGGCGAGGGGCTTGCTGTGGCGAGCGGGCTTGCCCCGCGTTGGGCTGCGAAGCGGCCCTGAAACCTGGCACTGCGGTTTGTCGGGAGAAATGCGGTGGTTTTTATTGGGGCTGCTTTGCAGCCCAACGCGGGGCAAGCCCGCTCGCCACAGGGAGCCCGCCTGCCAAGGCCAACCCGCCCTGCCACGGCAAGCCCGCTCACACGAGCGGGCTGTGAATGCCCGATCAGGCCGCTGCAGGACGCAGCGAATAGGTCTTCAGCTGGTGGGCAAAATCGCGCAGGGACTGAATGCCGCTGGCCTCGGCCTCGTGCACCCATTCCTTGATCGCAGCCAGCATGTCGTGGCCATTGGAGCTGGTTTTCAGCCAGATCTGCTGCAGCGCCAGGCGCTTCTCGTAGATCACGGTGAGCGCATGGCTGTGTTCCAGCAGGCTCTGGATACGCACGTGGTGGCGGTCATCCAGCAAGCTGGTTTCACGCGACAGCAGGCGTTTGGCACGGTGGAACTGATGACGCACCGAGTGATCGACCTTCTCCAGCTCTTGCTTGACCAGCGGGCCGATCACCAACTTGCGGTACTGGGCCATGATCTGAAAGCGGTTGTTGAGGATCGCCATGGCGGTGTCCATGTCCAGATGGCCTTTGCCTTCGACACGGTGGGCGATGGGGGCAACGCGCTGCACCTTGGCCAGGCGCAGGAAGCTGAAGACTTTGATCCACGCCCAACCCAGGTCGAATTCCCACTTTTTCACCGACAGCTTGGCCGAGTTGGGATAGGTGTGGTGATTGTTGTGCAGCTCTTCGCCGCCGACGATGATGCCCCACGGCACCAGGTTGGTCGCCGCGTCACGGCATTCGAAGTTGCGATAGCCCACGGCGTGCCCCAGGCCGTTGATCACGCCGGCAGCCCAGAACGGAATCCACATCATCTGGATCGCCCAGATGGTGATGCCGATGGTGCCGAACAGCATCAGGTCGATGACGCCCATGATCGCCACGCCCAGCAGCGGGTAAGGCGTATAGATCTTGCGCTCGATCCAGTCGTCCGGGCAGTTCTTGCCGTAGATGCGCAAGGTCTCTGGGTTTTCGGCTTCGGCGCGGTACAGCTCGGCGCCTTTGCGCAATACGGTGGACAGGCCTTTGACGACCGGACTGTGCGGGTCGTCGACGGTTTCGCATTTGGCGTGGTGTTTGCGGTGGATGGCGGTCCACTCGCGGGTGTTCTGCGCCGTGGTCAGCCACAGCCAGAAGCGGAAGAAGTGTTTCAGGCCGGCATTGAGCTCCAGGGAGCGATGGGCTGAATAGCGGTGCAGATAAACCGTGACCCCAACGATGGTCACGTGGGTCATCAACAGAGTGACTGCCACCAGTTGCCAGGCTGACAAGTCAAGAAAACCGTTGTACCACATAGGCTGTATGGCCCTCAGATAAAGAAAAAAGCAGCTCACGCATTATCACTAAGCCTACAGAGAAAACCAGCCGCCCTTTCAGATAGAAGTGACTGGATGTTTCTTATTCTATAATCCGCAGCCTTTGTAGGGCGATTTTGTTTTTTGGTAAGGATTACTGACCATATGCTGTTTTCATACCGAGGTGCCCTGCGTGTGGGGCTGGTATACCTGCTGGTTTCCATTGCGTGGCTCCAGCTCAGCCATCATCTATTGATCGACTTTCTCGATGACCCTTGGGAACTGGAGCGCTGGCTGCAGGTGCGCGGCTATGTCTGGGTGGGGCTCAGCGCGCTGACCCTGTCTCTGATTTGCGCCCGTTTTGCCCGTGCTCACCAACTGCAGCAGCCGCTGAAAGAAAACCGCGAGCGCCTGCGCCAGGCGGCTGCCGTGTTCGATTGCACCCGCGAAGGCGTGCTGGTCACCGACGCCCAAGGGTTGATCGTGCACGTCAATCGGGCGTTTATCGAGATCACCGGCTATCGCCGCGAAGACGTCATGGGCGAGCGACCAAGCTTGTTCAAGTCCGGGCGCCATTCGTCGAATTTTTATCAACAGATGTTCCAGACGCTGCAACGCACCGGCGAATGGAGCGGCGAAATCTGGAATCGGCGCAAAAGCGGTGAAATTTATCCACAGTGGCAAACCATCCGCGTCATCCAGGATGACCAAGGCAAGGTCAGCCATTATGTCGCCGTATTTTCCGATATCAGCGCGATCAAGGATTCCGAGCACGAACTGGCGCACCTCGCCCATCACGACCCGCTCACCGACCTGCCCAATCGCCTGCTGTTCACCGACCGCGCCGAGCAGGCGCTGGCCTCGGCGCAAGTGCACAAACGCGGCTGTGCCTTGCTGTTGCTGGACCTTGATCACTTCAAGATCATCAACGACAGCCTCGGCCATAACGTCGGCGACCAGTTGCTCAAAGCGGTCGGCGAGCGGCTCAAGGGGCTGTTCGGCCCCGGGGTGACCCTGGCGCGCCTGGGCGGCGACGAGTTCGCCGTGCTCGCCGAAAGTTGTCCACAGGTGGTGCAGGCCGCCGCCATGGCCCAGCGCATGCTCGACGCGATGAAGCAGCCGTTCATCTTTGACGGCCACCAACTGTTTATCAGCGCCAGTATCGGTATCAGCCTGTTCCCCAGCGATGCCCTGAGCGCCCAGCAGTTGCTGCGCAATGCCGATTCCGCGCTGTTCAAGGCCAAGAGTGCCGGGCGCGAAAGCTACGCGCTGTACACCGAAGAGCTGACCGCCCATGCGCAGAATCGCGTGGAAATCGCCAGCGAACTGCGCCGCGCCCTCGACCAGCAGGAGCTGCGCGTGTATTACCAGCCGGTGCACAACCTGCAGGGCAGCCGCCTGATCGGCGTCGAAGCGCTGGTGCGCTGGCAACACCCGGAGCGCGGTCTGGTGCCACCGGGCGATTTCATCCCCATCGCCGAACGTACCGGGCTGATTGCCGACATCGACGCCTGGGTCATGGACCAGGCCTGCCGCCAGATGTGCCAATGGCTGGCCGATGGCGCGCCGCTGAGTTTTATCGCGGTGAATGTCTCCAGCCGGCTGTTTGCCCGGCGCGAGTTGTACGAGCAAGTCGCCCAGGTGCTGCACGCCACCGGCCTCGATCCGGCGTTCCTGGAGCTGGAAGTCACCGAGAGCGCGGTGATGGATGATCCGGAAGTGGCCCTTGAGCAGCTGCACCGCCTGCGTGAACTGGGCTTGCGCCTGGCCATCGACGACTTTGGTACCGGCTATTCGTCACTGCTGCGCCTCAAGCGCCTGCCGGTGCAGAAGCTCAAGATCGACCAGGGCTTTGTCGCCGGGCTGCCATGGGATGAGGACGATGCGGCGATTGTGCGCGTGGTAATCGCCCTGGCGAAAAGCATGGGCATGCAGGTGCACGCCGAAGGCATCGAGCAAGTGGAACAGGCGCGGTTCTTGTTGGAGCAGGAATGCGATATGGGGCAGGGGTATTGGTTCGGGCGGCCGATGCCGGCAGGCGAAATTGATTGGGCGCGTGCGCCGGCAATCCGATAGGCACACCTCGGTCAATGTGGGAGCCGGGCTTGCCCGCGATAAGGGCCTTTCAGGCGAAATATTTCGTGCCTGACACACCGTCATCGCGGGCAAGCCCGGCTCCCACAGGCTTCAGCCGCGCCTGGGTATCAGTATTTTCAGTACCAAAACCTTCGCAACCCCACGTCCTGCCAGAAAATTCTTTCTGGTTATATAAACATTCTTAAATAGTATTTTTAAGAATATCCGCGCTTATCTACTATCGCCCTCACGCCGCAAGCAGTGCCGCCACTGCCAGGCACTATTCATTTCAGGAGCGAGACCATGAGCGCATCTCTACGTAGCGTCGACGGCCAGGACGAAGCAGCCATTTTGCGTGAGATCCAGAGCGCCTTGCGCGACCTGCGGTTTGGCGCGGTGGAAATCACTGTGCATAACGCCCAGGTGGTACAGATCGAACGCAAGGAAAAATTCCGTTTGCAGAACCCGGGTAACAAACCGAGCTGAGCAACAACGGCGATTCGCATGCTAGACCCGCAACTATAAGAAAAAGCCAACACCCAGAATTTCAGGAGCCTTCTATGTCGTCGATTCGCCGTTACGCCCTGGCCGCACTGGCCAGTGCCGTGTTTGCCGGTTCCGCTGTTGCCAAGGACTACGAGTTGCTCAACGTCTCGTATGACCCGACCCGTGAGCTGTACCAGGACTACAACGCTGAGTTCACCACCTTCTGGAAACAGTCCCACCCCGGCGACAACGTCAAGATCCAACAGTCCCACGGTGGTTCGGGCAAGCAAGGCCGTGCGGTGATCGACGGCCTGCGCGCCGACGTAGTGACCCTGGCCCTGGCCGGTGACATCGACGAAATCGCCAAATTGGGCAAGACCCTGCCGGAAAACTGGCAGACCCGCCTGCCGGACGCCAGCACGCCCTACACCTCGACCATCGTGTTCCTGGTGCGCAAAGGCAACCCTAAAGGCATCAAGGATTGGGGCGACCTGATCAAGAAAGACGTGTCCGTGATCACCCCGAACCCGAAAACCTCCGGCGGCGCCCGCTGGAACTTCCTCGCCGCCTGGGCCTATGGCCTGAAAGCCGGTGGCAGCGAAGCCAAGGCCCAGGAATACGTGAAAGAGCTGTTCAAGCACGTGCCGATCCTCGACACCGGCGCGCGCGGTTCGACCATCACCTTCGTCAACAACGGTCAGGGTGACGTGTTGCTGGCCTGGGAAAACGAAGCCTTCCTGGCGCTGAAAGAAGACGGCGGCGCCGACAAGTTCGACATCGTTGTACCTTCGCTGTCGATCCTCGCCGAGCCGCCAGTGGCCGTGGTCGACAAGAACGCCGAGAAAAAGGGCAACACCGAAATTGCCACCGAATACCTCAAGCACCTGTACAGCCCGGCTGGCCAGGAGATTGCGGCGAAGAACTTCTACCGCCCACGCGATGAGAAAGTCGCCGCCAAATACGCCCAGCAGTTCCCGAAACTGGACCTGGTGACTATCGACAAAGACTTCGGCGGCTGGAAAACTGCCCAACCGAAATTCTTCAATGACGGTGGCGTGTTCGACCAGATCTACTCGGCGCAGTAAGCCAAATTAAACTGTAGGAGCCAGCTTTCTGTGGGAGCCGGGCTTGTGTGGAAGCTGGCTTGCCTGCGATAGCATCACCCCGGTGTGACTGACACACCGAGGTGCCTGCATCGCGGGCAAGCCCGGCTCCCACAGAAGAGCCAGCTCCCACACAAGCTCGCTCCTATAGTGGTATCTACCCGCTAACCAAGGACTCTTATGTCGCGTCGTATTTCCCCCGTCATACCCGGCTTCGGGCTGACGCTGGGCTACACCGTGGTGTACCTCAGCCTGATCGTACTCATCCCCCTGGCGGCGATGTTTGTACACGCCGCTCAACTCACTTGGGATCAGTTCTGGAACATCATCTCTGCACCGCGTGTGCTGGCGGCGTTGAAACTGAGCTTCGGCACGGCGCTGTATGCCGCCATCATCAACGGCGTGATCGGTACGCTGCTGGCCTGGGTGCTGGTGCGCTACACCTTCCCCGGCCGCAAGATCATCGATGCGATGATCGACCTGCCCTTCGCACTGCCCACCGCCGTTGCCGGCATCGCACTCACTGCGCTCTACACCCCCACCGGCCTGGTCGGCCAGTTCGCCGCTGACCTGGGCTTCAAAATCGCCTACACCCCGCTGGGCATCACCCTGGCGCTGACCTTCGTCACGCTGCCATTCGTGGTGCGCACGGTGCAGCCGGTGTTGGCCGATATCCCTCGGGAAATCGAAGAAGCCGCCGCGTGTCTCGGCGCCAAGCCCTTGCAGGTGTTTCGCTACATCCTCGTGCCTGCGTTGCTGCCCGCCTGGCTGACCGGCTTCGCGCTGGCCTTCGCCCGTGGCGTCGGTGAGTACGGCTCGGTGATTTTCATCGCGGGCAACATGCCGATGAAAACCGAGATCCTGCCGCTGCTGATCATGGTCAAGCTCGACCAGTACGACTACCACGGCGCCACCTCCATCGGTGTGCTGATGCTGGTGGTTTCCTTTGTTTTGCTGCTGCTGATCAACTTGCTGCAGCGGCGCATCGAACACCCATAAGGAGGCGCGGAACATGTCCCAATCGTCTATTTCCGCCGCGTCTTCGGCCAACGCCGCCCGTCGTGGCAGCGCGGTGTCGCGACGCATCCTGATCAGCCTCGGCTGGCTGGTGTTCTTCCTGTTCCTGCTGCTGCCGCTGTTTATCGTGGTGTCCCAGGGTTTGAAGAACGGCCTTGGCGCGTTCTTCACCGCGATCCTGGAACCCGACGCGCTGTCGGCACTGAAGCTGACGGTGATCGCCGTGGTGATTTCGGTGCCGCTCAACGTGGTGTTCGGCGTCAGCGCCGCCTGGTGCGTGAGCAAATACTCATTCCGTGGCAAGAGCATCCTGGTCACGCTGATCGACCTGCCGTTCTCGGTGTCGCCGGTGATCGCCGGCCTGGTCTACGTGCTGATGTTCGGCGCCCAGGGCTTCTTCGGCCCGTGGCTGCAAGACCACGACATCCAGATCGTCTTCGCCTTGCCGGGCATTGTGCTGGCGACCATCTTCGTGACGGTGCCGTTCGTGGCCCGTGAACTGATCCCGCTGATGCAGGAGCAGGGCACCCAGGAAGAAGAGGCCGCGCGCCTGCTCGGTGCCAATGGCTGGCAGATGTTCTGGCACGTGACCGTGCCGAACATCAAGTGGGGCCTGATTTACGGCGTGGTGCTGTGTACGGCGCGGGCGATGGGGGAGTTCGGTGCGGTGTCGGTGGTGTCCGGCCACATTCGCGGCGTGACCAACACCTTGCCGCTGCACGTCGAGATCCTCTACAACGAATACAACCACGTTGCCGCGTTTGCCGTCGCGAGCCTGTTGCTGATCCTGGCGCTCTTCATCCTGCTGCTCAAGCAGTGGAGCGAGAACCGTATCAACCGCCTGCGCAAAAGCGCCGGTGAGGAATAAGTCATGTCGATTGAAGTCCGTAATGTCAGCAAGAATTTCAACGCCTTCAAGGCCCTGAACAGCATCAATCTGGACATCCAGAGTGGCGAGCTGGTGGCGTTGCTGGGCCCATCCGGCTGCGGCAAGACCACCTTGCTGCGCATCATCGCCGGCCTGGAAACCCCGGATGCCGGCAGCATCGTGTTCCACGGTGAAGACGTGTCCGGCCACGATGTACGTGATCGCAACGTCGGTTTTGTGTTCCAGCACTACGCGCTGTTCCGTCACATGACCGTGTTCGACAACGTCGCGTTCGGCCTGCGCATGAAGCCGAAAAACCAGCGCCCGAACGAAAGCCAGATCGCGGTCAAGGTTCACGAGTTGCTGAACATGGTGCAGCTGGATTGGCTGTCGGATCGCTACCCGGAACAACTCTCCGGTGGCCAGCGCCAGCGTATCGCTCTGGCCCGCGCCCTGGCGGTCGAGCCTAAAGTGTTGCTGCTGGATGAGCCGTTCGGCGCCCTCGACGCCAAGGTGCGTAAAGAGCTGCGCCGCTGGCTGGCGCGTCTGCACGAAGACATCAACCTGACCTCGGTGTTCGTGACCCACGACCAGGAAGAGGCCATGGAAGTCGCCGACCGCATTGTGGTGATGAACAAGGGCGTGATCGAACAGATTGGTTCACCGGGCGAAGTCTACGAGAACCCGGCCAGCGATTTTGTGTACCACTTCCTGGGGGATTCCAACCGCCTGCATTTGGGTGAGGACCAACACGTGCTGTTCCGCCCGCATGAAGTGTCGTTGTCGCGCCATGAACTGGAAGACCACCACGCGGCTGAAGTGCGGGATATTCGGCCGTTGGGCGCCACTACACGGGTGACGCTCAAGGTCGAAGGCCAAAGCGAGTTGATCGAGGCCGAAGTGGTCAAAGACCACGACAGCCTGACTGGTCTGGCGCGTGGCGAGACCTTGTTCTTCAAACCCAAGGTCTGGCAAAAAGCCTGATCCCACTGCAAAACCCCTGTGGGAGCGGGCTTGTGTGGGAGCTGGCTTGCCTGCGATAGCATCACTGCGGTGTGACTGATACACCGAGGTGCCTGCATCACAGGCAAGCCAGCTCCCACATTCAGACCTTGCTCGGCTTTAGATCGCGGCGTTCTACCGGGCCGGACCGCGCCTCAATCTGCTCCTTGATGTCATGCCGCAACCCCAGCACAAACGCCAACTCCGCGACCACAAACAACGGCCCCACAATCAATCCCGACACATCATCCACAAACGCCGGCTTCCTGCCTTCGTAGTAGTGCCCGACAAACTGAATCGCCCAACCCACCACAAACATCCCGATGCCGCTGCCCAGCCACACCGCTGTGCTCTGTGCCGCCAGCACATGCCCGGCCCACACCGCCAAGCCCATCAACACCGTCATCAGCACGCCCAGGGCCAGTTCCAGGCGCAAGTAAAACCATGCCGAAAACAGCGCGAGTAGCACTGCCGGAGATATCCACAGGCTACCGACGGCCCATTCGGGGCGCGACAACAGCACCGCCACGGCGACCACGATTAACGGGATACCGACAAAGTGGCTGGCGATATTGCGCGGGTCGCGGTGATAGGCGGCGTATTGACTGAGGTGCTCGACGAGGCTTTTCATTGTTGTTCCTCCTGTAGGATGCTTGATCATGCCCTGCCAGCCTGTGACTGACTGTCAGCTGGGCGACAATCTTCGGAGTTCGCATGGACACAGAGAAATGGCGCTCGCAGCTGGCCAGCGGTCATTGGTTCAGCCACTTGCCTGCCTCTTTTCAGCATAGCCTGCTGGCCAGTGCCCGGCAGCGCCAGCTGGCGGCGGGGCAATACCTGTTCAAGCGCGGCGACCCGCCCTGTGGCCTGTATGCGGTGCTCGACGGCACGCTGCGCATCAGCGCGGTGAACGAACACGGTAAGGAAGCGCTATTGAGCCTGGTAGAGCGGCCGTATTGGTTCGGCGAAATCTGCCTGTTCGACAGCTTGCCGCGCACCCACGACGCCTGCGCCGTGGGGCCGTGCACGCTGTTGCAGGTGCCGCAGCAGGCGCTGCTGAACATTCTTGATGAGTCCCCGCAGTACTGGCGCGACCTGGCCTTGCTGATGAGCCAGAAACTGCGCCTGAGCTTTATCAATATCGAGCACCTGAGCCTGATGCCGGCCTCGGTGCGGCTGGCGCACCGTTTACTGATGATCGTTGAAGGTTACGGCGATACCGAGCACTCAAAACGTGTGCTGCAACTGCCCCAGGAAGACCTGGCGGCGATGTTGAGCCTGTCACGCCAGACCACCAACGCCTTGCTCAAGGACCTGCAAGCCCAGGGCGTCGTGCGCCTGGGCTACGGGGAAATTGAAATCCTCGATGCTCATCGCTTGCGTGAGGCGGCGCAGACCTGAGGGTGATAGCCTGCAAACCTGATCAATCGAGGTGTGTTATGCGCGTGCTGTTAGTGGAACATGAAACCGAAGAGGCACAGCGGATGGCCCGGGGTTTGAACGAGGCCGGCTACACCGTGGAGGTCGCAGCCAATGGCATGGCCGCGTTGCGCTTCGTGGAGAGTACCGAGTACGAGCTGGTGATTCTGGATGTGATGTTGCCGGGCTTGAACGCCTGGAAGTTGCAGCAGGCTATTCGGTTGAAGGGCGAGACGCCGGTGTTGTTCCTGACCACGCCGGGCGGGATTGAAGACCGGCTGCGCGGGTTGGAATTGCATGAAGATGATTATTTGCTCAAGCCCTTTGATGCCAAGGCGTTGGCGGCGCGGGCAAGAAAGTTACTGCGCCGCGATCGTGGGCGCTGATTGATCCAGGATGTGCATGGCCTGATCCACCGCCTTCGCGAGCAAGCCCGCTCCCACCTTTTGATTTGTTAACGCACTCAAATGTGGGAGGGGGCTTGCCCCCGAAGGCGCTGATTGATCCAGGATGTGCATGGTCTGATCCACCGCCTTCGCGAGCAAGCCCGCTCCCACCGTTGACTGCATTCACACATCAAAATGTGGGAGGGGGCTTTCCCCCGAAGGCGCTGATTGATCCAAGACTTGCATGGCCTGATCCACCGCCTTCGCGAGCAAGCTCGCTCCCACCTTTGACTGCATTCACACATCAAGATGTGGGAGGGGGCTTGCCCCCGAAGGCGCTGATTGATCCAGGATCTGCAGGGCCTGATCCACCGTCTTCGCGAGCAAGCCCGCTCCCACCTTTTGATTTGTTAACGCAGTCAAATGTGGGAGGGGGCTTGCCCCCGAAGGGGCCCTACCTAACGCAACCCATCTCGAAACTGCCCCGGCGTCATCCCCGTCCAGCGCTTGAACGCCCGATTGAAACTGCTGGTATCGGCAAACCCAAGCAAGTGGCTGATCTCGGCCAATGAGCACTGTGGATCCCGCAAGTGCAGCAGCGCGAGATTCTCCCGACATTCATTGAGCAACGCGTCAAACCGGCAGCCTTCATCGGCCAGATGCCGTTGCAAGCTGCGCAAACTCAAATGCAACGCCTGGGCGATCCGTTCGGCACTCGGCTCACCCTCCGGCAATTGCGCCTCGATGGCCGCGCGCACCTTGCGCTCCCAGGTCAGCGGTTGCAGCTGGGCGAGGGTGCGTTTGAGCACGGTTTCATTGTGTTCGGCCAACTCCGGGTTGGCGTCATCCAAGTGGCTGTCGAAGTCCCGCGCGGCAAACTCCAGGCGGTCTTCCTCGGCGCCAAAGAACACCGGTGCGCGAAACACCGTGTGCCACGGCGTGGGATCGGCCGGCTCCGGGCGCTGCAGGTACACCGCCAGCGGCGCGTACTCACGGCCCAGCCGATTTCGGCAGGTGCGCACATAGATCGCTGCAAACGCATCAATCGCTTCCAGCGCCGGTGCCGGGCTGCCAACGGGTTGCAGCAGGCGAAAGCAATAGCGCTCGCCCTCTCGACTAAGCTCCAGCGTCAGGGCATCGCTGACCACTTGGTGATAACGCACGATCCGCTCGAACACCTCGCGCAAGCTGCCGCTGGCCACCAACGCATAACCCAGCGCATGAAAGGTGGTCGGGCTGACAAACCGCGACACCCGCAAGCCGATGGCCGGGTCGCCGCTGGCCTGCACGGCCAGTGCCCATAACCGAGTGGTGGCCGACAACGGATAGCGCGCGTTGGGGTCGTCCATCTGCTGCGGGTCGAGCCCGGCTTGCGCGCACAGGGCGGCGCTGTCGAGGTCCAGGGCGTCGAGCTGCTTGCGCAGGGCGCGGGTCCAGCTGGCGAGGGAAGTGGCTTCGGGCATGACGATTGGCGCTTGCGGTCAACAGGTTGGCGTGTGGGGCTGATGCCCTGGCGCACCGCTTGGGCCAGGATGCATCAATCAATAACCAAGAGGATGGAAGCATGGACGGTACTTCTGCAAGTCCCCAGCAGATGAACGCACAACAGCGTTCAGCGCATATCCGTGACGTGGTGCTCGCCGAAGGGGCCAGATTACGCCAGCAGCACCCCTGGCTGCGGCACCAGGACGCCCTGGGCGCGGGCATTCTGGCGTTTGCCTTGCTGGGCATGCTCGGCTCGGCGGCGCTCTACATCACCGGCCACATGGCGTGGTGGGTATGCCTGTTGCTCAATGCCTTCCTCGCCTCGCTGACCCACGAGCTGGAACACGACCTGATCCACAGCATGTACTTTCGCAAGCAACGCCTGCCCCACAACCTGATGATGGGCCTGGTATGGCTGGCGCGGCCGAGCACCATCAACCCGTGGATACGCCGGCATCTGCACCTCAATCACCACAAGGTGTCCGGCACCGAGACCGATATGGAAGAACGCGCCATCACCAATGGCGAACCGTGGGGCCTGGCGCGGTTGCTGATGGTGGGTGACAACTTCATGTCGGCGTTCATCCGCATGCTGCGCGCCAGGACCTGGAAGCACAAATTCAACATCCTCAAGCGCTCGCTGTTGGTGTACGCGCCCTTGGCGCTGCTGCATTGGGGCGCGTGGTATGTGTTTTTGGGCTTTCATGCGGCCAATGGCATTGCCAGCCTGATGGGCGCGCCGATCGCCTGGTCAGCTGGCACCTTGCAGGTGATGCAGGTGATCGACATCGCCGCCGTGGTGATCATTGGCCCCAACGTGCTGCGCACCTTCTGCCTGCACTTTGTCAGCTCCAACATGCACTACTACGGTGATGTGGAGCTGGGCAATGTGATCCAGCAAACCCAGGTGCTCAACCCGTGGTGGATGTGGCCGCTGCAAGCCTTTTGCTTCAACTTCGGCAGCACCCATGGCATCCACCATTTTGTGGTGAAAGAGCCGTTTTACATCCGCCAGATGACCGCCAGGGTGGCGCACAAGGTCATGCGCGAGATGGGCGTGCGCTTCAACGATTTCGGCACCTTTGCGCGGGCCAACCGCCTGGAACCGCAGGCCCGCACACAGGCCGGGCTCAATCCGGCTGAAACGGCGACGCGCTGAGCACCACGCCGGTCTCGTCCACGTACTGCTGCCAGTGGCCGATCAGGGTCTCGAGTTTGTCCGGGTGACTCAAGGCCAGATCATGGATTTCTCCGGGGTCCTGGCCCAAGTCATACAGTTGCCACGTCGCCGGCCCTGCCGGGCCTGGGATGTACACGGCTTTCCATTGGCCCTGGCGAATCGCACGGCGGCCGAACAGCTCCCAGCCGGTGACGGTATGTTCGTCGTGCACCTGGGTGGTCTCGCCGGACAAAAAGCCCAGCCACGACTTGCCCCGCAACGGCGCCACTGGCTTGCCGCGCCAGTGCTTGCCGGGGTGGCGTACACCGGCCAGGTCCAGAATCGTCGGCGTAATATCCATCACCGTGCCGAACCCATGGCTGATCCGCCCGTTGAGTGCCAGTGGCGGGTAATGCACCAGCGCCGGCACCCGAATGCCACCCTCGGTGGTAAACGCCTTGAACAGCCGCGAGGGCGCGGTCGCCACCTGCGCCCATGACGGCCCGTACCAGACGTAGGAGTTGGCACGGCCGATGTTTTCCAGGCTGTTGTCGTAATGCTGGTTGAGATAGGTCAACAGCTGCGGCCCGAACGTGGGGAAGGCTTCCAGCAGCGCGCCCTCGGCGCCGTTATCGGACATGAACACGATGAAGGTATTGTCCAGTTGCCCCTGGCGGCGCAGGTACTCCACCACCCGGCCGATGTTCCAGTCCATGCGCTCGACCATCGCCGCATACACTTCCATCGCGCGGGCCGAGAGCTGGCGCTGTTCATCGCTCAAGGCCGCCCATTGGGTGTTCAGCTCAATCAGCGGATGCGGCTCGACATGGGCGTCGATCAACCCCAGCGCCTTGAGCTTTTCCAGGCGTTCCAGGCGCAGCACTTCGGGACCGGCGTCGTAGCGGCCACGGTATTTTTCGACAATGTCCGCCGGCGCCTGCAACGGCCAATGCGGCGCCGAAAACGGCAGGTAAGCGAAGAACGGCCGCGCCTGGTCGCGCTCCTTGAGGTACTGCAGCAGCTTGTCGCCAAACGCATCGGAGGAATAGAACCCCTCGGGCAGTTGCGCGACGAAGGTGTCGTCCTCGATGTACAGCGCCGGGGTGGATTTGAGCAAGCCTGGCGTGTCGTCGTCATAGGTCGGCTCAAAGCCATAGTGGTTGGCGGCGCCGGGCAACAGTGAGAACGACCGCTCGAACCCCCGCGCATGCGGCGCCAGTTCGGCGGTGAGGCCCAGGTGCCATTTGCCGCTCATCAAGGTCTGGTAACCGGCCTCGCGCAGCAGCTCCGGCAGCGCCACGACGTTGTCGTTGAGGTAGCCCTCGTAACCCGGTTTGCCGATCAGCTCCGGCGTGAGCGCCTCGGCCATGGTGCCGATGCCAGCGATGTGATGGTCGGTGCCGGTCAGCAGCATCGAGCGCGTGGGAGAGCAGGTCGGCGCGGTGTGGAAGTCGGTCAGGCGCAAACCCTTGAGCGCCAGGGCATCCAGGTGCGGCGTAGAGATTTCCCCGCCAAACGCACCGAGGTCGGAAAAACCCATGTCATCGGCCAGGATCACGAGAAAATTGGGACGTTGCGGCATCACGGCACTCCTCTTCAGCAGGCAATAAAGGCCAGCGGCAGGTCGCGAATCTGTTCGCGCACGGGCGGCTGATAGTGGTCATCGCTGATCAGTTCATGCAGCAGTTCTTCGCGCAGCTGGTGGAATTCGAAGCTGCTGCGCTGGCGCGGATGGGGCAGGGCGATATCGACGATTTGCTTGATCCGCCCAGGCCGGGGCTCCATCACCACCACGCGGTCGGCGAGGAAAATCGCCTCTTCCACGTCGTGGGTCACCAACACCGTGGTGATCCTGGCGCGCGCGCGGATCGCCAACAGCTCGTCCTGCATTTGTTGGCGGGTCAGTGCGTCAAGGGCGCCGAACGGCTCGTCCAGCAGCAGGATGCGCGGGCTGGCGACCAGGCCACGGGCGATCGCCACCCGTTGCGCCATGCCGCCGGACAGCTGATGGGGATAGGCGCGGGTGAAGTCGCTCAGGCCCACCAGCTCGATAAAGTCGCTGATGCGGCGGTTGCGCTCGGCTTCGCTCAGCGGCTCGTTGACCAGACCCAGGCCGATGTTTTGCGCCACGGTCAGCCAGGGGAACAGGCGGTGCTCCTGGAACACAATGCCGCGCTCGCCGCCGATGCCGTCTACGGCCTTACCGTCGACCTGGATGTCGCCGCGAAACTGCGTATCGAGCCCCACCAACAGGCGCAGCAGGGTGGATTTGCCGCAGCCGCTGGAGCCGACAATTGCGACGAATTCGCCCTCGGCAATCTCCAGGTTGAATTCACGAATGGCTTCCAACGCGAAGCCGTCGACGTCGAAGGACTTGCCCACATGGTTGAAGCGGACGATAGGTGCGTTCATGCGTGTCTCCAGCGGGTGGCGCGGGTTTCGATGCGTTGGCCGATAACATTGAGCGTGGCGCCGGTAAGGCCGACCAGCAGCATGCCGCCCATGATCACGTCCATGCGCAGCAGTTGCTGGGCGCCGATCATCAGGCTGCCGATGCCGCCATTGGACGGCATGAAGTATTCCGCGCCGATGGTGCCGAGCCAGGCGTAGATCAGGCTCAGGCGCAGGCCGGCGAAAATCCCCGCCGCCGCGCCTGGCAACACCAGACGGCGCAGGCGTTGCAACAGGCTCAGGCGCAACACTTGCGCGGCCTCGCGCAGTTGCGGCGACAGGTTGAGCACGCTGCGTTGGGTGGCGATAAACAGCGGGAAAAACGCGGCGAGTGCGATAAACACCGACTTGGCCAACTCGCCCAGGCCGAACCACGCGGTGAGCAATGGCACCCAGGCAAAAATGGCGATCTGGCGCAGTGCGGCCAAGGTCGGGCCGAGTACGCGCTCACTGCGTCGCGACAGCCCCAGCCACAGGCCCATTGCAAAGCCCAGGCCGCCGCCCAGCAGCAGGCCGCCCAGTGTGCGGCCCAGGCTTTTGCCCAGGGCGCCGGACAGGCTGCCATCCCGCACGCCGGCGCCTGTGGTTTGCAGCACCGTCCATGGGCTGACCAGAATATTGGCGTCCACCCAGCCCTGCTGCGTCGCCGCCTGCCACAACGCTACCAACAGCAGCGGCAGTAACCACGGTTGCAGGCGCTGCCAGCCTTGATAGCGCGGCCCGCGACGAATCTGCGCGGTGGCCGGGTGCGGCCAGTGCACCCATTTGCGATCCAGCCAGCCGATGCCGCGGTCCATCACCACGCCCAGCACGCCGATGACCACGATGCACACGAACACGATGTCGAGCATGAACAACTGGCGCGCCCAGACCATCAGGTAGCCGATGCCTTCACTGGACGCCAGCAACTCCACCGCCAGCAACGACGTCCAGCCGGCTGCCAAGGCCAGGCGTACCCCGGCCATGAATGCCGGCAGCGCGGCGGGCAGGATCAGGCGGCGGATCAACAGGTGCGGGGGCAGGCGCAGCACGCGGGCGGCTTCACGCAGGTTGGGCTGGGCATCACGCACGCCGACCAGGGTATGCAGGGTGACGGGCACTACGATTGCCTTGACCAGCACCACCAGTTTCAGGGTTTCGCCGATGCCGAAAAACACCATGAACAGCGGAATCCATGCCAGGGTCGGCACTTGCGACAGCGCGCTGAAGGTTGGAAATATCAGGCGCTCCGCGCGGGCGCTGAACCCCAACAGCGCGCCCAAAAGGGCGCCTGCGCCGACACCGGCCAGCAGCCCCCAGAACAAACGCTGCACGCTGATCGCCAGATGGCTCCACAACTCGCCGCCGGCCAGTTCCACGGCGCTGCTCCAGACCAGCGAGGGCGGCGGCAGAATCTGCTCGCTCATCCAGTGATTGCGGCTGGCCAGCCACCACAGCGCAAACAGTCCCAGCGGCAGCAGCCAGGGTATGAGGCGTTCGCTCAATGTCGGCCAGCGCGGCGCGGCGTCTTTGCCGGTGGCCGCCAGAGGTAGGCTCAGAAGTGAAATTCGGGCCATGGAGGACCTCCGTTGTCGCCGTGGGCGTTATGTGATTTCGATCTTATAAAAATGCAATCAAGATGATTGTGGGATAAGAAAAATCATTTAAAGCCTCTGTCCGACACGCATCCAATGCATTCGAAGAATATTTTCAATGCTGTTTATGCATATCCCTCTGGAGCCTGCGTTTTAGCTCGCATAGTCCAAAAAGCTATTAAATTGTGAATTTATAGTATTTAAAGTTTTGATCGGGCTGTGCCTACTTTCTGCTCCCCAGGCGACCGTCGCCCACCAGGAGCTGCGCTTATGAAACTGCCCTTCAAACGTCTGATCAGCCTGTTCGCCGGCACCGCCCTGGCGGGGTTGGTGCACGCTGCCGATCTCACGGAAATTCGCATCGCCGTGCCCGACCTCAGTGCGGGCAGCCAGCACAGCGGCGGTGGGGTGACCGATGTACTGCAAAGTCAGCAGATCTTCGAAAAGGCCTTTGCCGACCAAGGCATCAAGATTCAGTGGAATTACTTCAAGGGCGCAGGCCCGGTGATCAATGAGGCCTTTGCCAACGGCCAGGTGGACCTGGCTTACCTGGGCGACCTGGCGGCGATCATCGGTCGCTCCAATGGCCTGGACACGCGCTTGCTCAGCGCCTCGGCGCGTGGCGTCAAGCATTACCTCGCCGTGGTGCCAGGCTCCGGCATCAAGACCTTGCAAGACCTCAAGGGCAAGCGCGTCGCCGTGTTCCGCGGCACGGCCAGCCAGTTGTCATTCGACACCGCGCTGGCCAGCCAGGGTTTGAGTGAGAAGGATCTGAAAGTCATCAACCTGGACTTCAGCGCCGCCATTGCCGCCCTGGCCGCCAAGCAGATTGACGCCACCTGGGGCGGTTCAGGCCTCACGGCGCTGCAAGCCAAGGGCCTGGCCGAAATACCGCTGACCACCAAGGACATCGGTGGCGCCGGCAGCGTGCAGGCGGTGCTGGTGGGCAGTGCCAAGTTTGTGGATGAACACCCTCAAGCCGTGGCCACGTTGCTCAAGGCTCAGCAGCAGGCGGTGCAGTGGTTGACCGATGACAACAACAAGCAGGCTTACATCGACCTGGTGTCGGGGTTGGCCAGTTACCCGCCGGTGATCCTGACCAACGATCTGAAAGACCAGAAACTCAGCGAGATTTTCCCCTCGACCCTGGACCCGGTGTTCCTCGGCAAATTGCAGGACGCGGTGGACTTGGCGTCCAAGGAGCGGCTGATCCGCAAGTCGTTTCAGGTGAGTGATTGGGTGGCGCCGAACTTGGCGGCGGCGGGGCTCTGAGGCTGGTGGTGGCTGGGTTATCGCCATCGCGGGCAAGCCCGCTCCCACAGGGGAATGTATTCCAACTGTGGGAGTGGGCTTGCCCGCGATGAGGCCTTCAAACCGCCACACTCACCTCCTGCCTGTCCACCGCCACCAACGTCTCAATCATCGCCTTGGCCGCCGGCGACAACCGCGATCCGGTGCGGCTGACAATCCCGCAACGCGCGCTCATGGTCTCCAGGTTCTGCGGCAGGTTGCGCCAGTGCAGCAGCATCAGCGAGCCCTGGGCGATGTCTTCGGCAAACGCCTCTTCAGTGCCCACGCCAATCGCATCGGACTGCAGCACGATCTTCACCAGCGCCGGGAAATGCTCGGTCTGAATGCTCGGTGAAAAGTCCATGCGCCCACTCAGGTTCGCCAGCAGTTTGCGAATGCCCTGGGAGATCAACGGTGAGGCCAGCGGGTAGTCGAACATGTCGTTGGTCGACAAGCTGTCCTTGGCCAATAGCGGGTGCCCCGGTCGGCAAAAAAACACCCCGCGCTTGGGCGTCAGTGCGCGGGTCTGGAAGTTCGGGTCGGCTTCGAACTGGCGAATGTCGGCGATAAAAAATTCGATCTCTTCACGGCTCAAGGCGCGGCTGAGTTTCTCCCAGTTGTCCACCTGGAAACTGGTGCGGATTTTCGGGTGCGCACCGATAAACCGTGCCACCGCATCCGGCACCAGTTTCACGGCCGGCGCCGGGCCGGTGCCAAAGCGCAGGTCACCGGCATCGAGTTTGGTCATGCGCGTCACTTCACTGCTCAGCAGGGCGGCGCCATGCACCAGGCTCAAGGCGTGTTGCAGCACCACCTGGCCCTCGGGCGTGGGGCGCAAATCCTTGTTGCCGCGATCGACCAGCACGCAGCCGAACTCTTGCTCCAGCCCTTGAATGCTGCGGCTGAAGGCGGGTTGGGTGATGCCCATGGCGTCCGCTGCGCGCACGAAACTGCGGTGTTCGTTGAGGGCGATGAAGTAGCGCAGTTGGCGAAGATCCATATGCTTTCCCGGCATTTGAAAAATAGGTCGAAGGCATTTGCGACCCAGGGAGCTGAGGTTTTAAATGCAAGCTATTATTCCGTCAACGAAGCATTGATTCATTTGATAGATCTAAAATGCATATCAATAGAGCGTTGCCGGAAAGCATCCCCACCATCAGCAGGCACATGAGGGTCTTCACCATGAGCAACGCCGCATTAGCCGTTCAACCCGTCGCCCAGGCGCTGGACATCCACCCGGTTGCTGGTCGCATCGGCGCCGAGATCCGTGGCATCAAACTGTCCGGTGACCTGGATGCCGCCACCGTCGACGCCATCCAGCAAGCGCTGGTGCAGTACAAAGTGATCTTCTTTCGCGAGCAGACCCACCTTGATGACCAGAGCCAGGAAGCCTTCGCTCACCTGCTCGGTGAGCCGATAGCCCACCCGACCGTGCCGGTGCGCGACGGCACGCGGTTCCTGCTGGAACTGGACGGCACGCGCGGCCAGCGCGCCAACTCCTGGCACACCGACGTGACCTTCGTCGACGCCTACCCGAAAGCCTCGATTCTGCGTTCGGTGCTGGCGCCAAAATCCGGTGGCGATACGGTATGGGCCAACACCGCCAGTGCCTACAACGACCTCAGCGTCGAGCTGCGCGCCCTGGCCGACAACCTGTGGGCGATACACAGCAACGAATACGATTACGCCGGGCGCAAGCCGGACGTAGCGGTGGAAAAGCTTGAGGAGTACCGCAAAATTTTCACCTCTACGGTGTACGAAACCGAACATCCAGTGGTGCGTGTGCACCCGGTCAGCGGCGAGAAAACTTTGCTGCTGGGGCACTTCGTCAAGCGCCTCAAAGGTTATTCCCAGGCGGACTCGACGCAGCTGTTCAACCTGCTGCAAAGCCACGTCACCCGCCTTGAAAACACCGTGCGCTGGCGCTGGAATGCCGGCGACGTAGCGATCTGGGACAACCGCGCCACCCAGCATTACGCGGTGGATGACTACGGCACCCAGGAACGCATCGTGCGCCGGGTAACGCTCAAGGGCGACGTGCCGGTGGGTGTGCAAGGGCAATCCAGCAAAACCACCAAAGGTCTCTAAGCGAACCCAGTTCCAAATGTCGGAGCAGGTCTGTGTGGGAGCTGGCTTGCCTGCGATAGCATCGCCGGGGTGTGTCTGATACACCCAGGTGCCGGCATCGCAGGCAAGCCAGCTCCCACATGGGTTTTTGGTGTTTACCAGACGCCTATCTGCACGACCTTCTCTGCCTCTGGCTCACCATACCGAAAGCGTTGGCCACGCAGCGCGATCTCTGCATGGCTGATAGTGGTGCGCCGTTTCAACCCGCGCAGCCACTCAAACAAATACCCCACGTGCGTCTCGCGCACCGCCGCATAGGCCGGGTCGGCGCCCAGGTCGTGCAACTCCTGTGGATCATTTTCCAGATCAAACAGCTGTGGGCGAAAGCCGTCATACGCCAGGTACTTCCAGCGCTCGCTGCGCACCATGGTCATGCGGCAGCGGTCGATGGGCTGCTCCAGACGCTCGCGGGCCGGGGCCTGGAACGCATAGTCGTATTCGGCGATGGCGTAGTTGCGCCAAGTGATGTCCTTGCCGTGCAACAGCGGGATCAGCGAGCGGCCCTCCAGGCGGTGGTCAGCCGCTGGCAGTCCCAGGGCGTCGAGGAAGGTTGGCAGGGCGTCGATGGTTTCCACCAGGCGTGCGTCCACTGAACCACGGCTGATGTCGGCGCTGGCGCGCGGGTCGCGCACGATCAGCGGAACGCCCACCGCAGGCTCCAGCAGAAATTCTTTTTCACCGAGGAAGTGATCGCCGAGGAAGTCGCCGTGGTCGCTGGTGAACACGATCAGCGTGTCGTCCCAACGGCCGTTACTTTGCAGAAAATCGAACAGCCGCCCGAGTTGATCGTCGACCTGTTTGATCAGGCCCATGTAGGTCGGAATCACCGTCAGCCGCACCTCATCACGGGAGAAATTCAGGCTCTCCTGGTGCTGGCGGAAGGCGTGGTAAACCGGGTGATCGCTCGTGTGTTCAGGTTGAATGGGCGCCTGGATATGCTCGGCGCCATACAGCGCGTGGTACGGCGCCGGGGCGATATAGGGCCAGTGCGGCTTGATGTAGGACAGGTGCAGGCACCACGGCTGCTCGCCGTGTTCGGCGATAAAGTCGATGGCGCGGTCGGTGGTGTAGACGGTTTCCGAATGCTCCTGCGCCACGCGCGCAGGCTTGCCTGAGTGACGCATGTGCCAGCCGCTGAGGATTTCACCGTTTTCACCGGCGGCGGCATTGGCCCATTCATGCCACGGGTTGCGGCCGTCGTAGCCCTGTTCACGCAGGTAATGGGTGTAAGGCGCGGACTCGCGTTTGTCGTCGAACAGTGGGCTGTCTGGGTAAATGCCGTCGTGGCGCATGTACGCGTCAAACCCGACCTCATTCAGCGGCTCGGCCTGCGCGCTGTCGGGGTCGATCTTCAGGCGCTGCAGGGCGTCCAGATTCGGCGTGGCGTGGGTCTTGCCGACCAGTGCGGTGCGGATGCCATGGGGGCGCAGGTAATCGCCAATGGTCAGCTCTTCGAGCGGCAGCGGCACCGCGTTCCACGCCACCTGATGGCTGCTGACATAGCGCCCGGTGTAGGCCGACATCCGCGACGGCCCGCAAATGGTGCCCTGGGTGTAGGCCCGGCTGAAGCGCACGCCGGCAACGGCGAGGCGGTCGATATTCGGCGTGTGCAAATGCGCATGGCCGTAGCACGACAGGTAATCGCGGCGCAGTTGGTCGCACATGATGTACAGCACATTGCGCACGGGGTTTGGTTGAGACATGGGGCTTCACCGAACAGAACAAAGGTGACGGTTTTCGCTGTTCGGAGGGGCACTGGCAAGTGCATTTGAGGACTGGGTTTTATGCAGGGAATGCATGGGTGCTACTCAAACAGCGACATTCTCCAATGCACACACATCCTCATCCAACTCATCAATCTGCTTGATCTGCTCAATCATCGCCTCCGCCAGCGGCGACAACCGATACCCCGCGCGGCTGACAATCCCGTAGCGCGTATAGCGCTCTTCCAAGTCTTCAGCCAGCCCATCAATCGTCAAGCACACCAACTCGCCGCGCGCCATGTGCAGCACATCGCTGTTGGCGCTGACGATGCCGATAGCGTCCGAACGCAGCACCACGCCCATCAGGCTGTAGCCGTTTTCGCATTCCACATTGGGCAGGTAATCCGGCCGGCCGCTGAGGTCGACAATGACCTTGCGCAGGTTCGGCGGGCGGATGGTCACGGCCAGTGGATAGCTCATCAGCTCGGCGGCGCTTACGCTGCTGCGCGTGGCCAACGGGTGCCCGACGCGGCAGCAGAAATACCAGCGCCGCGCGCGCAGGCGGTGGGTGTGATAGTCCGGGTTGGCCTCGAAATGGCGGGTGTCGGCGACGAAAAATTCGAACTCTTCGCTGAGCAGGCGCTTGCTCAGGCTTTGCCAGTCATCCACCTGGAACTGCACACGTGCCTTGGGGTAACGCCCGATAAAACTGCCGATGGCGCGCGGGATCAACCCGGCCGCCGGTGCCGGGCCGCAGCCGAAGCGCAATTCACCGGCCTCAAGGCCATTGAACTGGCTGATCTCGTTGGCCAGTTGCTGCGCGCCGCTGACCAGCCGACGCGCATGTTCGAGCAGCACCTGGCCCTGCTTGGTGGGCGCCAGGTCCTTGCGGCCACGGTCCACGAGTTGGCACCCGGCGCTGTGTTCAAGCGCCTGGATGCTGCGGCTGAACGCCGACTGCGAGAGGTTCACGGCCAACGCCGCCGCGACAAAACTGCGCTGTTCAGCGAGGGCGATGAAGTGGCGAAGTTGGCGCAGATCGATATGCATTTTTCACATCAAAAATATCCGGGAAATGCATTGGCTATGCATTAGGTCGACTCCTTATAAAGGCTATCTCTTATGCAGTAAATGTTCGTAAAAACATAAATAAATAACCTAATGGAATATTCGATAGGGAATATTTCCGAGGTCCGGAGCCGCTTATGAGTCTGTTGAAGTCCTTGCCGATGGCCATGTTACTGGCCGGCAGCACCAGTTGGTCGCCGACCCAGGCCGCCGAAACACCCGCGCCGGCAAGCAAGGGCGAAAACGCCAGCGGCCAGCTTGAGACCGTCACTGTGACCGCCCGGCGGCGTACCGAAAGCGCCCAGGAAGTGCCCACGCCCATGAGCGTCATCGGCGGCCAGGCGCTGGAGAGTCAGCGGGTCTATCGCATTCAGGATTTGCAGCAGTTGGTGCCCAGCGTCAACGTCGCCTATATGCATGCGCGCCAGTCCAGCGTGTCGATTCGCGGCTTGGGCAACAACCCGGCCAGCGACGGCCTGGAAGGCAGCGTGGGGCTGTACATCGACAACGTGTACCTGGGCCGGCCGGGCATGGCGGTGTTTGATTTGATGGACATCGAACAGCTGGAAGTGTTGCGCGGCCCGCAAGGCACGCTGTTCGGAAAAAACACCACCGCCGGCGTGATCAATATCAGCACCCGCGCGCCTAGTTTTACCCCGGAGCGCAGCATCGAAACTTCGCTGGGCGAGGACGGTTATTTCCAGACCAAGGGCACCATTTCGGGCCCGCTCACCGATGACCTGGCCGGGCGTTTTTCGGCCTATCGCACGCGCAGCGACGGCGACATCAAGAACGAATACAACGGCCACGACCTCAATGGCGGTTCACGCCAGGGCTTTCGCGGGCAGTTGCTGTACAAGCCCAGCGAGACATTCAACCTGCGCTGGATCGGCGACTACAACGAGGAAGATTCCAGCGCCGGCACGCGCGTGCTGTACAGCACCGGGCCGACCATCAATGGCACCAACCTGTATCAATCGCGGGCGACGGCGGCGGGAGCGACACTGGTGGATGGCACCCACCGCAAGGTCAATCTGGACAACGACCAGCACGTCACCGTGTTCCAGGGCGGCACGTCTGTGGAGGCCAACTGGACCCTGCCCAGCGACTTCACCCTGACCTCGGTCAGCTCGTATCGCTGGTGGAATTTCACCCCGCGTAACGACGACGGGCTCAACGTGCCGGCGGCGTATAACGCCGGGGTGTCGGTGGAAGATAAACAATGGTCCCAGGAATTCCGCCTGGCCTCGCCTACCGGTGGCTTCTTCGACTATGTGCTCGGCGCCTATTACTTCGGCAATTCGCTGGATAACAAATCCTTTGCCTACTACGGGCCCAAGGCGGATATCTGGAACGGCACGCCAACCGGCGCGTTGAACAATGTGAGCAGCGTTGGCAACGGGCATATCCGCACCGACAGTTTTGCCCTGTTCGCCCAAGGCACCTGGCACCTCACCGAGCGCCTGGATTTCACCGCCGGCCTGCGCGGCACCTATGAAGAGAAAAGCGCCTGGGTCACGCGCAATGCGCCAGTGGGTGGCGCGGCAGTGACCGGCGCGGCGGCCACAGCGCGGCGCGGGCGTGCCGGGGTGTACGACTCGGGCGACCTCAGCCAGTACAGCGCAACGCCGTCGGGGCTGCTGAACCTCAGCTATCACTTCAATGAGAACCTGCTGGGCTACGCGACCTTGTCTCATGGCGAGAAATCCGGTGGGGTCAACCTGGCCGTGGGCTCCGCGCCGACCGCCGGGGCCGACTCACTGTTGATCGGCACCGAGCGCGCCAACAACGCCGAGCTGGGCTTCAAGAGCACGCTGTGGGACCGCCGCCTGCAGCTTAATGCCAACCTGTTCTGGACTCAGGTCAACGGCTACCAGACCAACGCCTACGACCAGGACAACCGCGTGCAATACCTGACCAACGCCGGCTCCGTGCGCTCGCGCGGGGTTGAAGTGGAAAGCACGCTGGTGCCGCTCAAGGGCCTGACGCTGAACCTCAACGGCTCGTTCAACGATGTGAGTTACCTGTCTTACAAGGATGCGCCGTGCCCACCGGAAGTCAGCCTGCGTCCGGGCGCGCCGGCGTCCTGCGACCTGACCGGCCACCAGGTGGTCGGCGCATCCAAGTGGATCGCCAACGCCAACGGTGAGTACAAGTGGAACCTGGATAACGGCTTCGAACCCTACGTAACTGCCAGCTACGCGTTCCGCTCCAAAGCGGTGGGCACCGTGGAGGATTCCGACTACGGGCAGATCCCCGCCTACGCCGTGGTCAACCTCTCCACCGGCCTGCGCGGCAACTATCAGCAAGGGCAGTGGGACGTGTCGTTGTGGCTGAAAAACGCCTTCGACAAAACTTACTACACCACCCTGTGGACCGGCGGCAACGGCGGCTACGAAGGCCTGCTGGGCACACCGCGCACGTTAGGCGTGACCGGGCGCTATGACTTCTGATGTGCTGCGATAGGTGGCCGGGCTGAACACCCGTGTCACCAGCAGCATAGCCACCGCGGTCACCGTCAGCACCACCCAGGCGCTGACAAAGCCGCCGGTGAGTTGGCGCAGCCAGCCGGTGAGCCACGGTGAAATTGCGTTGATCAGAAAGCCCACGCCTTGCACGAAGGCGGCCAGTTGCCCGGCCTGGCGTGGGTCGCGGTGATGGTCGAGGGTCAGCAGCAGGCTCAGGGCGAAACACGCGCCCAGGCCGAAGCCGCACAGCGCCACCCACAGGTGCGGATAGTCCAGCGGCGCGATGATCAGGCCCAGATAGCCGATGGTTTGCGCCAACAGGCTGATGCCCAGCAACGGACGACGGTCGACACCGCGTTGCGCCAGCACCGGCATCAACAGCGCGGCGATCACCTGGAAGATGGTCATAAAGGCCAGCAACGAACCGCTCGGCAACACGCCCCAGCCCAGTTGCTGATAGTACGCAGGCAGCCACGCCACCAGGCTCATGTAGCCGCAGTTCACCAAACCGAAATACAGCGCCAGCAGCCACGCGCGACGATTGCGCAGGCCTTTGAATGCGGGCGCCATGTGAGGATTGCGCGGCGCACCCAACGGCAACCAGGCCCACAACAGCAACGCCCCCAGCGCCGGCAACAGCCACACGCCCAACCCCGCCTGCCATTGCTGGAAATGCGTGGCCACCACCGGGCTGAGCAGTGCGGCCAGCCCGCCGCCGGCCATCAACGACGCTGAATACACACCCATCGCCACCGGCACCCGGTGATGGAATTCGCGCTTGATCATCGCCGGCACCAACGCCTGAATCAGCGCCACACCGGCGCCGCCGATCAAGGCCGTGACCAGCAACGCCGACGCCTGGCCCATCAACCAGCGCGCCAGGCACGCCAGCAGAATCATCATCAAGCCCAAAGCGATACCGCGCCGCTCGCCCAGTCGCGCCTCCACGCGTACGCCGACCAGCGCCACCAGGCCCATGCACACCACCGGCAGGCTGGTAAGCAGGGCGCTGCTCTGGAAACTCAGGCCTGTGGCCTGGCGAATCTCGCCGAGCAACGGGCTGATGGAACTGAGGATCGGCCGTAGGTTCAGGCCAAGCACGACCAGCAGGCCCCAACCGGCGAGTCTGCTCATGAATGAAGGGTTGAGCGGCATGCAAGACCTTTTCGGTGTGCAAAAGAGGCAGGAAGTATGGGCAGCTCGCGAGGTATTCTGAAATTAAATATAACCATGCCAACCAGTGGCAAACGCAATGGTGAAGCGCCATGTTCGACCCCGTGTTGTTACGCAGTTTTGTCGCCGTGGTGGATTGCGGCAATTTCACCCGCGCCGCCGAGCGCCTGCACGTGACCCAGTCCACCGTGAGCCAGCAGATCCGCCGCCTGGAGGAGGCCGTGGCGTGCCAGTTGCTCGACCGCGATCAGCGCCGCGTGGTGGCCACCGCCGAAGGTGAACGCTTGCTGGCGTACGCGCGGCGCATCCTCGCGCTGCATGAAGAGGCTGCCGACGTGCTGATCACTCAGCAAAGCGACGGCGTGCTGCGCCTGGGGGTGCCAGAAGACTTTGCCGCTGAACGGCTGATGCCGTTGCTGTCGTCGTTCGTGGTGGCCTACCCGCGCGTGCGCCTGGAAGTCACCAGCGGCCTCGGCCCGGAGCTGCAGCGTCAATACCGTGCAGGTGAGTTCGACGTGTTGCTGGTCAAGCAAATGGGTGACAGCGACGACTGCCTGGCGTCGTGGCCGGAGCCCCTGTGCTGGGTCGACAGCCGCAGCATGCCGTCCTTGGGCCGCGACCCGTTGCCCCTGGTGGCGTTTCCGGTGGGCGGGTTGTATCGCAATGAAATGCTGCATCACCTGGAAGTGGGTGGCTGGCGCTGGCGCATCGGCTATTCCAGCGCCGGCCTGGCCAGTGTGTGTTCGGCAGTGGCGGCGGGGCTCGGCATCAGCCTGTTACCACGCCGGGTGGTGCAGCCTGGGCACGTGGTGCTCGGCGAGGACAGTGGGTTGCCCACGGTGCAAGGCGTGCGCCTGGCGTTATACGGCCGCAGCGGGTTGGGCGCAGCCGGGCAGACGTTGCAACGTCAATTGCTCGAGTTATGCGCCAACAGCCCAGCGTAAAGCTGTCGCCGAGCGCCGCGTTCGTGGCGAGCGGGCTTGCCCCGCGTTGGGCTGCGTAGCCGCCCCAAAACCTGCCAAACCGATATGCCTGACAGCGCGTTATCTCCCACTGGGTCTGCTGCGCGACCCAACGCGGGGCAAGCCCACCCGCCACAATCGATGCCTTCACTGAATATTTTGTATGCCTGAAAAGCATTGAAAAACAGCACCTTCGCCACAGGCCGCGCAGGCCGTGGCTTTGGCGTTTCAGGATGTTTCTCATATTCAATTTAGATCTATGTATAACTTTAAAGATTACTTTAAGAGATAAGCGTCTGGCCCCGATGATTCAGCCCTCGACGGCCGCCAAGGCAGGCCTGTCGGTTTTTTTGTGTGAAGACCGTAGGGAGTGAATCAATGGGCAATGTCCAGACCGCCGCCAGTGCACCCGAGGCGCAATGGCGCCAGGCACCGGGTGGTGAGTTGGTCGACCTTGGCCGGCCGCATCGGGCGCCGTTGGGGCAGTTGCGTTTGCAGAAAACCCCGACGCGCTTCTCTAGCCGTCGCGAAGGGCTGCTGCTCGGCTTACTGGTGTTGGCGCTGCACGGTGCGGTGATCTATTGGGTGAGCCAGAAGCCGACGCCGGTATTGCCGATTGTGCCGCCGGAAATCCCGCCGATGACGATCGAATTTTCCCAGCCGGCACCGCTGGTGGTTGAACCGCCACCGCCCGTGCCGCCGCCACCGCCACCTGTGGTCGAGCCACCGCCGCCGGTGGTGGATGAGTTGGCTGCCAAGCCGGTGCCGCCAAAACCGATTCCCAAGCCAAAACCCAAACCGGTGCCCAAGCCCGAGCCCAAGCCTGCACCCAAACCGGTCGAGCAACCGCCCGCGCCACCTACGCCGGCGCCGCCTGCACCGCCCGCGCCAGCCGCGCCACCGTCGCCGGCCTCGGTTACACCTGCCTCGGCGAACGCCGCGTACCTGAAGAACCCGGCGCCGGAGTACCCGTCACTGGCCCAGCGTCGCGGTTGGGAAGGCACGGTATTGCTCAGGGTGCATGTGTTGGCCAGCGGCAAGCCGGGCGAGATCCAGGTCCAGAAAAGCAGCGGTCGCCAGCAACTCGATGACGCCGCACTGACCGCCGTGAAGCGTTGGAGCTTCGTGCCGGCCAAACAGGGCGATGTGGCCCAGGACGGCTGGGTCAGCGTACCGATCGATTTCAAGATTCACTAACTATTCGGCAGCGGTGTGTTGGACACGCCGCGACCTGCACAGAGGGAAAACATCATGGCATTAGCATCTCCAGTTGAATCCATCGAAAGCGCGGTGATCTGGCTGCTGGTGGCCTTTTCGGTCGCCACCTGGGGCTTCGCCTTGCTCAAGGGTGTGCAGTTCGGTCGCCTCAAGGCCCAGGATCGCAAATTCCACAAACAGTTCTGGGCGGCGTCGAGTCTCGACTCGGCCGCCGAACTGGCCGAAACCCAGCCCGGCGCCGCGGCGCGTGTGGCCCAGGCCGGTTACGCGGCGATCCAGGTCGGTGACGCGCCACATGCCGCGGACCTGAGCCAGGCCATCAACCACCAGGACCGCCTCGAACGCGCCCTGCGTCAGCAGATCGTGCGTGAGCGTCGCTCGCTGGAAACCGGCCTGGCTGTGGTCGCCAGTATCGGCAGCACCTCGCCGTTTATCGGCCTGTTCGGCACCGTGTGGGGGATCATGCAAGCGTTGAAAGGCATCAGCGCCGCCGGCTCCGCCAGTCTGGAAACCGTGGCCGGCCCGATTGGTGCGGCGCTGGTGGCCACCGGTGTGGGGATCGCCGTCGCGGTGCCGGCGGTGCTGGTCTACAACTATTTCCTGCGCCGCCTGAAGCTGACGGCTGCTGACCTGGATGACTTTGCCCACGACTTCTACAGCCTGGCGCAGAAAAACGCCTTCCGCGTGCTGCTGCACCCTGCGCTGACCAAAAGCGCGGCCGGCAACCCGCAGAAAGTGAAGGAGGCGTCCTGAGATGGCCTTTTCCACACAAGACAGTGACGAGGTGCTGAGCGAGATCAACGTCACGCCGCTGGTGGACGTGATGCTGGTGCTGCTGGTGGTGTTTATCGTCACTGCGCCGCTGTTGACCAACGCGATTCCGATCAACCTGCCCAAGACCCAAGCCGTGGCGCCGGTTGAGCAAAAGGACCCGCTGGTGGTGAGTATCGACGGCGCCGGCAAACTGTTTATCAACAAGGACGAAATCCAGCCGGACCTGCTGGAGTTCAACCTGCAGGCGGCCAAGGCCAAGGACCCCGATGTGCGGGTGCAACTGCAGGCTGACAATGGAGTGAACTACGGCGAAGTGGCGCGAGCCATGGCGTCTATCGAACGCGCGGGGATTACCAAGTTGTCGGTGATTACTGCACGTTAGTTTCAAATGCCTCGACAATTTTTTGGCCGTCTCCTTGGCAGGGTGCGGCCTTTTTTTTGCCTGGAATTCCGTTGAAGCTCGATGTGAAATGAGGTCTATGTGGGAGCGGGCTTGCTCGCGAATACGGTGGGTCAGTAGCAGATGCGCCGACTGATGCACCGCATTCGCGAGCAAGCCCGCTCCCACATTTTGATCTGCGATGGGTTTGAGATTTTGGTTATTAATAAATAGCTTCTTATTCCTTAACGAATATAACCCCCATCCCTATACTGGTCAGCAACGTTAAACGCTGCAGGAGGGCACACCCATGCACAGCGAGTCGATTCGTTATCTGATCGTGCCGGGCTGGCAAGGATCGCCAGAAGATCATTGGCAAACCTATTGGCAGAACAGCCTGCCCAACAGCGCGCGGGTGGAACAGGCCGATTGGCTGACGCCGCGTCGCGAAGACTGGGTGGCCGCACTCGCCGAGGCCATCGCCGCCGACAGCACTCCCGTGATCCTGATCGCCCATAGCCTGGGTTGCATCACCGTCGCGCATTGGGCCGCCACTGCGCCGGTGCACTTTTTGCGTCAGGTCCGCGGCGCTTTGCTGGTGGCTCCGGCGGATGTCGAACGCCCGGCCTGTTCACCGGCCTTGCGCAACTTCGCGCCGATCCCGACCGACCTGCTGCCGTTTCCCAGCCAAGTGGTCAGCTCCGACAACGACAGCGCGGTCAGCGCGCCGCGGGCCCTGGAACTGGCGCGCAATTGGGGCGCGGAGGCCGGGATTCTGTCCGGCGCCGGCCATATCAATGTGAAGTCCGGCCACCAGCGCTGGGAGCAGGGCTTCGCCTACCTCTATCGCCTGCAAAACCGCCTTGAGCACCACGCCCGGCGTACTGCCTGAACATTTTTCAACGCCCCGTCCCTGAGTGGATTTGGGGCGGGAGCCTGCCATGAGTCATGAAACCTTCGGCCAGCCCTTGCTGACCTTCCCCGACGCCGAAAAAAGCCCGCTGAGCATCCGTGCCAAGGCCCTGGTGTTTGTCGACCCGCGCTCGCGCCAATTACGTGAAGACCTGGAAAGCCTGGCGCCGCGCGCCTTGCCGGTGTTGATTCGCGGTGAGACCGGCAGCGGCAAGGAGCTGCTGGCGCGGCATATTCACCGTGGCAGCGACCGCACTGGGTTGTTTGTCTCGGTCAACTGCGGCGCGATCAGCCCCACTTACGCCGATGCCGAGCTGTTTGGCTACGCGGCCGGCAGCCACAGCGGCGCGGCGAGCAGTCGGGCCGGGTGGTTCGGGTCGGCCAACGGCGGCACCTTGTACCTGGATGAGATCGGCGACTTGCCGTTGCCGATCCAGGTGAAATTGCTCGCCGCCCTGGAAAATCACGAAGTCACCCGCGTTGGCGCCCACCAGCCCAGCCCGGTGGATGTGCGCCTGGTTGCGGCCACCAGCATCGACCTCGCCCAAGCCGTGGCGGCGGGCAAGTTTCACGAGCGTCTGTTCCATTACTTGAGTGAAGGCCAGCTCGACCTGCCCGCGCTGCGCGAGCGCGTCGGCGACATTCTGTCGCTGGCTGAATATTTTCTCGGCATCTACAGCCAGCGCCTGGACCTGCCGGTGCCGCTGATCAGTGATGCCGCCCAGCGTGTGTTGGAACTCCACAGCTGGCCGGGCAATACCCGCGAGCTGGAAAACGTTATTCACTTTGCGTTGCTGGTGAGCAGTGGTGATGAGATTTTGCCCGAACATCTCAACCTGCCGGTGGCGGGCTCGCCACTGGAACAGGTGCAGCGGATCTTCGCGAGTGCCAGCGCCGCCGAGCGGCAAATCTTGCTCAGCTTTCTAAATGAACAGCAGCTACATGAGCAAAATGGAATATCAAAGTGAATAAAAGATATTGTTCGGGAATAAAAAATCTAGGTATTGTCCACTCCACGCCGCGATAGCACTTCGCTGGCACACCATAAAAACGGTCGTCAGAGACGCCCCGGAATTTCGATAAGGACACTGCATGAAAAAGGTTCTGTTGTTTACCGCACTGGCGGCTGCCCTGACTGCAAGCTTCGCCCAGGCCAACGAGAAACTGGTGGTTGCCGCCACGCCGATCCCGCACGCCGAGATCCTTGAGCTGGTCAAACCGACCCTGGCCAAAGAAGGCGTGGACCTGGAGATCAAAGTATTCACCGACTACGTGCAACCTAACGTGCAAGTGGCCGAGAAGCGTCTGGACGCCAACTACTTCCAGACCCTGCCGTACCTGGAAAACTTCAACAAGGGCAAGGGCACCAACCTGGTCACTGTGGTCGGCGTGCACGTTGAACCTTTCGGCGGTTATTCGAAGAAGATCAAGAATATTTCCGAACTCAAAGATGGCGCCACCGTGGCCATCCCGAACGAAGGCTCCAACAGCGGCCGCGCCCTATTGCTGCTGCAAAAAGCCGGTGTGATCACCCTCAAAGACCCAAGCAACGCCCTGGCCACGCCGAAAGACATCGCCAGCAACCCGAAACACCTGAAATTCAAAGAGCTGGAATCGGCGCTGTTGCCACGCGTGCTGGACCAGGTTGACCTGGACTTGATCAACACCAACTACGCGCTGGAAGCTGGCCTGAACCCCGCCAAAGACGCGCTGATCATCGAAGACGCCAAGTCGCCATACGTGAACTTCCTGGTGGCACGCCCGGACAACAAGGACAGCGACGCTATCCAGAAGCTGGCCAAGGCCCTGACCAGCCCTGAAGTCAAAGCGTTCATCGATTCCAAGTACAAAGGCGCTGTCGTACCGGCGTTCTGATGTAAACCAAACCCCCTTCAAGGTTTGAACGCCGACGGCTCACATAGCGTCGGCGTTTTTTTCGCCTGGAATTTGGAATGCAATAAATGTGGGAGGGGGCTTGCCCCCGATAGCAGTGGTTCAGTCAATGCATCTGTGCCTGACATACCGCTATCGGGGGCAAGCCCCCTCCCACATTTGATTTGCGCAGGCTTACATGTTTTTTGTGTTGACCGCCCGGCGCAACGCCATCAGCCACTTCACCAGCTCCTGCGGATCAATCGGCTTCACTTCGTTCATGGTTCAATCCCTCGAATCTCAGACCCCCCAACCATAGCCGTCACCCGGACAACCCGCGAATCCGGCGGTTATCTTTTTGGGTGATATCAATATGCTATTTGGGTATTTAAATTTTAATTTTTATACCTTTAAAGTTCGCGCTACCCGGCGTTACCCACGCCGGACCGGACTGCGCCCGCTGCATTACCCTTGCGGCGTCATGGACTCAAGATGACCTTCGATTTCGCTTTTATCCTCAGCACCTTGCCGGCGTTTCTCAGCGCCGTGGGGGTGACGCTGCAAGTGGGCCTGGTCGCCATTGCCACCTCGTTGCTGGTGGCACTGATCAACGCAGCGCTGCTGGTGTTTCGCACGCCGTACCTGTCGCGCCTGGTGGCGCTGTATGTGGAGCTGGCGCGCAACACGCCGCTGCTGATTCAACTGTTCTTCGTGTACTTCGCCTTGCCGGCGCTGGGGTTCAATATCTCCGGGTTCTGGGCGGCGATCATCACCATGACCTTCCTCGGCGGCGCCTACCTCACCGAAGTGCTGCGCGCCGGTGTGGAAGCGGTGCCGCTGGCGCAGATCGAGTCGGGCAAGTCCATCGGCCTGTCCGACTGGCAGCTGCTGCGCCATGTGATCCTGCCTCAGGCCGGCATCCTCAGCCTGCCGGCGCTGTTCGCCAATTTCATCTTCCTGCTCAAGGAGACCACGGTGGTATCGGCCGTGGCGGTGCCGGAGATTCTCTACACCACCAAGAGCTACATCGCGCTCTACTACAAAACCTACGAAATGCTCGCCGTGCTGACGCTGATTTGCGTGCTGTTGTTTTTGCCGCTGTCGCTGCTGCTCAGCCGCCTGGAAAGGAGGCTCCAGCATGGCCAGTTCGGGTCTTGAGTTGTTGTGGGTGTCGTTGCCGCAACTGGGCAAGGGCGCTGCGCAGACGCTGTCGATTTCTTTCCTGAGCATCGCCTTCAGCACCGTCGGCGGGGTGTTGTACGGCGTGCTGCGCACGCTGAATAACACGCTGATCAACGCGGTGCTGCGGGTGTACCTGGAGCTGTTCCGGGCGATTCCGGTGCTGGTGTGGTTGTACCTGCTGTTTTTCGGTTTGCCGATTTTCTTCGGCCTGAGCATTCCGAGTTTCTGGTGCGCGGTGCTGGTGCTGTCGTTGTGGGGCGCCAGCGAGGTGGGCGAAGTGGTACGCGGCGCGCTGCATTCGCTACCGCGTGGCCAGCGCGAAGCGGGCTTGTCGATTGGTCTGTCCGACCCGCAGCTGTACGGCTACGTGTTGCTACCCCAAGCCCTCAAGCGCATGACGCCGCCAACCATCAACGTCTACACGCGCATCATCAAGACCAGCTCGCTGGCGGTGCTGATCGGCGTGGTGGACGTGATCAAGGTCGGCCAGCAAATCATCGAGCGCACCTATGAGTCAGTACTGATCTACGGCGTGCTGTTTCTGTTTTTCTTCTTTATCTGCTACCCGTTGTCAGCCGCCTCCAAGGTGCTGGAACGGCGCTGGGCCCAAGCATGAGCGCATTGATCGAGTTCCAGGCTTTCAACAAATTCTTCGGCGAGCAGCAGGTGCTCAAGGGCATCGACCTGAGCGTGCAAAGCGGCGAAGTGGTGGTGATCCTCGGCCCCAGTGGCTGCGGCAAAAGCACCTTGCTGCGCTGCCTCAACGGCCTGGAAGTGGCGCACAGCGGCAGCCTGCGTTTTGCCGGCAACGAACTGCTGGATAAAAATACCGATTGGCGCCAGGTGCGCCAGGACGTGGGCATGGTGTTCCAGAGCTACCACTTGTTCCCGCACATGAGTGTGCTCGACAACCTCCTGCTCGGCCCGCTGAAAGTGCAAAAACGCGCGCCTCGCGAAGCCCGTGCCCAAGCGGAAAAATTACTCGAACGCGTTGGCCTGGCCGACAAGCGCGACGCCTTCCCGCGCCAGCTGTCCGGTGGTCAGCAGCAACGCATCGCCATCGTCCGTTCGCTGTGCATGAACCCGCAAGTGATGCTGTTTGACGAAGTCACCGCCGCCCTCGACCCGGAAATGGTCAAGGAAGTGCTGGAAGTGATTCAGGGCCTGGCCCGCGACGGCATGACCTTGTTGATCGTCACCCATGAAATGGCCTTCGCCCGCGCCGTCGCCGACCGCGTGGTGTTCATGGAGGCTGGTCGCATCCTCGAACACAACATCCCCGAAGAATTCTTTACGAACCCGCAAACCGCACGCGCGCAGCAGTTTCTGGAGAAGTTCTCCTTTGTTTCAACACTGCCCAAAAAGACCAAGGAATTGGAGCTGATATGAAAAAACTACTGCTGCCACTGTTGGCCGTCGCCTTACTGGCCGGCTGCGATAAAAGGGCCGAAGAGCCTGCAAAACCCGTCGCTGCTGCCAGTTATATCGACAAGATCAAGGCGCGCGACAAGCTGATCGTCGGCGTATTTACCGACAAACCGCCGTTCGGTTTTGTGAACGAAGCCGGTCGTTACGTCGGCTTTGATACGGATATCGGCCGTCAATTCGCCAAGGATTTGCTGGGCGATGAAAACAAGGTCGAGTTTGTCGCCGTCGAGCCGGCCAGCCGTATTCCGTTTCTGCAAAGCGACAAGGTCGACCTGATCCTTGCCAACATGACCGTAACGCCGGAGCGCAAGGAAGCGGTGGACTTCACCAACCCCAACCTGAAAGTGGCGGTGCAAGCCCTGGTGCCGCAGGACAGCTCGGTGAAAAGCCTGGATGACCTGGCCACCCGCACCACCATCGTCACCACCGGCACCACCGCCGATATCTGGCTGACCAAAAACCACCCGGACTGGAAACTGCTCAAGTTCGAGAAAAACTCCGAGTCCCTGCAAGCGCTGTCGGCCGGGCGTGGCGATGCGTACGCGCAAGACAACCTGGTGCTGTTCAGCTGGGCCAAGCAGAACCCGGGCTACCGCGTGCTGGAAGAAAAACTCGGTGATGAAGCACCGATTGCGCCGGCCGTGAAGAAGGGCAACATCGAACTGCGCGACTGGGTGAATACCGAGTTGGCGAAGTTGGGCGAGGAGAAGTTCCTGCTCAAGCTGTACGACCAATATGTGCGTAAAGAGCTGAGCGATGACACCAAGCCTGAGAGTGTGATTGTTGAAGGCGGTAAGTGGCAGGGCTGATCCCGCGCTGACTGTTCTACCGCTATCGCAGGCAAGCCAGCTCCCACCCTTGACCGAGTTCCAACCTTGGAATGCAGGCTAATGTGGGAGCGGGCTTGCCCGCGAAGAGGTCGGTGCAATCACCACTTATTGCGGCCAACGCCACGTTCTACCGGTATCGCAGGCAAGCCAGCTGCCACCTTTGAGTGTGTTCGCAAATCAAAATGTGGGAGCGGGCTTGCCCGCGAAGAGGCCAGTGCAGTCACTGCACCTACTCCGGCCAATGCCACGCCGGCGCATCCAGCATCCCTTGCCCCACAATCCGCGTCTCGCCCATCACCTTCTCCAACACAATCGAATTACACCCTTCATCCTGTTGCAACGCTGCGATCAACCGGCTGGCATGCGACACCACCCACACCTGGCAATGCTGGGACGCCTGGATAATCAAACGCGCCAACGCCGGCAGCAAATCCGGGTGCAGGCTGGTTTCCGGCTCGTTCAGTACCATCATGGTCGGCGGCCGTGGCGTGAGCAGCGCCGCGATCAGCAGCAAATAACGCAAGGTGCCGTCCGACAGCTCGGCCGCCGACAAGGGCCGCAGCAAGCCTTCCTGATAAAACTCAATCGCAAAGCGCCCGCCCTGCAACGGCTGGATATTCAGGCGTGCGCCGGGGAATGCATCGCTGACCGCACGCTGCAAGGCCTCTAGGTCGCCGATTTCGCGGATGGTCTGCAACGCCGCGGCCAAATCGCGCCCGTCGTGATGCAACACCGGCGTGCGCGTGCCTAATTGTGGTTGGCGAACGGGCGCGTCCACGTCGCTGCGAAAGTGATCATAAAAGCGCCAACCACGGATGCTTTCGCGCAGCAACAACACCTCCGGCGAGCCGCGCAGGCTGCCGACCTGATCAAACAGGCTGTGGTAATCGGGTGTGTGCTGGGCCAGTACATCCCAGTTGGGCCCCTCTCGCGCCCGAACCATCGGCCCGGAGCGCTGCACCAGCAGGCTGGCGGGGCGATAGAGGTGGCCGGCCCAGATGCATTCTTTTTTTATTTCGGGGTCCAGGGAGAAATAACTGATACCGGGTGACGGCAACCCCATGGAGATGGCGTAGCTGAAATCTTCCCCGGCAAATCCCAGGCGCAGACGCTTCACGTTCTGGCGGGTGGTGGCTTGTACGGCGACTTCGCCCTCACGCATGCGTCGGCTGATGGTTTCCGGCCCGGCCCAGAAGGTTGAATCCAGCCCGCCTTCACGGGCCAGCGCATTGATGACGCCGCCCTGGGCGGTTTCCGCCAGCAGGCGCAAGGCGCGATACAGGTTGGACTTGCCGCTGCCATTGGGGCCGGTGACCAGGTTCAGCCGGTCCAGAGGCACCACCAATTTATTGATCGAACGGTAATTGGCCACCGCCAGGGTTTTCAACATAGGGTATTCAGTCGACGTGGGAACCATTGGAGTATGGGATCCTCCATGCAGATAAGGAACCCTGATCTAAGCTCACAGTCGCATACACACTGGCAAGTCGGCATCACGCAAAAGGAGCCTGCATGGGCGGTCGCACTTCGATAGTTTTACTCAGCCTTGGCCTCTTGGCGCTGCTGAGCGGCTGTGGTCAGGAAAAGTCCGAGCCCAAGGAGCATTCGCGGGTTTTTGTGCAGACGGTGCAGCCGGCGGATTTCGCCGCGGCGGTGACCCTGACTGGCGATATCCAGGCCCGTGTGCAAACCGATTTGTCCTTTCGCGTGGGTGGCAAAATCATCCAGCGCATGGTCGACGTGGGTGACCGCGTGACCGCCAAGCAAGTGCTGGCCAAGCTCGATCCCAAGGACCTGCAGACCAACGTCGATTCCGCCCAGGCCCAGGTTGTGGCCGAGCAGGCCCGCGTCAAGCAAACCGCCGCCGCCTTCGTTCGCCAGGAAAAACTGCTGCCCAAGGGCTACACCAGCCGCAGCGAATACGACGCCGCCCAGGCCGCGCTGCGCAGCAGCCAAAGCGCCCTGGCCGCCGCGCAAGCCCAGCTCGCCAACGCCCGTGAACAACTCGGTTATACCTCGCTGATCGCCGATGCGCCCGGTGTGATTACCGCGCGCCAGGCGGAAGTCGGCCAGGTCGTGCAGGCCACCGTGCCGATTTTCAGCCTGGCCACCGATGGCGATCGCGATGCGGTGTTCAATGTCTATGAGTCGCTGCTGGTAGAGCCGCCGCCGGATGCACCGATCACGGTCAGCCTGCTGGATAACCCGAACATCAAGGCCGTGGGCAAGGTTCGCGAGGTCACGCCGGCGGTGGCGGCCAATACCGGCACCGTGCAAGTCAAAATCGCCCTGCAATCGCTGCCCAAGGGCATGCAGTTGGGCTCGGTGGTCAGCGCCACCGCCAATGGCCCGGCCAAGGCCAGCATCGAGCTGCCGTGGTCGGCCTTGACCAAAGACCTCAACGAACCCGCCGTGTGGCTGATCGACGGTGACGGCAAGGCGCAATTGCACAAGGTCAGCGTGGCGCGTTACCTCACCGGCAAAGTGATTATTGGCGACGGGCTCAGAGGCGGCGAAAAAGTCGTGGTGGCCGGCGGACAATTGTTGCACCCCGGCATGCTGGTCGAGATCGCCCAGCAAGGAGCCCAGCCATGAAGCGCCTGACGGCTCTGCTCGCCGCCAGCCTGTTGTTGGCCGCCTGCTCCAAGAAAGAACCGCCGCCCGAGCCCGTGCGCCCGGTGTTGTCGATGGAAGTCAAAGCCGAAGACCAGGAAAACCTCGGCCGCTTCGCCGGCACCATCCAGGCCCGCTATGAAAGTAACCTCGGCTTTCGCGTCCCCGGCCGTATCGCCCGCCGCGCGGTGGACGTGGGCGCCGAAGTGGAGAAGGGCGCCTTGCTCGCCGTGCTCGATCCCACCGATCAGCAAAACCAATTGCGCGCCGCCCAAGGCGACCTCGCCCGTGTGCAGGCGCAGTTCATCAACGCCCAGGCCAATGCCCGCCGTCAGCAGGAATTGTTCAACCGTGGTGTCGGCGCCCAGGCTCAACTGGACGTGGCCCAGACCGACCTGAAAACCACCCAGGCCACCCTCGACCAGGCCAAGGCTTCGGTCAACCAGGCCAAGGACCAGCTCAACTACGCCGAACTGCGCACCGACCACGCCGGTATCGTCACCGCCTGGAACGCCGAGGCTGGCCAGGTAGTCAGCGCGGGCCAGCAAGTGGTGACCCTCGCGCGCCCGGACATCAAGGAAGCGGTAATCGACCTGCCGGCTGGCCTGGCTGAGCGGCTGCCCACCGATGTGGTGTTTGTGGTTGCAGGCCAACTCGACCCGAGCGTCAACACCACCGCCATCGTGCGTGAGATCGAGCCTCAGGCCCAAAGCGCCACGCGCACCCGTCGTGCGCGATTGACCCTGACCGAAACACCGCCAGCCTTCCGCCTGGGCACCGCTATCAGCGTGACCTTGAGCACCGCCATCGCCCCCCGTATCCAACTGCCGGTGAGCGCCTTGCAGGAAGTTGACGGCAAGACCCGCATCTGGCTGCTCGACACCCACAGCCAGACCGTGCAGCCGCGTGACGTCACGGTGGTCAGCCGCGATGCCGACAGCGCCGTGCTCAATGGCGGCGTCAAACCCGGCGAACGCATCGTCACCGCTGGCGTGAACAGCCTGAAACCCGGGCAAAAAGTCAAAATCGACGAGGACAGCCCGCGATGAAAGGGAGCTTCAACTTATCCGACTGGGCCCTCAAGCATCAGTCCTTCGTCTGGTACCTGATGTTCGTCGCGCTGCTGATGGGCGTGTTCTCCTACATGAACCTTGGCCGCGAGGAAGACCCCTCGTTCACCATCAAAACCATGGTGATCCAGACCCGCTGGCCGGGCGCGACCCAGGAAGAAACCCTCAAGCAGGTCACTGACCGCATCGAGAAAAAACTCGAAGAACTCGACTCCCTCGACTACGTGAAAAGCTACACGCGGCCGGGCGAGTCCACGGTGTTCGTGTTCCTCAAAGACACCACCAGCGCCAAGGCGATTCCGGATATCTGGTACCAGGTGCGCAAGAAGATCGATGACATTCGCGGCACCTTCCCCCAGGGCTTGCAGGGGCCGTCGTTCAACGATGAGTTCGGTGACGTGTTCGGTTCGGTCTACGCGTTTACCGGCGACGGCTTGTCGATGCGCCAGCTGCGTGACTACGTGGAGCAAGTGCGCGCCGAGATCCGCTCGGTGCCCGGCCTGGGCAAGGTCGAGATGATCGGCCAGCAGGACGAAGTGATCTACCTGAATTTTTCCACGCGCAAACTGGCAGCGTTGGGGATTGACCAGCGCCAGGTCGTACAAAGCCTGCAGTCGCAGAACGCGGTGACCCCGGCCGGGGTGATCGAGGCCGGGCCGGAGCGGATTTCGGTGCGCACCTCGGGGCAATTTGCCTCCGAAAAGGACCTGGCCAACGTCAACCTGCGCCTCAATGACCGTTTCTACCGTTTGGCCGACATTGCCGACATCAGCCGTGGCTATGTCGACCCGGCGCGGCCGATGTTCCGTTTCAATGGCCAGCCGGCGATTGGCTTGGCCATCGCCATGCAGAAGGGCGGCAATATCCAGTCATTCGGCAAGGCCCTGCACACGCGCATGGATGAGTTGACGGCTGACCTGCCGGTGGGCGTGGGCGTGCACAAAGTCTCCGACCAGGCGGAAGTGGTGGAAGAGGCCGTCGGCGGCTTTACCAGCGCGCTGTTTGAAGCCGTCATCATCGTGCTGGTGGTGAGCTTTATCAGCCTTGGCATGCGTGCCGGGTTGGTGGTGGCGTGCTCGATTCCGTTGGTGCTGGCGCTGGTGTTCGTGTTCATGGAATACAGCGGCATCACCATGCAGCGCGTGTCGCTGGGCGCGTTGATCATCGCCCTTGGCCTGTTGGTGGACGACGCGATGATCACCGTGGAGATGATGATCACGCGCCTGGAAAAAGGCGAAACCAAGGAACAGGCGGCGACCTACGCCTATACCTCGACCGCGTTCCCGATGCTCACCGGCACGCTGGTGACCGTCGCCGGCTTTGTGCCTATCGGCCTCAACGCCAGCTCGGCGGGCGAGTACACCTTCACGCTGTTTGCGGTGATTGCCGTGGCGATGCTGGTGTCGTGGGTGGTGGCGGTGCTGTTTGCGCCGGTGATTGGCGTGCATATCCTCAGCGCCAACGTTAAACCCGAAAACAAAGAGCCGGGGCGCATCGGTCGCGCGTTCAATGGCGGCATGCTCTGGGCCATGCGCAACCGCTGGTGGGCCATCGGCATCACCGTAGGGCTGTTTGCGGCGTCGGTGTTCTCCATGCAGTTTGTGCAGAACCAGTTTTTCCCGTCATCGGACCGTCCGGAAATTCTCGTCGACCTTAACCTGCCGCAAAACGCCTCGATCAACGAAACGCGCAAGGCGGTCGACCGCCTTGAGGCGATCATCAAGGACGATCCGGATATCGCGCGCTGGAGCACCTATATCGGCCAGGGCGCAATTCGTTTCTACCTGCCCCTCGACCAGCAGTTGGAAAACCCCTACTACGCGCAGTTGGTGATCGTCAGCAAAGGCCTGGAAGAGCGCGGCGCGTTGATTGCGCGCCTGCAAAAACGCCTGCGCGATGACTTTGTCGGCATCGGCAGCTATGTGCAGCCACTGGAAATGGGCCCGCCGGTTGGGCGGCCGATTCAATATCGCGTGTCTGGCAAGGACACCGACCAGGTGCGCAAGCACGCCATTGAACTGGCGACCTTGCTGGATAAAAACACTCACCTGGGCGAGATCATTTACGACTGGAACGAGCCGGGAAAAGTGCTGCGCGTGGACATTGCCCAGGACAAGGTGCGGCAATTGGGGCTGTCGTCGGAAGACGTGGCGCAGTTGATGAACAGCGTGGTCAGCGGTGCGTCGGTGACCCAAGTGCACGACGATATCTACCTGATCAACGTGGTCGGCCGCGCCGAAGATGCCGAACGCGGCACCCCGGAAACCTTGCAGAACCTGCAGATTGTCACGCCCAACGGCACCTCGATTCCGTTGCTGGCCTTCGCCACCGTGCGGTATGAGCTGGAACAGCCGCTGGTGTGGCGTCGCGACCGCAAGCCAACCATCACCGTCAAGGCTTCGGTGCGTGATGAGATGCAGCCGACCGACCTGGTCAAGCAACTCAAGCCCGAAATCGACGCGTTCAGCGCCGGCCTGCCGGTGGGCTACAAAGTCGCCACCGGCGGCACCGTCGAGGAAAGCGGCAAGGCCCAAGGCCCTATCGCCAAAGTGGTGCCGTTGATGCTGTTCCTGATGGCCACGTTCCTGATGATCCAGCTGCACAGCGTGCAGAAGATGTTCCTGGTGGCCAGTGTCGCGCCGCTCGGGCTGATCGGCGTGGTGCTGGCGCTGATCCCCACGGGCACACCCATGGGCTTTGTGGCGATCCTTGGCATCCTGGCGCTGATCGGCATCATCATCCGCAACTCGGTGATTCTGGTGACGCAGATCGATGCCTACGAGCGCGACGGCTACACGCCGTGGGATGCCGTGGTGGAAGCCACCGAGCACCGGCGCCGTCCCATCCTGCTGACCGCTGCGGCCGCCAGCCTGGGCATGATCCCGATTGCGCGGGAAGTGTTCTGGGGGCCGATGGCCTACGCGATGATTGGCGGGATCATCATCGCCACCTTGCTGACGCTGTTGTTCCTGCCAGCGCTTTATGTGGCCTGGTACAAGATTCGCGAGCCGAAAAAAGAACAGGCCTGACCCTCGGCGCCTTCCTGCAAGGATGTGGGAAGGCTCCTGGAAACACTTTCCCTACATTCGTCTGGCAGTAAGTGTTTTACCCTCCGGGCCTGTTTGCGTTTTGGAAGGCTCGTGTCATGCGCCGTTTAGTGCTGATTTTTTGCCTGTTGCTGTCTCCCCGACTCTTCGCTGGCACCGTGCTGGAAAACGCCCTCTGGCGGGTCGAACTCGACCCCGCCACGCTGGCGCTGCGCGTCACCCCGGCGGGCGAGGCCGCAGTGCAGGCCTCCAGCGGTGTGGCGGCGCACGCGGTCACCGATGTGCAGGCCGATGCCGGGCAAGCCACTTGGCAGTGGGACAGCGGCGCCTACCACCTGACCGCGCGCCTTGAGCAGCGCGACCTTGAACTGACCATCAACGCACGCGAGCCGGGCCCATTGGCGCTGTTGCGCCAACCCGCCGAGGCCATGGGCAAAGGCTTGATCTGGCCCTTGGCCGAAGGGCATTACGTGCCGGCGGGTAACACCCTCTGGCAGGCGTTTTTGCTGGAACAGGGCGAGGTCAACACCACCCAGGATCTGAGCCTGCCGCTATGGGGCGTGGACCATGGGCGCTTTACGCTCAATTGGTTGCTGACCAACCCCTATAACAATCGCCTGGCGTGGCAGGCCGATGGCAACGGTCTGGCGCTGTTGGCATCCCATGAATTCACCGCACTGCAACCCACCGCGCCGATGACGCTGCGCCTGCACCTGGGCGATGCCGACCCGCTGGCCGGGGCCAAGCGCTATCGCCAATGGCTGGTGGAGCAGGGCCGTTATGAGCCACTGGCGGACAAGCTGCGCCAGACCCCCGAGGCTGAAAAGCTGCTGGGTGCCAGCCACGTCTATCTGTGGGGCAATGACCTGTTAGGGCCCCAGGATGTGCGCGACTGGTCGCTGTTGGTGAAGGTGCTGCGCGGCCACGAACTCAAGGGCTTGCTGGACAAAGAGACCACGCAGGTGCTGACGCAGGCCGGCACGTTGGATCGCTACCAAAAGACGGTTTTGCTGCGTGGGCTCAACGCGGCGATCAACAAAAAGGCCCGGCAAACCTGGCAGGCCAGCGACGAGCCGGACATGCGCCAACTTGCCGAGGGGTATGGCGCACTCCGGCATGAACTGGCCTCGGCATTTGCCGGCGCCTTGACCGACAGCCCTGCCACTTGGGGCAGCACCCTGTCGGCCAAGGCCCTGAAGTCGTTGCAAGACGCGGGGCTCAAGCGTCTGCTGCTGACGTTGGGCGAAGGTTGGGAAGGCGGCCTCTGGCACCCCGAAGCGATTCAGGCGGGGGTCAACGCGGGCTACTTGATGGCGCCCTACGACTCCTATGAGACCGTACTGTCCATCACCGAAAACCCGGATTGGACCACCGCGCACCTGGGCGCCAAGGCTTATCGCAACTGCGCCATCGTGTTGAAGGACGGCAAGCTCAAGACCGGCTTCCAGCAATCGGGCCATTACACCGACCCGCGCTGCGTGCGGCCGTTACTGGAAGCGCGGGTGAAAGCGGTGCAAGCCAAAGCCGGTTTTAACGCCTGGTTCCTGGATGCCTACGCCACCAGTATGGTGTTCGACAGTTACCGTGACGGCGCGCCAATGACCCAGGCGCAAAACGCTGAAGGCAATATCGACGCGTCCCGCTGGCTCAACACGGTGCTCAAGCTGCCCGCCGGCTCCGAAGACGGCAATGCGGTGACAGCCCAAGGCATTCTGTTTGCCCACGGCATGCAGACGCCAGTGATTGGCTGGGGTGATCGTGAGATGACCCAAGACAAGCAATCGCCTTACTACGTAGGTAACTGGTACCCGCCGGAGCAACCGACGGTCTTCTTCAAGCCCGTGCCGCTCAACGAGCCGTTTCGCAGCGTGTATTTCGACCCGACGATGCGCCTGCCGTTGTATCAGGCGGTGTTCCACGGCTCGGTGATCACCACGCATCATTGGTTGTTCGACAGTTTGAAGCTGAGCAATGTGCGGGCTGAAAATGAGTTGACCCAGCTGCTCTACAACGTGCCGCCGCTGTATCACTTGAGTGCGGCGACGCTTAAAGAACGGCTGCCGGTGATTCAGCATCAGGACCGGTTCTTCCGGCCGCTGCATCAACGCCTGGCGACTCAGGCGATGACAGGGTTTCGCTGGTTGACGGCCGACAAACAGGTGCAGCAAACCACGTTTGCCGATGGCACGCGGTTGGTGGCGAATTTCTCGGCTGAGGAAAACCAGGGCTATGCCGGGCGCAGTGTGACGGCGCTGGTAGAGGGTGAAAAACCTAGGGTGTATCAGGTGGATTAGCTGTGCCGGTAAGGCCTCATCGCAGGCAAGCCAGCTCCCACAGTTGAAATGCATTCCAATTGTGGGAGCTGGCTTGCCTGCGATAGGGCCGGGCCAGACGACGAAAACCTACAGTTTGCGCCACACACTCGCCAACCAAGGCTGCTGTTCCCTCGGCAACCCGGCTGGCCGGTAATAATGCTCCAGCTCCACAAACCCGGCCGCCGTCAGCAGACCCTGCCAGGTTTCAAGGTCGTGATAAGACCCATAGCGAGGCCCGTTCCAGCCTTCCAGGTTTTCACCACGCGGGTTGGAACTGAACAGCACGCCGCCAGGCTTCAGCGACCCATGCAACTGCTTGAGCACCCGAGGCAGCTCCTGCTTGGGAATATGGAACAACACCGCGTTGGCAAACACCCCGTCGAAGCGTTCGGTCGGCAGGTCCAGCTTGAGAAAGTCCTGCTGCAGCACTTCACAACCACTGTCCTCGCGGGCCATTTGCGCAAACCGTTCGCAGCCATCGAGCCCCACGGCGATATGGCCCATGCGCGTAAATGTCTGCAGATCACGCCCCGGCCCGCAGCCGAAATCCAGCACGGTCAACGGCGCTGTACCCTGGATATGGCGCAGCAGCGCGTCGATGTTCTGGCTGACATCGTGATCGCGGGTGCCTTCTCGGAAGTCCTCGGCCACCTTGTTGTAGTGGCCGAGGGTGATGGAGGTGATCTGGTTGAGGTCGTCGGGCTTGAGGGTCATGGCGGGGAATACCGGGCGCTGAGATCGCCCGACTATACCTCACCGCTTGTTCAGCACCCGAGCCAGGCGATCGCCGCCCAACTGAATCACCGCGACGAGAATCACCAGCAACACAATCACGGTGAGCATGATTTGCGTATCGAAACGCTGATAGCCGTAGCGGTAGGCAATGTCACCCAGGCCGCCTGCGCCGATGGCGCCCGCCATGGCTGACGAGTTGATCATGGTCACCAGCGTGATCGTGAACCCGCCCACAATCCCTGGCAGCGCCTCTGGCAACAGCACGTGCCAGATGATGTGCCAGCGGCGGCAGCCCATGGCCTGCGCGGCTTCGATCAAACCGTGGTCCACTTCGCGCAGGCTCACCTCGGCGATCCGCGCGAAAAACGGCGTGGCGGCGATGGTCAAAGGGACAACGGCCGCCCACACACCATAGGTGGTGCCGACAATCAGCCGGGTAAACGGGATCAGCGCCACCATCAGGATCAGAAACGGAATGGAGCGGAACAGATTGACGAACGCGCCGAGCACGCGATTCAGCGCCGGTGCCTGGTAGATGCCGCCCTTGTCGCTGGTGACCAGAAACACCGCCAGCGGAATACCCACCAACAGCGCGATCAACGACGACACGCCAACCATCAATAGGGTGTCGATGGCGCCCTGCAATAAACGATCAAACCACATAGCCCAGCACCTCCACCTGTTGCGCCCAACGCCCGGCCAGGGTGCGCAGTGCTTGTGCGTTGTGCGGCGAGCCATTCACCGCCAACAGTAATTGCCCCAAGGCATGCCCCTGAATGCGCTCCACGCCGCCTTGCAGCAAGCGCACGCGCCCGCCAAGGGCGCTGAACAGCGCGGCCAGGTCGGGTTCGTCGGTATCGCTGCCGGTGAACTGCAAACGCAGCACCAACGCGGCGTCGGCCGATGTCTGGGTGAGTTGCAGGCGGTTTTGCAGTTCTTCCGGCAGCCCGTGTTGCAGCGGCGCCAGCAGGGTTTTGCTGACCTCATGCTGCGGGTTGCCGAATACTTGCCACACCGGGCCTTGCTCCACGATTCGACCGTGTTCAAGCACCACCACGCGGTCGCAGATGTCACGGATCACCGCCATCTCGTGGGTGATCAACACGATGGTCAGGCCCAGGCGTTTGTTGATTTCGCGCAGCAGGCCGAGGATCGACTGAGTGGTTTCCGGGTCGAGGGCCGAGGTGGCTTCGTCGCACAGCAGAATCTGTGGGTCGTGCACCAGCGAACGGGCGATGCCAACACGCTGTTTCTGCCCGCCGGACAGCTGCGCGGGATAAGCCTTGTGCTTGTCCTGCAAACCCACCAGCTCCAGCAGCTCACGCACCTTTTGCTCGCGCTGCAGCTTGGGCACGCCGGCGACCTTCAGCGGCAGCTCGACGTTCTGCCACACCGTTTTGGCCGACATCAGGTTGAAGTGCTGGAAGATCATGCCGATGCGCCGACGCAACGCGACCAGGCGGTCCTCGTCGTACTCGCCGATGTCCACCTGATCGATCAGCACGCGCCCGCTGCTGGGTTGCTCCAGGCGGTTGATGGTGCGGATCAGCGAGGATTTGCCGGCGCCGCTGCGGCCGATGATGCCGAATACCTCACCGCGCTGGATCGCCAGGTCAATGCGTTGCAAGGCATGCACGCTGCCGTCATAGGTTTTGCCCAGGTTGATAAACCGCACATGGGCGCGGTTCAAATCCGGGTGCAGTTCTGTCTGCTCGGCGTCCCTGGGCGCGGTGCCCAAGTCGCGCAGTTGGGCGTTGGCGGCGGTCATTTTTTATCTTCCCAGCCGACTTGGTAGAGCTTGCCGAGGGATTTATCCAGCGCGGCGCGTACCACCGGCGAATGCTGGTAGATGTCGACGAACTTGATCACGCGCGGGTCGGTTTTGCTTTTGGGCTGGATCACAAACTGGATCACGTATTCCGGGTGATCGAGGCCGTCGAACAGCAGCGCCGACTCGGCATCGAAGGTCTTGGACAGACGGATGTAGGCCGGGTAGCCCTGCACCAGGTCGGCGTCGTCATAGGCGCGCACCAGTTGCACGGCTTCCACTTGCAGGATCTTGATCTTCTTCGGGTTGGCGATGATGTCTTCTTCGGTGGCCTTGTAACCCACGCCCGGCTTGAGCGTGATCAGCCCGGCCTTGGCCAGCAGTTGCAGGCCGCGACCGCTGTTGATCGGGTCGTTGGCGATCGCCACGCTGGCGCCCTGAGGCAGGTCGTTGAAGCTTTTGTACTTCTTCGAATACAGGCCAACGTTATTGATGATGCCCGGCGCATACGGCACCAGGTCGAACCCGGCGGCAGCCTTGGCGTTTTCCAGGAACGGGATGTGCTGGAAGTAGTTCACGTCGATGTCGCCGGCGGCGAGGCTGACGTTGGGCGCGATCCAGTCGGTGAACTCCACCAGTTCGACCTTCAGGCCTTGCTTGTCGGCTTCGGCGACGGCGGCTTCCAGGGGAATCGCGAAGGCGGCGGTGGTGCCGACTTTCAGCGGTGCATCGGCGGCGAATACCGCCGAGCTGAATAAACCAAGGGCCAGGGCCAGTGCTTTGACTGGGTGGGTGAGCAGGGTCTTTTTCATAATCGATTTCCAGTCATAAGGTGTGAGTGCAAACAATTCGGTCAACTGTGGGAGCTGGCTTGCCTGCGATAGCGGTGGGCCAGCAAAAAAAATGTGCCTGACAGACCGCCATCGCAGGCAAGCCAGCTCCCACAGTTTTGGTTCAGTGTCGGTAGGTGGAACCGGTGTGTTGTTCGGGTAAGCGCGCGGAGCCATGGAAGACTTTTTCGCGCAAGGTGCCGGCTTCATAAGCCGTCTTGTACGACCCACGCTTCTGCAACTCCGGCACCACCAGATCGATGAAGTCCACGTAGCTTTCCGGCGTGACAATGCGCGTCAGGTTGAAGCCATCCAGCCCGGTTTCGCTGATCCACGATTCCAGCTCGTCAGCGACCTGTTCCGGTGAGCCGACCAAGGTGATGTAGCGCCCGCCGAGGGCGTGCTGCTCGAGCAATTTGCGCCGCGTCCAATCGTTGTTTTGCAGGTTCTTGGTGGCCGACTGAATCGCGTTGCTCTTCACGTACTGGATCGGTTCATCGATTTCGTATTGAGCAAAGTCGATCGCCGTAGAGGCCGAGAAGTGCGCCACACCGGCTTCCGGGCTGGCATAGCTCACGTACTCGGCGTGCTTGGCCCAGGCCAGTTCTTCGGTGGCGCCCACGATCACGTTGAGGCCCATGAACACCTTGATGTCCTCCGGGTTGCGCCCGGCCTCGATGGCACTGGCACGCACCTTGTCGACCTGGACCTTGGTGGCGGCCTTGTTCTGCCCGCTGATGAATACGCACTCGGCATGGCGTCCGGCGAACAGCAAGCCGCGCTCCGAGCTGCCGGCCTGGAACAGCACCGGCGTGCGTTGCGGCGACGGCTCGCAAAGGTGATAACCCTCGACCTGATAGAACTCGCCGTGGTGCTCAACCTTGTGCACCTTGCCGGGCTGCGCATAGACCCGTTGCTGTGGATCGTTGATGACCGCGTCGTCTTCCCAGCTGCCTTCCCAGAGTTTGTACAGCACTTGCAGGTATTCATCGGCCTGGTCGTAGCGCCGGTCATGCTCGACCTGTTCGGTCAGGCCCATGGCCTTGGCGGCGCTGTCGAGGTAGCCGGTGACGATGTTCCAGCCGACCCGGCCACGGCTCAGGTGGTCGAGGGTGGACATGCGTCGGGCGAACAGATACGGCGGCTCGTAGGTGAGGTTGGCGGTGAGGCCGAAGCCGAGGTTTTGGGTGACGGCCGCCATGGCCGAGACCAGCAACAACGGATCGTTGACTGGCAGCTGGATCGACTCTTTGAGCGGCACGTCGATGGAGTTCTGGTAGACGTCGTACACGCCGACAATGTCAGCAATGAACAAGCCGTCGAACAGCCCGCGCTCCAGGGTCTGCGCCAGGTCGGTCCAGTATTGGAGGGTTTTGTACTGCGTCGAGGTGTCCCGTGGGTGTGTCCACAGGCCGTGGTTGATGTGCCCGATGCAGTTCATGTTGAAGGCATTGAGCAGGATTTTTTTCTTGGCCATCAGATGGTCCCCCGCAGTGGCGGGTTTTCATCGTTGAGGTAGTAATTGCCCACCGCATGGTACTTCCAGCGCACCGGGTCGTGCAGGGTGTGCACGCGGGCGTTGCGCCAGTGGCGATCCAGGCCATGTTCGGCCAGGGTCGCCTGGCTGCCGGCCAGTTCGAACAAGGTGCTGCCGGCGGCCAGGGAAATTTCAGTGCTCAAGGCGCGCACTTCGGCGACGGCGATGGACGCTGCCGCGACGGTTTCGGCAGTGCTGTCGGCCTGGGCGCGGTCGAGGAACTCACCGGAGCGCTCCAGTAATGCCTCGGCGGCGTGCAGGCGAATGCTCAGGTGGCCGAAGCTTTTCAAGGTGAGCGGGTCTTCAGTGGCCTTGTCGTTGCCGGAGTCGATCCACGGCCGGGTCTTGGTGCGCACAAAATGCAGCGCATCCTCGAAGGCGGCACGGGCGATGCCGGTGTCGATGGCAGCGTGAAGGATCTGCGCCAATGGGCCGACTGTGGTCGGGCGCTCGAAGGCGCTCTGGAACGGGACCACATCCTGTGCGGCAACCCAAACGTTGTCGAACACCACGGAGCCGCTGCCGGTGGTGCGCTGGCCGAAGCCGCTCCAGTCGTCGATGACCGTCAGGCCTTCGCTGTCGCGCGGCACAAATGCCAGTTGCTGCACGCCGTGTTCATCCACCACTGAGGTGGGGATGCGTTGCGCGTAGATGGCCCCGGTGGCGTAGAACTTGCGGCCGGTGATACGAAAACCGTCGCCGTCGCGGGTGATTTTGGTCACCCGGTCATGGGCAGTTTTGGTACCCAGCTCCGCCAAGGCGTTGCCGAAACGTTGGCCCGCGAGCACCTCGGCGTACAGGCGTTTTTGCTGCGCCGGGCTGCCATTCACGCGCAGCACTTCCAGGGCATAAAAATGGTTTTGCGGGATCTGGCCCAGCGAGGCGTCCGCCTGGGCAATCAGCGCAATGACCTTGGCCAGGGTGACGTTGGACACACCCGCGCCGCCGTGTTCCTTCGGCACGCTGATGCCCCACAGGCCGGAGCGCGAAAACACATCCAGCTCGGGCAGGGGCAGGCGGCGTTCGCGGTCGCGCTGGGCACTGTCGCGACCCAAGTCTTCGGCCAGGTCGCTGGCGACAATAAGGGCTTGTTCGTCGCTGGTGATAACCGCGACGTTTGTAGAGAAAGTCATGATGTTCTCCAGATGTCTGGTCGGTCAGATCCAGGAATGACGAGCCGGCAACGTGCCGTTCAGGCGATAGGCGCCGATGGCGTGATACTTCCAGCGCACCGGGTCGTGCAGGGTGTGCACGCGGGCGTTGCGCCAATGACGGTCGAGGTTGAATTCGGCGAGGGTGGCGCGACTGCCGGCCAGTTCGAAGAGCTTTTCGCTGACCTGCAGCGAGACTTCGGTGGTCAGCACTTTCGCTTCGGCCACGGCTATCGATGCGCGCGCGGCGGATTGCGCGGTGATCGGCGCAGCGCTGACCTCGTCCAGCACCTTGCCGGCCTTGCGCAGCAGTGCCTCGGCGGCATGCAGTTCGATGTTCAGCTTGCCGATATCGGCGATCACATACAGGTCATCGCTGGCACGTTCGACCTTGGCGTCGATCCATGGGCGCGAGCGTTCACGCACGAAGGCGATGGTGTCATCCAGAGCGCCGCGGGCGATGCCGGCGTCGATGGCCGCCTGGATCAATTGCGAGACGGCGCCCTGGATGTTCGGGCTTTCGCCGATGCGCCAGTTCTCTATCACCAGCTCGGCGTCCACCGGTACCCGGTCAAGCAGCACGGTGCCGCTGGCGGTGGTGCGTTGGCCGAAGCCCGACCAATCGTCAACGATGCGCAGCCCTTGCGTGCCACGGCGCACAAAGGCCATGACTTGTTTGCCGTCATCGTTCAACGCCTTCACCGCCACCCAATGGGCAAACAGCGCGCCGGTGGAGTAGAACTTCTGGCCGCTGACCACGTAGCCATCGCCTTGGGCGGTGAGCCGCGCTTTGAGTTCCAGGGTGTTTTTGGTGCCGCGTTCCGGGCCGCCATTACCGATGCGCCAGCCGTCGAGGACGCTCTGGAACAGCTGTTTTTTCTGGCGTTCGGTGGCAGCGCCCTGCAGCAGATGCAGGATGCCGAAGTGGTTCTGCGGGATCTGCCCGAGGGCCGGGTCTGCCGCGCTGATGATCGCGAACACCTCGGCCAGGGTCACGAACGATACCTGTGGGCCGCCGTATTCACGGGGAATGGAAATACTGCCGAGCCCGCTGCGGGTGAACTGCTCAAGCTGCGCCCAGGGCAGCTTGCGCTGCTGGTCGCGCTTGGCCGCTTGCAGGCGCGCGGCCTGAGCCAGTTCGTGGGCTGCGCTCAACGCTTGCGCGTCGTCGCGCAGCACAGCCGCCGGCAACAGCAGTGGGGCTACGTCCAGATCACTCTGGGGGGGTGTTAGAGCCAAGTTAGACATCAGCGCCGCTCCTTGGCTGCACGTAATGCCCTGGCGTTATGCACCGGGGTAATTCTGACCATACCGACCTCGCATTCAATGAAATAAAAACAGAAAAATCAGAGATGTCCGGTGGTCCGGTGCATATACCCTAAGCGTGTTAAATTTTTAAATAAACTAACTTTTAGGAATATTCATAGAAGGTCTGTTACCCAGGTTCGCAGGGAGAACCGGGCTGACGTGGTTGGTAGGTCGATGTGGCCCCGGCCGGGCGGGCCGGCGCCTGCGACGAGCAGGCGGCGATGTTCAACGTGCGCGCGGGTGCCCAGCGCGAATTATTGCCGACGCGGTCCAGAATGCAGTACGTCACGTCCAGCCGGCAGTCGTCGCCCGCTTCGACAATCACCGCAGAGGGCACCCACACCTGCACCGTCAGACCGACGTCTTTGCTCTGGATCGTCGGCAGGTCCAGACGCACGTCGCCCCAACGCAGGGTGATGGCGTCGCCGGTGGCCATATGCGCGTACGGCTCGATGCTCAGCGGAATGCCGCGTCGCACCTGGCTACCGTTGATGCCGTAGCGGCGGATCATGTCGGGCAGGCTGACGGGGGCAAGGTTCTGGTTTTCGTCACTGAACAGGGGCGACGGCTGGCCGCCGGGTGGGCAGGTCTTGACCCGCACGTGCGTGACCGCCGAACGGGCCGGGCCGTGGCCGATCTGCATGACCTGATAGTGAATCTGCGCCGAGCCATCCTGCACAAAGCTTTGCGGGATGCGCAGGCGGGTGGGTGTGCCGATTTTGCACGCGCTCACGCGCCGGGAGTCGGCAAAGCAGTTGTTCCAGAACAGCTCGATCAGGTCGCCTTCCTCCATGCCGGGGTAGGGGGCGATATCCACCTGCAGTTGGGCGGCGGCGAGGGCGTTGATACCGTATCGATTAGCCTGGGGCAACGTCGGGGCGGTAAGCATGGCCGAGGGTGCAGTGCGCGTCATAAGTCATCTCCTTGATGCAGCCAGCAGCAATCGTTCCGGCGCCCGTGGCGCGAGTGTGCGCCGGGTGCCGAAAGGAACGATTCAGTGAATAGCCGGGATAGGATCCAATCCTCTGGGCCCTAGATAAGAGGGTTGGCCGGCGGGCGTCAATGGCGGCAAAGGGCTAAACGGCGGGTTGGAGCAGATTCAGAAAGAGCTGACGAGGCGGGGGATTTTAAGGTGGGTACGGCGGTGCGTTTTATTCGTTATCGCGAGGATTTTATGTAGGAACGCGCTTTGGTGGGCGCTGGCTTGCCTGCGATAGCATCGCTGCGGTGTGACTGACACACCGAGGTGCCCGCATCGCACGCAAGCCAGCGCCCACCTAGGTTTTTCGGGGTGTCAGTGGGCCAGAAACTTGCTCAGGAACTGCTTGGTGCGTTCTTCCTTGGGGTTGGCAAACAGCGCCTTGGCCTCGCCCTGTTCGACGATCACGCCCTTGTCGAAGAAGATCACCCGGTTGGCCACATCCCGGGCGAAGCTCATTTCGTGGGTGACGATGACCATGGTGCGGTTTTCTTCGGCCAGGCTGCGGATAGTCGCCAGTACTTCACCGACCAGCTCCGGGTCGAGTGCCGAGGTGGGTTCGTCAAACAGAATCACCTCCGGCTCCATGGCCAATGCACGGGCGATTGCTACGCGCTGTTGCTGGCCACCGGACAAGCGCCGCGGGTAAGACCCTTCCTTGCCCGCCAGACCGACCCTGGCCAGCAGCGTGCGGCCCAGTTCGGTGGCTGCTTCGCGAGGCATCTTCTTGACCACCATCGGGCCTTCGATGACGTTTTCCAGCGCGGTGCGGTGCGGGAACAGGTTGAAGTTCTGGAACACAAAACCCACGTGCTGGCGCAAGCGCCGCACCAGGCCTTGTTGCTGGTTGAGCGGCTTGCTGCTGTCGATCTCGATGTCACCCACCTTGATGCGACCGCTGGTGGGTTCTTCGAGGAAATTCAGGCAGCGCAGGAAGGTGGTCTTGCCGGAACCACTGGGACCAATGATGGCGACAACTTCGCCTTCCTTGACCTCAAGGTCGATCCCGTTGAGTACCACCTGACCCTTGAATTGTTTGGTCAGTTTTTCAACCACGATCATGCTTCAAGACTCCAGGTCATGCCGGTTGACCCGGTCTTCCAGGCGGTTCTGAAAATGCGCCAGGATGCTCGCCAGGATCCAGTAGATCAGGGCAGCGGAGAGGTACATGGTGAAAATTTCGAAGGTGCGCGCAGACACCAATTGGGCCTGGCGGAACAGCTCGGGCACCTGGATGGTCGCGGCCAGCGCCGTGTCTTTTACCAGCGAAATAAAGCTGTTGCCCAACGGCGGCAAGGCCGTGCGCATGGCCTGCGGCAGGATGGCCCGGCGCAGGGTCTGCGCGCGGGTCATGCCGATACTGGCTGCAGCTTCCCATTGGCCGCGCTCGATGGAGCTGATGGCGGCGCGCAGGATTTCACAGGCATAAGCCGCCATGTTCAGCGAAAAGCCAATCATGGCGGCCGGGATCGGGTCCAGCTCGATGCCCACTTGCGGTAAGCCGTAGTAGATCAGGAACAGCTGCACCAGCAAGGGCGTGCCGCGAAAGAACGACACGTAGACGCGGGCGATCCAACTGACCAACTTGAAGCGCGACAAACGCATCAAGGCCAGGCCGAAGCCCAGCAGCAAGCCGAAAAACATCCCGCCGAGGCTAAGAATCACCGTGTAGTACGCGCCCTTGAGCAGAAAGGGCGCGGAGTCCAGCGCGAGTTGGAAACCTGCTTCCATTATTGAGTGACGTCAGCGTTGAAGTATTTCTCGGACAGCTTCTTCAAGGTGCCGTCGGCACGCAGTTTGTCGAGGGCCTTGTTCACGGCGTCGAGCAGTTCAGGCTCGCCTTTGCGCAGGGCAATGCCGGCTTCCTGGCGGGAGAAAGCATCACCGGCGGCAGCAGTGTCCGGGGCTTTCTTGGCGTATTCCAGCGCGGCCAGACGGTCGATCAGGATGGCGTCGATGCGCCCGATGCGCAGGTCCTGGAACTTGGTAGGGTCATCGTTGTAGGTCTTGATGATGGCTTTGGGTTGGTTGTCCTTGAGCCATTGTTCGTAGTTGGTGCCCAGGCCTACGCCGACTTTCTTGCCGGCCAGGTCATCGGCGGTCTTGATGGCGTCGACGTTTTTCTTCAGCACCAGCGCCTGGATACCGGAAACGGTGTAAGGCTTGGAGAAGTCGTACTTCTTCTTGCGCTCTTCGGAGATGGTCACTTGGTTGACCACGGCGTCCAGGCGCTTGGATTCCAGGGCCGCGAGGATGCCGTCCCACGGTGTGGCTTGCAGCTTGACCTTGACGCCCAGCTCTTTGGCCAGCGCTTCGGACAGCTCGACTTCGAAACCGCTGAGCTTGCCGCTTTCATCGACGAAGCTGAACGGCGGGTAGGTGCCTTCCAGGCCGATCTTGATCTCGCCGGCCTTCTTGATGGTGTCCAGCTGCTCACCAGCGATGGCTTGGCCCATCAGACCAGCCCCGAGTGCCAAGCCCAATGTGCCAACCAGCAACGTGCGACGGAATACAGAAATAGTCATGAACAGCCCCTGTGTTTTTTATGTTGAGCGAAGCAGGTGACGCAGTAGTCGTATCCTGCCTTAAAGCGCGAGGCGCGTCTTCGCCTTCGGCGCGACTATAAAGCCAGTTTCTAAGACTTGAAAATAATATAAATTCAATTTGTTATGCGATTTAAGAATATGCGGTCAATCCAATGTGGGAGCGGGCTTGCCCGCGATAGCGGTGTATCAGCCAACACTTTTGTAGCCGACTGACCGCTATCGCAGGCAAGCCAGCTCCCACATTTTGATCCGTGTTTATTCAGTTAAACACGGAGTCATACGCAAACAACGCCGGCGCTCCGCCGGTGTGCAGGAAAATAATCGGACCTTCTTCAAACCGCTGGCGACCGATGCCATCGAGCAAGCCGGCCATGGCCTTGCCCGTATACACCGGGTCCAGCAGCAGGCCTTCCTGGCTTGCCAGTAACTTGACCGCCGCCAGGGTGCCGGCGTTCGGTTCGCCGTAGCGCGGGCCGAAATATTCGTCCCACAGGATCACTTTGAATGCGTCGGGGACGTCCACGCCGAGCAACTCGGCGGTGCGTTCGGCCAGGCCCTGCACTTTCGGGAACTGAGCTTGCTCGGTGCGCGACACGGTAATGCCCACCACCGGCAAATTCGGCAGCACTTCGCTCAACGCCAGGGCGAGGCCACTGTGGGTGCCCGCACTGCCGGAGGCGAGTACCACGGCGGCGAACTCAATGCCGCTGGCTTCGATCTGCCCGGCTAGCTCCAGCCCGGCGCGCACGTAACCCAGCGCCCCGAGTGCATTCGAACCGCCGATAGGCACCAGGTAGGGCTTTTTGCCGTTGCTGCGCAGGCGATCGGCGAGGGCATTGAGTTGGTCGTCAACGTTGTCGAGGTTCTCGACCAGTTCTACTTTGGCGTCAAACAGCTCCAGCAACAGGCGATTGCCGTTGCCCAGGTAGTTCGGGTCTTCGGTGCCGGTCGGGTTCTCCAGCAGTGCCACGCAACCCAGGCCCAACTTGGCGGCCAGCGCAGCAGTCTGGCGCACATGGTTGGACTGGATCGCGCCGGCGGTCACCAGGGTGTCGGCGCCTTGAGCGAGGGCATCGGCTGCCAGGTATTCGAGTTTGCGCAGCTTGTTGCCGCCCATGGCCAGTGGCGTGGTGTCATCGCGCTTGACGTAAATGTCCCTGCCCAGCCAAGTCGACAGCCGCTCGAGTTTTTCCAGGGCAGTGGCACCGCCCAGCAGGTCCAGGCGGTTAAAACGGTCGAGCTGTTGTTTGATCATGGCGACGCACAGTGGCTAAGTGATTGGGCGACTATAGGCAGGCACTTTTCAACCGGCAACCGCCAATCGCTTATGTCGGTTAGTTCTTAGCATCACACCATTGGTTCTTAAGGGCCGTCTGGGTGCATACCGTAAAGTGATGGGCAATTCGTCAGGAGTGAATACCGTGAGTGAGCGTTCCAGCCATTGGCAATTGCAGACCATCGTCAGCCAGCTGCGCAGCGCCCGGGACCAGTGGCGAACGCGCAATGGCCGCTTGAGTGGCGAGCACGGCGGCCGCGAATTGCCGTCGCGCGAGGCCGTGGCGCAGATTCTTGAGTCGCTGTGCGGCGCGTTGTTCCCGATGCGCCTGGGGCCGGTGGACTTGCGTGAAGAAAGTGAAGACTTTTACGTCGGCCACACCCTCGACGTCGCCTTGAATGCCCTGCTCGGCCAGGCGCGCCTGGAGCTGCGTTACGCCGCACGCCAGGGCGGCAAGGATGACGGCGAGGTCGATGCCCTAGCGATCCGTCTGATCCAGGATTTTGCCCTGGCCCTGCCTTCGCTGCGCAGCCTGCTGGACACCGATGTGCTGGCCGCCTACCACGGCGACCCGGCCGCGCGCAGTGTGGATGAAGTGCTGTTGTGCTATCCGGGGATTCTGGCGGTGATTCACCATCGCCTGGCGCATCATCTGTACCGCGCCGGGCTGCCGCTGCTGGCGCGGATCAGCGCGGAGATCGCGCACTCGGCCACGGGTATCGACATTCATCCGGGCGCGCAGATCGGCCCGAGTTTCTTTATCGATCATGGGACGGGTGTGGTGATTGGCGAAACCGCGATCATCGGCGAGCGGGTGCGCATTTATCAGGCAGTGACGTTGGGCGCCAAGCGCTTCCCGGCAGATGAGGACGGGCAGTTGCAAAAAGGCCATCCACGCCATCCGATTGTTGAAGATGATGTGGTGATCTACGCCGGGGCGACGATCCTGGGGCGGATCACCATCGGCAAGGGCTCGACGATTGGCGGCAACGTGTGGCTGACCCGCAGTGTGCCGGCGGGGGCGAATATCACGCAGGCGAATTTGCAGCATGAGGATGGGGCGCAGAAATAGTTTTTGAGCCACGCGCTGGTCGAAGGTGGGAGCTGGCTTGCCTGCGATAGCGGTGTATCAGGCGACAGACGTGTTGCTGACCCACCGCCATCGCAGGCAAGCCAGCTCCCACATTGGATCGCATTGCAAATCCGAGAAGGTTTCTCCCCGAAATCGCTGAACGATTTACCTCGCGCACCCGTCATACCAATCCCTGAGCTAGTGTAGGAATGACCTACCACTCAGCCCTGCGATTAGTCCCAAACCGCCTATTCATGTTTAACTTGAATGTTCGTTCAAGTTAAACCGGTGGTTCGCTGCCCGCTCACAACAGGAGGCTTACCTTTGCTGAGTCCGTTATTTACAGCCACATCCCACACCCTGGGGGTGCATCGTTCATGAGTGCATCGTCTACCCCATCCAGCGGCATGGTGCGCATGAATGCGCCCGTTTTCTACTTTGCCGCCAGTTTCATCCTGCTATTTGGCATCACCGTCATCGCTATCCCGCAACAGGCCGGTGCCTGGCTGCTGGCTGCGCAAAACTGGGCGGCCAACACGGTCGGCTGGTACTACATGCTCGCGATGACGCTGTATCTGGTCTTCGTGGTGGTCACCGCGCTATCGGGCTACGGCAAGATAAAACTCGGTGCCGACCACGACGAGCCCGAATTCAGCTACCTGTCCTGGGCCGGCATGCTGTTCGCCGCCGGGATCAGCATCACGCTGTTCTTCTTCTGCGTGTCCGAGCCGCTGACGCACCTGGTGCAACCGCCCCAAGGCGCGCCGATGAACGCCGATGCCGCGCGCCAGGCCATGCAGATCCTGTTTCTGCACTGGGGCCTGCACGGCTGGGGCGTGTTCGCGTTTGTTGGCATGGCCCTGGCGTATTTCGCCTACCGGCATAACCTGCCGCTGGCGCTGCGCTCGGCGCTGTACCCGCTGATCGGCAAACGCATCAACGGCCCCATCGGCTACGCAGTGGATGGCTTCGGCATCATCGCCACCGTGTTTGGCCTGGGCGCCGACATGGGCTTTGGCGTGTTGCACCTCAATTCCGGGCTGGATTACCTGTTCGGCATTGCTCACACCCAGTGGATTCAGGTCGGCCTGATCACGCTGATGATGGGCGCCGCGATCCTCGTCGCCGTCTCCGGTGTCGACAAGGGCGTGCGGGTGATGTCCGACATCAACATGCTGCTGGCCTGCGCACTGCTGCTGTTTGTGTTGTTCGCCGGGCCCACCCAGCACTTGCTCAACACCCTGATCCAGAACATCGGCGACTACCTTGGCGCCTTGCCGACCAAGAGTTTCGATGTGTACGCCTACGACAAACCCAGCGACTGGCTGGGCGGTTGGACGGTGTTCTACTGGGCCTGGTGGATTGCATGGTCGCCGTTCGTGGGCCTGTTCATCGCACGTATTTCCCGTGGGCGCACCATCCGTGAGTTCGTGTTCGGCGTGCTGCTGATCCCGCTGGGCTTTACCCTGGCGTGGATGTCGATCTTCGGCAACAGCGCCATCGACCAAGTGCTCAACCACGGCTTGACCGCCCTCGGCCAGTCGGCCATCGATGACCCGTCGATGAGCCTTTACTTGCTGCTGGAAACTTACCCGTGGAGCAAGACGGTCATCGCGGTCACGGTGTTCATCAGCTTCGTGTTCTTCGTCACCTCGGCCGACTCCGGCACCGTGGTGCTGTCGACCTTGTCGTCCAAAGGCGGTAACGCCGATGAAGACGGGCCTAAATGGCTGCGTGTGTTCTGGGGCGCGATGACTGCATTGGTCACCAGTGCCTTGCTGTTTGCCGGCAGCATCGATTCGCTGAAGTCGGCGGTGGTGCTGACCTCGTTGCCGTTCTCGCTGATCCTGCTGCTGATGATGTGGGGGCTGCACAAGGCGTTCCACCTCGAATCGCAAAAGCAGATTGCCCAGTTGCATTCGCTGGCGCCGGTATCGGGCTCACGCAAGGGCACCGGCGGTTGGCGCCAGCGCCTGAGCCAGGCGGTGCATTTTCCGTCGCGCGATGAGGTGTACCGGTTCCTTGAAACCACCGTGCGCCCGGCGATCGAAGAAGTGACGGCGGTGTTTGTCGAGAAAGGCCTCAGCGTCGTCACCCAGCCCGACCCGTCCAACGACAGCGTCAGCCTGGAAATCGGCCACGGCGAAGAGCATCCGTTCGTGTATCAAGTGCAGATGCGTGGCTATTTCACGCCGTCGTTTGCGCGCGGCGGCATGGGCTCCAAGCAGCTCAACAACCGCCGTTACTACCGGGCGGAAGTGCACTTGAGCGAGGGCAGTCAGGACTACGACCTGGTGGGCTACACCAAGGAGCAGATCATCAACGACATCCTCGACCAGTACGAGCGGCACCTGCAGTTCCTGCACTTGGTGCGCTAGTTCCCTCTCACCAAAAAAAGCCCGCAAAGCCCCGTTCTACGGGGCTTTCTTAAATTTAATTTCATTCGTTGAAGCTGCGCTTTGACGCGCAACTGTCATCTGGCCACTGCGTAATTGTGTGAAGCGTTTGACGCTTTCATTTCAGAACAGTGACGGAGACCGGTAACAATGAAGACGTTAATAAGCCCCGTGGTGGGTGTCGCCATGGCGAGCTTTATGCTGTCCGCCCACGCCGATTTTATCGACGACAGCCACGCCGATGTGACCTTGCTCAACCGCTACCTCAACCAGCAAGGGCGTGATGTGGTGAACAGCAACGCCAAGGCCCACAGCATTCGTGATTGGGGCCAGGGTTTCGAGTTCAACTTCAAGTCGGGCTACACCGATGGGCCGGTTGGTTTTGGCCTTGATCTGCAGGCCTTCTATGGCTTGAAACTGGATTTCGGTGGTGACCTCAATGACAAGGATCACCAGGGCCGCTACCCCGGCAGCATGTTCCCGTTGGACGACGGCAAATCCGCCGACCAGTTTGGCGTGCTGAGCCCCACGTTCAAGATGCGCTTTGCCAAGGATGAGCTGCGCGTGGGCACGCTGTACGGCAACAACCCGGTGCTGGCCAACACCGACGGGCGCCTGTACCAGCAGACCAACACCGGCGTGCAGTTGGTGTCCAAGGACCTTAGCGATTTCACCTTCACCGGCGGCGATATCTTCAAAACCAAGATCCGCAACGAAACCGGCGACCAAGGCATGATCACCGCCGGTGGCACCAAAGAGAGTGACCGCTTCCTGTTCGGCGGTGCGGACTACACCGGCATTCAGAACACCACCGTCAGCCTGTGGTATTCCAACCTTGAGGATTACTACCAGCAGTTCTTCCTCGGCGCCAAGCGTCATGACGCGGTGGCCGTGGGTGCATTCGACACCGACGTGCGCGTGTTCCGCAGCCTGGGTGTGGGCGCCAACGCCGATGGCGACAAAGACTTCGCCGGGGCCGGCCTCTACGGTGACGGCACCAGCAAAGGCCGCATCAACCAGACCACCGCCAGCTTGCTGGAGAGCTACAGCCTGGACGGCCATACCGTGGGCCTCGGTATCCAGAAAAACAGCGGCGACAGCGACTTCCCGTACCTGGATTCGGGCCTGAACAGTGGTGACGCACGCCAGGGCCCAGGTTCAGGTGCGGACACACCGGCGCTGACCAACATGCAGCTGAACAAATTCCAGCACGCCGGCGAGCGTACCTGGTTGGCGCAGTACAAATATGACTTCGGCAAGCTGGGCCTCACCGGCCTGACATTCTCGGCCGCCTATGCCCACGGCGATGACATCCGCACTGCGCAGGGCGACACCAGCGAATGGGAACGCAACATCGCGGTGGCCTACCAAGTACCCACCGGCACCCTCAAGGGCCTGGGCGTAACCTGGAAAAATGCCCACGCCAGCCCGGACATTACCGGTGCCACTGTGCAAGATGAAAACCGCTTCTATGTCAGCTACGTCGTTCCACTTTGGTAGGAAATTGCTGTAAAAGAGACGGGCATAGTTAAGCGATTCAGCGGCTTAAAAGGCCTGGGAATAACCTTATTCCCAGGCCTTATTTGCCCTAAGCCCAGAGAGGATTCGATGACGTACATTGCTGCCGAAAACCGCTATGAATCTATCCCTTATCGCCGCGTAGGCCGCAGTGGATTGGTGCTGCCTGCACTGTCCCTGGGGCTGTGGCACAACTTTGGCGACAGCACCCCGATCGACACCCAGCGCGCGTTGCTGCGCACCGCGTTCGACCTGGGCATCAACCACTTCGACCTGGCCAACAACTACGGCCCGCCCTACGGCAGCGCCGAGATCAACTTCGGCCGTTTGCTGCGCGAAGACTTCAAGCACTATCGCGACGAGCTGATTATCTCCAGCAAAGCCGGCTGGGACATGTGGCCCGGCCCTTACGGCCAGGGCGGCGGTTCGCGCAAATACGTATTGGCGAGCCTGGACCAGAGCCTGCAACGCCTGGGCGTCGACTACGTGGATATTTTTTACTCCCACCGTTTTGATGCCGACACGCCGCTGGAAGAAACCGCCAGCGCCCTCGCCACTGCCGTGCAACAGGGCAAGGCGCTGTACATCGGTATCTCGTCTTATTCCGGCGTGAAAACCCGCGAGATGGCTGCACTGCTTCAAGAATGGAAAGTGCCGTTGCTGATCCACCAACCGGCCTACAACCTGCTCAATCGCTGGGTGGAAAAAGACCTGCTGGACACCACCGAAGAACTCGGTGCCGGGGTGATTGCGTTCACGCCGCTGGCCCAGGGTTTGCTCACCGACAAGTACCTCAACGGCGTGCCGGCGGATGCGCGGGTTAATCGTCCAGGGGGTGGTTCGCTGCAGGCCAAGCACTTGTCCGAAGCCAACATCGCCCACGTGCGCGCGCTGAATGAAATCGCCAAGCGTCGCGGCCAGAGCCTGGCGCAACTGGCGCTGGCCTGGACCCTGCGTGACCCACGGGTGACCAGTGCGCTGATCGGCGCAAGCCGGCCGGAGCAGATCATTGAAAACGTCGGGGCGCTGCAGAACTTGAGCTTCAGTGCCGAGGAACTGGCGGAGATCGATCGGTTCGCCCAGGAAGGCGGGATCAACCTGTGGGAAAAACCATCGACCGCTGAATAACCTGATAGCACCGGGTCAATGTGGGAGGGGGATTGCCCCCGATGGCGGTTTCAGTCACGTGACCCGTTGACTGACCCAGCGCTATCGGGGGCAAGCCCCCTCCCACATTTGATGTGCAGTGTGGCGGCTAGAACGGCAAAACCCCAAGAATCGACTCGCCGCTGCGGCCGGTAGTCATCGACCGCTGAATAACCTGATAGCACCGGGTCAATGTGGGAGGGGGCTTGCCCCCGATGACGGTGTCAGCCAGGTGACCAGTTGACTGACCCAGCGCTATCGGGGACAAGCCCCCTCCCACATTTTTGCTCTTCAGCGTGGCAAATTTATTCGCCACGACTCGATCACTGTGGGAGCCGGGCTTGCCCGCGATGGCGGTGGGTCAGTCGATGAAGGTTGTGCCTGGCTTAAAAGGGCACGTCGCCCAGAATCGTTGCGCGGTGCATCACCCGCCGTTGTGGCCGGTAGTCATCGACCGCGTAATGCTGGGTCACGCGGTTGTCCCAGAACGCTACGTCATTCTCCTGCCAGCGCCAGCGGATGGTGAATTCTGGCCGTGTCGCATGAGCAAACAACAGCTTCAAAATCGCTTCGCTTTCGGCCGGCTCCAGCTCATTGATCTTGGTGGTAAACCCATCACTGACAAACAGCGACTTGCGCCCACTCACCGGGTGCGTGCGCACTACCGGGTGCGACAGCGGCGGGTTTTTCTTGCGGGTTTCTTCCCAGCGCGCCAGGTCTTCGGCAGTGTTGCCAAAACGCTCCAGCGGGAAGGATTTGGTGAAGTCGTGTGTGGCGGTCAGGCCATCGAGCAAGCGCTTGAGCGGCGCCGACAGCGCCTCATACGCCGCAATGCCACTGGCCCACAACGTGTCGCCACCAAACGCCGGCAGCAGCTTGGCGCTGAGTACCGCGCCGAGGGCCGGCGTGGGCAGGAACGTCACGTCGGTGTGCCATACGGCATTGTCACGCACGTCGGTCACGGCGGTATCCAGGATCAGCACTTCGGGCTGCTCCGGCACGTTGGGGTAAATCGGGTGAATGTGCAGGTCGCCAAAATTTGCCGCGAACCGCGCCTGTTGCTGTGGGGTGACGGCTTGGCCACGGAAGAACAGCACCGAGTGGGTGAGCAACGCCTGCTCGATGGCGTCGCGCTGTTCCAGGTTCAGCGGCTGGGTGATATCGACGCCACTGATCTGGGCGCCCAGGGCGGTGCTTAATGGCGTAACGGTCAGGCTGCTCATGCTCTTCTCACTCAATGTGCCTGGCCATGCCAGGGCACCCATTTACGCTGCAGGGCACGCAGGCCCATTTCCATGGCGAAGGCGATCAGGGCGATCACCAGAATCCCCAGCACCACCACATCGGTGACCAGGAACTGCGCCGCCGACTGCACCATAAAACCCAGGCCGCTGGTGGCGGCGATCAACTCGGCCGCAACCAAGGTCGACCAGCCAACGCCCAGGCCGATGCGCACACCGGTGAGGATCTCGGGCAGGGCGCTCGGCAGGATCACGTGGCGAATCAATTGGGCACGGGTGGCGCCCAACGACTGCGCGGCCCGCAGCTTGGCCGGGTCGACGGTGCGCACGCCGGTCGCGGTGGCGATGGCGATAGGCGCGAAGATCGCGAGGTAAATCAGCAGCACCTTGGACAATTCGCCGATGCCGCACCAGATCACGATCAGCGGCAGATAAGCCAGCGGTGGAATCGGCCGGTAAAATTCAATCAGCGGGTCGAGAATGCCGCGCGCAATACGGTTGGCACCGATGGCAATGCCCACCGGCACGGCGGTCAGCACCGCAAAACCCAGACCCAGGCCGATGCGCTGCAGGCTCGCGCCCAAGTGCTGCCACAAGGTGGAATCCATGTAGCCAGTGGTCGCCAGCAGCCAGCCTTTTTGCAGCACGGCGGACGGTGGCGGCAGGAACAGCGGTTCGATCAAACCGGTGGCAGTCACCGCCCACCAGAGTGCCAACAAGGCAAACAAAGTGAGCACGCTGATCCACCGTGTGCTCAGGCTGCGACGCACCGGAATAACGGCGTGAGCCACCGGCTTGGCGGTGGTGGCGGGGAGTTCGTAACTGCTCATGCGGACACCTGCCGTTGCGAGAACACTTTGCCCAGCACGTGCTCGCGGGTTTCGATAAAGCGCGGGTCGGACTTGATCGCACGTGCCGATTCACCGGCGGCGTAGCGCTGGCCGAAGTCCAGGTGCAAGCGCTCAACGATCTGGCCCGGGTTGGGCGCCAACAGGATCAAATCGGTGGCGAGGAACACCGCCTCTTCGATGTCATGGGTGATCAGGAACACCGGCTTGGCTGTGCGCCGCCAGACTTGCAGGAGCAATTCCTGCATCTGTTCGCGGGTGAAGGCATCGAGGGCGCCGAAGGGTTCGTCCATCAGCAGCACACGCGGGTCGGCCGCCAGCGCGCGGGCCAGGCCCACGCGTTGCTTTTGGCCGCCGGAGAGTTGCCAGATACGACGACTGTCGAAGCCGGCCAGGTCGACCAGGGCGAGCATTTCCCGGGCGCGTACTTCGCGTTGTGCCTTGGGCACGCCAGCCAGCTCCAGGCCGAAGCCGACGTTGGCGAGCACGTCTTGCCAGGGCAACAGAGCGTCGTCCTGGAACACCACGCCGCGCTCGGCGCTGGGGCCTTTGACCGGCACGCCATCGAGGGTGATGCGCCCGGCAGAGGGTTCGACGAAACCGGCAATCAGGTTCAACAGCGAGGTCTTGCCACTGCCGGACGGGCCGAGGGCCACCAGCAATTGCTGGGGCCCAAGGTCCAGTGAAATATCAGACAGTACCGGTTCTGTGGCGCCTGGGTACTGTGCGCTGATGCGCTCCAGTTGTAGCAAGGCCATCGCAATGAACTCCTTGAATCAGTGAGTGATGAACTTGGCGCTGACGTAAGGGGCGTAGTCCGGCAGCACGGCGTCGACTTTGCCTTGCTCCTTGAGAAACGCGGCGGTGTCGGTCACAGCCTTGGTGGTCGGGGCGCCCAGCAGGGTCACCTGATCAGCGGCCAGCGGGTAGACGTTGCCTTGCAGCAGCAGCGGGATGTCACTGGCCTTGGCGCCGGAAAGCTTGACCAGCTTGTCGACGTTGCCTGTGTCGGCGAGCCACGCTTGTGGGTCTTTGCGGTATGCGGCGTAGGCGTCCAGCGTGACTTTGGCGAAGGCGGTGACGATTTCCGGATGCTTCTCGGCGAAGTCTTTGCGCACGATCCACGCATCGAAGGTCGGCGCGCCGAACTTGGCCAGTTCGCCGGAGGTGATCAGCACCTTGCCGTTTTCCTTGGCCACGCCCAGGGCGGGGTCCCACACGTAGGTGGCGTCGATGTCGCCGCGCTTCCAGGCGGCGATGATGGCCGGTGGCGCGAGGTTGAGGATGGTCACTTTCGAAGGGTCGATGTTCCAGTGCTTCAGCGCGGCCAACAGGCTGTAGTGGCCGGTGGACACGAACGGCACGGCGATCTTTTTGCCGATCAGGTCCTGCGGGCTGTTGATCCCTGAACCGTTGCGCGCCACCAGGGCTTCGGCGCCGCCGATCTGGGTGGCGACGAGGAAGGTTTCCACTGGGACTTTACGGGTGACGGCAGCGGTCAGCGGGCTGGAACCGAGGTAGCCGATCTGCACGTCGCCGGAGGCGATGGCGGCGATGATGTCGGCGCCATTGTCGAATTTGCGCCAGTCAATCTTGGCGTTAGTGGCTTTTTCGTACGCGCCGTCGGCCTGGGCGACTTTCGCCGGGTCCACGGTGGTTTGATAAGCGATGGTGACATCTGCCGCCTGGGCAAACAGGCTGGCACCGGCCAGGGAAAATGCAGCCAAGAGGCGCAGAGGGGTAAGCAGTTTCAAGGGGAAGCTCCTCAATCAGGCGGCCGAGGGTCGGCGAGTGAGGAGACTAAATGATCTAAGAACTCGAAAATAAATAACTTTTTCGAATTAGCTTATTAGAAGAAGAGTGAACGCAGGTATTCAATCAGACGAGGGCAAATGTGAGAGGGGGCAAGCCCTCCCACATGTTGAGCCGGGTTCGGCTTCAGTTAGTTACTGATCGCCAGGATGCTCGCCTGGTACGACCCGACGAACACATCAAAGTCGCCGACCTCGTTCTGCTCCAGTTCCGCCTGTTGCGCCAGCGACGTGCGCGCCAGTTCTTCAAAACGCGCCTGCTCGTCGGCTGGCAGCGGCTCTTTACGGAAATGCTCGGCGTGCACCTCGCTCTGGTGCAGGGAGAATTGCGCAAAGCTTTCCTTGCGCTCGGCCATCGCCGCCAACACTTGGGCCGACGGCGTCAGGGACGGATCCTTGACCTTCGCCAGCTGAGCGTCCAGCGCCTCGCTGTGCTCGGTAATGCCATGGCTCTGATCCAGCAACGCCGCCAACGGCGCAATCTGCTCCAGCAGTTCGGTGGCCCATTCCTTCATGTCCACAGGCTGGCCCTGACGCTGCAATTGCAGGCCCGGACGGCGGCCTTCCTTGACCACGCTGAGGAAGTTGGAGGTGGCATTGCCGCACTCGTTGTTGGCGAACAGCGGGCTGTCGTTCAGTGCGCAATACAGCAGGAACGCATCGAGGAAGCGCGACTCCGGCAGGTCGATACCCATCGGCAGGAACGGGTTGATGTCCAGGCAACGCACTTCGATGTACTGGATGCCACGGGCCACCAGCGCCTGGATGGGGCGCTCGCCGGTGTAGGTCACGCGCTTGGGGCGAATGTTGGAGTAGTACTCGTTTTCGATCTGCAGGATGTTGGTGTTGAGCTGAACCCACTCACCGTCCTTATGGGTGCCGACTTCGACGTAGGGCGCGTAGGGCGTTGCCACCGCTTCGCGCAAGCTGTCGGTGTAGCTCGCCAGGTCGTTGTAGCACGGCGTCAGGCCAGCCTGGGCGTTGCTCTGGTAACCCAGGTCGCTCATGCGCAAGCTGGTGGCGTACGGCAGGTACAGCGTGTCGGCGTCCAGCACTTCCAACTGGTGCGAGCGACCGCGCAGGAACCCGGCGTCCAGGGCTGGCGAGGCACCGAACAGGTACATCAGCAGCCAGCTGTAGCGACGGAAGTTACGGATCAATGCAATGTAGGCCGTGGACTGGTAGTCGCGGTCGGTGCCGACGAAACCTTCAGTCTCCTTGAGCAATGGCCACAACTGCTCCGGCAGGGAAAAGTTGTAGTGAATGCCGGCGATGCACTGCATGGTCTTGCCGTAACGCAGGGCCAGGCCCTTGCGGTAAACGTATTTGAGCTGGCCGATATTGGAGGTACCGTAGTAGGCAATCGGAATATCTTCCTCGGCCGGCAATGGGCACGGCATCGACGGGCTCCACAGGTACTCGCTACCGAGTTTGCTGTAGGCAAAGCGATGGATCTTGTCCAGGCTGCTCAGGGTATCGGCCGGGTTGGGCAGGGCTGGGGTAATGAACTCCAGCAGCGATTCCGAGTAGTCGGTGGTGATCAATTCGTTGGTCAACGCGGCGCCCAGGGCTTCGGGGTGCGGCGTTTGTGCCAGGCGACCCTCACCCGTGACGCGTAGGCATTCGCGCTCGATGCCGTGCAAGCATTGCTCTAGCAGGGAGAGGTGTTCGCGCTTGCCGAGCAGGGCCAGGCGGCGGTTGAGAAGTTCGCTCAAGTTGGATTCCTTCACGCGTCAGTCGCCCCAATATGGGGGTGGGCAGGACGGTCTACAAGGGTGAAGTTAAAACTGGCGTTATCGCCTGGTTTTGAGTCGATTTGACCCGCTTTGAAAAAGCCTACTTCACTCCATGAATTGGGCTATAGCGCAGCAAGAAAATTCCGACGCTGTTGTCGCAGCGCCGAAATTAACTCAAATCGAGGGCGGGGAGCTATAGGACAGCGAATGTGCCTTGTGCTTTTGCGACCAGTTTGTCGTCCTGATACACCTCTGCTTCAACCACCAACGTGCGTCGACCTGCGTGGATAACACGGCTGGTGCACAGCACGTCGCCGTCGGACACGGCACGGATATAGTTGATTTTGCACTCGATGGTCGCGCTCTGCTGGTCGAAGCCATGGGAGCTGGAACAGGCCAGCCCCATGGTGATGTCCACCAGGCTGAAAATCGCCCCGCCGTGGAGCTTGCCTGCACGGTTGCGCAGCTGCGGCTCCAGGGTCAGGGCCACCTCGGCAACGCCCTCGTCCAGGCGTTGCAGGCGACAGCCGATCAGCTCGCTGAACGCGCTCTGGGTCAAACCGGCCGGGATTTCCATCAGCGTTTCTTCAACTGTTTGGCGTTGGCGAACAGCGACGCCATCGCGTTGTTGCTAGGCGCTGCGGTGGCGGTTTCTTTGCGCGGTGCGTTGTTCTGCGACTGGCGTGGCGCCGAGCCTGGGCGAGCGCCACGGGCACCGTCGATTTTCTCGCCGGGGGTGTCGCTCATGCGCATCGACAAGCCAACGCGTTTGCGTGGAATGTCGACTTCCATGACCTTGACCTTGACCACATCACCGGCTTTCACCGCCTCGCGAGGGTCTTTGATGAACTTCTCCGAAAGCGCGGAGATATGCACCAAACCGTCCTGATGCACGCCGATGTCCACAAACGCGCCGAAGTTGGTCACGTTGGTGACCACGCCTTCGAGGATCATGCCCAATTGCAAGTCCTTGAGGTCTTCGACGCCGTCCTGGAACTCGGCGGTCTTGAACTCGGGACGCGGGTCACGGCCAGGTTTTTCCAGCTCTTGCAAGATGTCGGTGATGGTCGGCACGCCGAAGGTTTCGTCGGTGTACTTTTTTGGGTCCAGGCGCTTGAGGAACGCGGCGTCGCCGATCAGCGAGCGGATGTCGCGGTCGGTCTCGGCAGCAATGCGCTGTACCAGCGGGTAGGCTTCCGGGTGAACCGCCGAAGCGTCCAGCGGGTTGTCGCCGTTCATTACGCGTAGGAAGCCGGCGGCCTGTTCAAAGGTTTTTTCGCCCAGGCGTGCGACTTTTTTCAGCGCAGCGCGGGTTTTGAACGCGCCGTTTTCGTCGCGGTGGGTGACGATGTTCTGCGCCAGCGTGGAGTTGAGGCCGGAAATACGGGCCAGCAGAGCGACAGAGGCAGTGTTCACATCCACGCCGACCTTGTTCACGCAGTCTTCCACCACCGCATCCAGACCGCGTGCCAGTTTCAGCTGCGACACGTCGTGCTGGTACTGGCCCACACCGATGGATTTAGGGTCGATCTTCACCAGCTCGGCCAGCGGGTCTTGCAGGCGGCGAGCAATGGAGACGGCGCCACGGATCGATACGTCGAGGTCCGGGAATTCCTTGGAGGCCAGTTCCGACGCCGAGTACACCGACGCGCCGGCCTCGGAGACCATGACTTTGGTCATTTTCATGGCTGGGTATTTTTTGATCAGCTCGGCGGCCAGCTTGTCGGTTTCACGGCTGGCGGTGCCGTTGCCGATGGCGATCAGGTCCACGGCGTGCTTGGCGCACAGCGCGGCGAGGATAGCGAGGGTCTGGTCCCACTTGTTGTGCGGCACGTGCGGATACACGGTGGCGTGGTCCAGCAGCTTGCCTGTGGCGTCGACCACGGCCACTTTGCAGCCGGTGCGCAGGCCCGGATCGAGGCCCAGAGTCGCGCGCGGGCCGGCCGGCGCTGCCAGCAGCAGGTCGTGCAGGTTGTGGGCGAAAACATTGATCGCTTCGGTTTCGGCGCCGTCGCGCAGCTCGCCGAGCAGGTCGGTTTCCAAGTGGGTGTAAAGCTTGACCTTCCAGGTCCAGCGCACGACTTCACCGAGCCACTTGTCCGCCGGACGGTTCTGATTCTGGATGCCGAATTGTTGACCGATCATGCCTTCGCACGGGTGCATGGTGCCCGGCAGCTCGTCGCCGACCTTCAGCGCGGAGCTGAGAATACCTTCGTTGCGGCCGCGGAAAATGGCCAGTGCGCGGTGCGACGGCATGCTCTTGAGCGGTTCGTCGTGCTCGAAATAGTCGCGGAACTTGGCGCCTTCCTCTTCTTTGCCGGCGATGACGCGAGCGCTGAGGGTGGCTTCCTGTTTCAGGTAGTTACGCAGTTTTTCCAGCAAGTTGGCGTCTTCGGCAAAACGCTCCATGAGGATGTACTTGGCGCCTTCGAGGGCCGCCTTGACGTCGGCGACGCCTTTTTCGGCGTTGATGAAGCGCGCGGCTTCGGTTTCCGGGGTCAGCGACGGGTCGTTGAACAGGCCGTCCGCCAGGTCACCCAGGCCGGCTTCCAGGGCGATCTGGCCCTTGGTGCGGCGCTTCTGTTTGTACGGCAGGTAAAGGTCTTCGAGGCGGGTCTTGGTGTCGGCGAGTTTGATGTCGCGTTCCAGTTGCGGGGTCAGCTTGCCTTGTTCCTCGATGCTGGCGAGGATGCTGATGCGCCGTTCGTCGAGTTCTCGCAGGTAGCGCAAGCGCTCTTCCAGGTGCCGCAGCTGGATGTCGTCGAGGCTGCCGGTCACTTCTTTACGGTAACGGGCGATGAAGGGCACCGTGGAGCCTTCATCCAGTAGAGCGACGGCCGCTTCGACCTGTTGTGGGCGTACGCCGAGTTCCTCGGCGATGCGGCTGTTGATGCTGTCCATAAAACCACCTGAAATTCTGAAAGCAGCTCGCAGGCCCGGAAAACAAGGCGTTGCAAGGCTGGTTGAGCGGCCCGACTGGCGCCGCTACCTGGGTCAAAAGGCAGCCTGTTGACCCTCGAAATCGGAAAATTGCTGCCCGTCGCGGTAAAAAATAGCGAGGCAGCAAGCAGTAAAGTCTGACATTGCTCAGCGCAAAGGCGGCGCATTATAACCAGCGTTCTGCAGCTGGGGGGGATTGCGCCGAAGGTTGCAGGGCGCGCGTTCGCTGGCGGTAGAGGAAAAATCTGCTAACAATGCACACGGTGCGTATAACGGCAGCTACGCCATAATGCGCGCCGAGATAAGAGGAGCATCTAATGAGCAGCACTGCACAAACTGCTGAAGGCGAAAAAATTCTCATCGTTGATGACGATCCGGGGCTGAGCAGCCTGCTGGAGCGTTTTTTCAACTCCAAGGGCTACCGTGCCCGCGCGGTGCCGAACACCGAGCAGATGGACCGCCTGCTGGGGCGCGAAGTGTTCAATCTGGTCGTACTCGACCTGATGCTGCCCGGCGAAGACGGCCTCACCGCCTGCAAGCGCCTGCGCGGTGCGAACAACCAGATTCCCATCATCATGCTTACCGCCAAGGGCGATGAGCTGAGCCGCATCAAGGGCCTTGAGCTGGGCGCTGATGATTACCTGGCCAAGCCGTTCAACCCGGACGAGCTGATGGCCCGGGTCAAAGCCGTGTTGCGCCGTCAGGCAGCCCCGGTACCCGGCGCGCCAGGCAGCGAAGACGAAAGCGTCACCTTTGGCGACTATGAACTGTCGCTGGCCACCCGTGAGCTCAAGCGTGGCGAAGAAGTGCACATGCTGACTACCGGTGAGTTCGCCGTACTAAAGGCCCTGGTGATGAACGCGCGCCAGCCGCTGACGCGCGACAAACTGATGAACCTGGCCCGTGGCCGGGAGTGGGATGCTCTGGAGCGCTCCATCGACGTGCAGATTTCCCGTCTGCGCCGCATGATCGAGCCGGACCCGTCCAAGCCGCGCTATATCCAGACGGTGTGGGGTGTGGGTTATGTGTTCGTGCCGGATGGCACCGCAACCAAGTGACCGATGATTTGCAGGCGCGGGCATCCGGCGTTTGACTCCATGAGAGTCAACGGGATGCCCGGCGTCTGCAATTCTGCGAGCGCCGCTCGTTTCTGCAAGGTGTCCAGCCGTTTCCTATGAAAACCCCGTTGTGGTTCCCGCAAAGTTTCTTTTCACGCACCCTTTGGCTGGTGCTGATCGTCGTTCTGTTTTCCAAGGCACTGACGCTGGTTTATCTGTTGATGAACGAAGACGTGCTGGTGGATCGGCAGTACAGCCACGGCGTCGCCCTGACGCTTCGTGCCTATTGGGCCGTCGATCCCGAAAACCGTGAAAAGGTGGCCAAGGCATCGACGCTGATTAGAGTCGACGGCGCCGGTGTACCTGAAGGCGAGCAGCATTGGCCCTACAGCGAGATTTATCAGCGCCAGATGCAGGCTGAGCTGGGGGACGACACCGAGGTGCGATTGCGCATGCATGTTTCGCCTGCGCTGTGGGTGAGGGCGCCGAGCCTGGGCGACGCGTGGATCAAAGTGCCGCTTTACCCGCACCCGTTGCGGGGACAGAAGATCTGGAACGTGCTGGGCTGGTTCCTGGCGATTGGCTTGCTTTCAACGGCGTCCGCCTGGATTTTCGTGCGCCAGCTCAACCAGCCACTCAAACGCCTGGTCTTTGCCGCGCGCCAACTGGGGCAGGGGCGCAGTGTGCGCCTGCCGGTCAGCGATACGCCCAGTGAGATGACCGAAGTGTATGGCGCCTTCAACCAGATGGCGGAAGACGTTGAACAGGCCGGGCGCGAACGCGAGTTGATGCTGGCGGGCGTGTCCCACGACCTGCGCACACCGTTGACACGGTTGCGATTGTCCCTGGAGTTGATGGGCAACCATAACGACCTCACGGATGACATGGTGCGTGACATCGAAGACATGGACGCGATTCTCGATCAGTTCCTGGCGTTTATCCGTGATGGCCGCGACGAAGTGGTCGAGGAAGTCGACCTGACGGACCTGGTGCGCGAGGTGGTGGCGCCCTACAACCAGAACGGCGAACAGGTGCGCATGCGCCTGGAGCCGATTCAGCCGTTTGCCTTGCGGCGGGTGTCGATGAAACGCCTGCTCAACAACCTCATTGGCAACGCCTTGCACCATGCCGGTTCCGATGTGGAAGTGGCGGCGTATGTGTCCGGCGACAGTACTGCGCCTTATGTGGTGTTGAGTGTGATGGACCGCGGTACGGGGATCGACCCGGCGGAACTGGAAGGCATCTTCAACCCGTTCACCCGTGGTGACCGTGCCCGGGGCGGCAAGGGCACGGGCTTGGGGCTGGCGATTGTGCGGCGGATTGCTTCAATGCATGGCGGCAATGTTGAACTGCGCAACCGGCCGGACGGTGGCCTGGAAGCACGGGTGCGTTTGCCGTTGGGGCTGATGCTGCCCAGGGACGCTGTCTAACAAACAACAAAGATCAAAAATGTGGGAGCGGGCTTGCCCGCGAATGCGGTGGACCAGTCAATAGATACATCGACTGACACCCCGCCTTCGCGAGCAAGCCCGCTCCCACATTGGTGTTGCAGGGTGGCAACGCTTGCCGCGTATCAGCCCTTGCCCTTGGTGCGCGTCATATTTGGCCCACCATTCTTTTCCAGATGCTGAATGATGATGCCCGCCACATCCTTGCCGGTGGTGGTTTCAATGCCTTCCAAGCCCGGCGATGAGTTCACTTCCATCACCAGTGGCCCGTGGTTGGAGCGCAGGATATCCACGCCCGCTACCGCCAGCCCCATCACTTTGGCCGCCCGCAGCGCGGTCATGCGTTCTTCCGGTGTGATCTTGATCAGGCTGGCGCTGCCGCCACGGTGCAGGTTGGAGCGGAATTCCCCCGGCTTGGCCTGACGTTTCATTGCCGCAATTACCTTGTCACCCACCACGAAGCAGCGGATGTCCGCACCGCCGGCTTCCTTGATGTATTCCTGCACCATGATGTTCTGCTTGAGGCCCATGAATGCCTCGATCACCGATTCGGCAGCAGTCGCGGTTTCGCACAGCACCACGCCGATGCCTTGGGTGCCTTCCAGTACTTTGATCACCAGCGGCGCGCCGTTGACCATGTCGATCAGGTCGGGAATGTCATCGGGGGAGTGGGCAAAGCCGGTCACCGGCAGGCCGATACCGCGCCGCGAGAGCAATTGCAATGAGCGCAGTTTGTCGCGCGAGCGGGCAATGGCTACCGATTCATTGAGGGGGAATACGCCCATCATTTCAAACTGGCGCAACACCGCGCAGCCATAAAACGTCACCGAGGCACCGATGCGCGGGATCACCGCATCAAAGCCTTCCAGCGGTTTGCCCCGGTAATGGATCTGCGGCTTGTGGCTGGCAATGTTCATATAGGCACGCAACGTGTCGATCACCACCATTTCGTGGCCACGTTCGGTGCCGGCCTCAACCAGGCGGCGGGTGGAATACAGACGCGGGTTTCGCGACAGCACAGCAATCTTCATGCAGCACCTGGGGCAGAAATAGTAGAGACCGGGAACACCGGCTTGTCTTGAACGTACTTGACGCCTGGACTGACCACCAAGTGGCCGTCAATCAGCGCCTTGGAACCCAGCAACAGGCGGTAACGCATGGCCTTGCGACAGGCGAGAGTGAACTCCACTCGCCACACCCGATCACCCAGCGCGAGGGTGGTGCTGATCACATAGCGCACCTGCGCATGGCCGTTAGAGCTCTTGATGGTTTTCATTGTCACCACCGGCGCCTCGCAGCGGCGGTGACGCAGTTGCACCACGCTGCCCAGGTGCGCGGTAAAGCGCACCCACTTCTCACCGTCGCGCTCAAATGGCTCGATATCGGTGGCGTGCAGGCTCGAGGTACTGGCACCGGTGTCGATCTTTGCGCGCAGGCCAGCCACTCCCAAGTCGGGAAGTGCCACCCACTCACGCAGACCCACAACGGTCAAATGGTCAAATGTCTTCAATATGGGTAACCGATCAGTTCGCCCAGGCCTGTGGTGAAACCTCGGCCAGGGCTTTGAATGCAGGCTTGGCGAACCAGTAACCCTGCATCAGAAATATTCCGCAGTCGGACAGGAAGTCGCGCTCGCCGGCACTTTCGATGCCTTCGGCAATGACAGTAACGCCCAACTGCTCACAGATTGTGACAATCCCCTGGACGATTACCTGACGGACACGATCCTTGTCGACATCGCGAATCAGCGCCATGTCGAGTTTGATCAGGTCAGGTTGGAAATCGGCCAGCAGGTTCAGCCCCGAATAGCCCGCACCGAAATCGTCGATGGCGGTCTTGAAGCCGAATTCGCGGTATTCACGCAGAATATTGGTCAAATGGCGATAGTTATCTACGTGCTCGCTTTCCAGCGTTTCAAAAATCAGCTGGTTCAGCGGAAAGTTGTGCGCGCGGGCCGCCTCCAGGGTGCTGCGAATACACAGCTCGGGCCGGTACACGGCATTGGGCATGAAATTGATCGAAAGATGGGTTTGCATACCCAAGGCAGCGGCCCCGGCAATCGCTTGGGTACGACACCGCTGGTCAAAGCGGTAACGGTTGCTTGCGTTGACCTGGCCCAGCACCGACAGCGCGCCTTCGCCTTGCGGGCCTCGCACCAACGCTTCGTGGGCGAAGATCGAATGGTCTCGAAGATCTACGATAGGCTGATAGGCGAACGCGAAATCGAAACCCAGGGGTTCGCTTTGCTGGCAACCCACGCAACGCTGGTTTGGCGAGGTGAGTGAAATGGGGAAGTCGGTCACGGCGTATCCTCGCAAAAACAGGGTGGTGCCTGGCGTATCTTAGGTGAGCGTTGGGGTTTATGCGTCGAAGGGCTTCAACGGTAAAGTTGCGACATTTTTCAGAGCGAGGAATTCAAGTGGCTCAAAAGCAGGAAGAGGAAGAAAAAGTCCGTTTGGACAAGTGGCTGTGGGCAGCGCGCTTCTTTAAAACCCGTGCCCTGGCCAAAGCCGCTATCGAAAGCGGCAAAGTGCACCATCGCGGTGAACGCTGCAAGCCGGGCAAGGAGCCGCGCGTCGGTGATGAGCTGCAGATTCGGGCAGGGTTTGATGAGAAAACCGTCGTGGTGCAAGCCTTGTCCGTTGTGCGCCGCGGCGCGCCCGAAGCGCAGGCGTTGTACACCGAAACCGAGGCCAGTATCGCCAAACGCGAAAATGCGGCCGCCATGCGCAAGGCCGGGGCTACCGGTATGACGACCGATGGCAAGCCGAGCAAGAAGCAGCGTCGCGATTTGTTCAAGTTTCGCGGCAGTGGTAATGATGATTGACAGCGCACATCTCCAGGTCAATGGAGATCAAATGTGGGAGCTGGCTTGCCTGCGATAGCGTCAGGCCAGCCAGTCTTTCCGTCACTGACCCACCGCTATCCCAGGCAAGCCAGCTCCTACATGAATCTGCTTCGTCAGGCGGCAGTGCGTATGACGCTCAATCGCCCGATCACCGGCAGCTTACCGAGCAAACCGAAGATCGGCGCCGTCAGTCGCAGCAACCCATTCGACACCTTCGCCGCAAACGGCGTGTAATACCCCCATCCCAGCGCCAACAGGGCCAGCAATACCCCGCCGATATAATCGTCTTGCCCCCAGTGCGCGCCGGCCACCAGTCGCGGCATCATGAACAACAGCGCCAAGCCCCAAATCACCAGCACCTGGCCGATGCGCTTGGCAAACACCGTCATGAACATGCCCCAGATCAGCAATACCGACGCGTGATCGCCGGGGAAGCTCTGGCTCGAACGGTCCTTCAACTCCCAGGTTTTTTCCAGACCAGGGAAGTAGTCACTCATATGAATCGCCCCGCTGATCACCATCGACGGGCTGCTGTGCTGCCAGCCCATCTGCGCCGCGAGTTTGGAAAACAGCATGCGGATGAACAGCAACAGCAGCAGAATCCCGAAAAAGCCGAAAAATGCCTGGCGCACTTCAATCGCCTTGAACACCCAATCTCCGCGAATCAGCAACGTCAGCAAAATCACGCCGACCACCGCGTCAAATGGTCGCAGACTGGTCACGGCCCACACATGCAGCCAGCTCGAATGACTCGCCAGCGGGTCATTGAGCAGGTGAAACAGCCATTCGTCGAAAATTACACACAGCATCTGGCCCGTGGGCCACAGCCAAAAACACAGCAGTCCGATAGCGAGTAGATTGCACAGTGCCCATCGCCGGAGGTTCCACTTGGCTTGGAACAAACCCGGATTGTTCATAAACTGTTCCTCTTCGCTCTATTTAGCTCTCCGTTTCCAGGAGAAAGCCGCACCAAGATGGTGCTAAAGCGTTTAATTTTATAAACCTTGTAATCATTTTGTCATCAATTCAGATACCCAGACCTATGACTGATCTACCGGATACCGACTTCACCCAACGCTTCATCTTCGACGAGAACGACGCCCGCGGCGAACTGGTCTCGCTGGAGCGCAGCTATGCCGAAGTCCTCGCCAAGCATCCCTATCCGGAGCCGGTTGCGCAGCTGCTTGGTGAGTTGATGGCGGCGGCATCGCTACTGGTGGGCACCATGAAGTTCGACGGTTTGCTGATTTTGCAGGCGCGTTCCGAAGGCCCGGTGCCGATGCTGATGATCGAGTGCTCCAGCGAGCGCGAAATTCGTGGCCTGGCCCGTTACGACGCCGACCTGATCGCGCCGGACGCCACGCTGTCTGACCTGATGGCCAACGGCGTACTGGCAATCACCGTCGACCCGACGGAAGGCCAGCGCTACCAGGGCATCGTCGATCTCGACGGCGAAACCCTGTCGGACTGCTTCACCAACTATTTCGTGATGTCTCAGCAGGTGGGTACCAAGTTCTGGCTGAATGCCGACGGCAAGCGCGCCCGTGGCCTGCTGCTGCAACAACTGCCGGCCGACCGCATCAAGGACGACGATGAGCGCACCGACAGCTGGCGCAAGCTGACCGCCCTGGCTGGCACTCTGACCGCTGAAGAGCTGCTGGGCCTGGACAACGAAACCATTCTGCATCGCCTGTACCACGAAGAGGCTGTGCGCCTGTTCGACCAACAGGGCCTGCGCTTCCGTTGCAGCTGCTCGCGCGAGCGTTCGGCGAATGCCTTAGTCAGCCTGGGCCTGGAAGATGCGCAGAATCTGGTGGTGGAACACGGTGGCAATATCGAGATCGACTGCCAGTTCTGCAATCAGCGTTACCTGTTCGATGCCGCCGATGTAGCCCAATTATTCGCCGGCGCAGGCATCGACACCCCTTCCGACACCCGCCACTAAAACGTTTAAGCACAGGTAAATCACCTGACAAATGCCGGATTAGCGCAGTTCTGACGGGAGGGCCCTACTCTTTTTGGGCTTTTCTGGCATAATCCGGCCCACTTTTTTCGCGGTAGTAGTGCGCAACTTTCTACTACAAAACGTTTGGAGCACTCGGCCATAGGCCGACGGGGAACCTCATGACGCAAGCCAATAACGCCGTATACACCGATCTGAGTGTTGACGATCTGGTCAAAGAAGCCCTGCAGCGCGGTGAAGGCGTGCTTGCCGATACCGGCGCGCTGGTCGTAGAAACCGGTCACCGTACCGGCCGTTCTCCGGTCGACCGCTTCATCGTTGAAGAGCCTACCACCCAGGACGCCATCGCCTGGGGCCCGATCAACCGCAAGTTCCCAGCCGACAAGTTCGATGCGCTGTGGGCTCGCGTCGAGGCGTTCAACAACGCGCAAGAGCATTTCGTTTCCCACGTTCACGTAGGGGCTGCAGAAGACCACTACCTGCCCGTGAAAATGACCACCCAGACTGCCTGGCAGAACCTGTTCGGTCGTTGCCTGTTCATCAACCCGGCTCAGTACAACCCTGCCGGCCGTGATGAGTGGCAAGTGCTTAACGTGGCCAATTTCGAATGTGTGCCAGAGCGTGACGGTACTAACTCCGACGGTTGCGTGATCCTCAACTTCGCCCAGAAAAAAGTCCTGATCGCCGGCATGCGTTACGCTGGTGAAATGAAAAAAGCCATGTTCTCGGTGCAGAACTTCCTGCTGCCGGCTGCTGACGTGCTGCCTATGCACTGCGCCGCCAACATCGGCGAAGAAGGCGACGTGACCCTGTTCTTCGGTCTGTCGGGCACCGGTAAAACCACCCTGTCCGCCGACGAAAGCCGTTACCTGATCGGTGACGACGAACATGGCTGGGGCGAAGGCGTGGTGTTCAACATCGAAGGCGGTTGCTATGCCAAGTGCATCGACCTCTCCGAGAAGAACGAGCCGGTTATCTGGAAAGCCATCAAGCACGGCACCGTGCTCGAAAACGTGGTGATCGACGATGCCAAGCACGCCGACTACACCAACGTCAGCCTGACCCAGAACAGCCGTGCCGCCTACCCACTGGAGCACGTTGCCAAGCGTTCCGAGAAGAACCTGGGCGGTGAGCCAAACGCGGTGATCTTCCTGACCTGCGACCTGACCGGCGTACTGCCGCCCGTGTCGATCCTCAGCGAAGAACAAGCGGCCTACCACTTCCTGTCCGGCTACACCGCGCTGGTGGGCTCGACCGAAATGGGTTCGGGCAGCGGCATCAAGTCGACCTTCTCCACCTGCTTCGGCGCGCCGTTCTTCCCGCGCCCGGCCGGCGAATACGCAGAGCTGCTGATCAAGCGCGTGCGCGGCTTTGGCTCCAAGGTCTATCTGGTCAACACCGGCTGGACCGGCGGCGGCTACGGCGTCGGCAAACGCTTCAACATCCCGACCACTCGCGGCGTGATCGCAGCGATCCAGAGCGGCGCGTTGATCGGCGCTGAGACCGAACACCTGGACACCATCAACCTTGACGTGCCATTGGCCGTACCGGGCGTTGAGACTGGCCTGTTGAACCCACGTAACACCTGGGCTGACAAGGCTGCCTACGACGAAGCGGCGAAAGCGCTGGCGGGTCTGTTCATCGAGAACTTCAAGAAGTTTGAAGTGAGCGATGCGATCAAGGCGGCCGGGCCGAAGTTGTAAGGTTCAAGCTGTTAAAAAGCCGCCCCTAGTGGGCGGCTTTTTTATGCGCGAAAGGTTAGTTGGCGATGTGCAAAACCACTGCGCCGGCCAGCACTAATGCAACGCCCAACACTTGCACCGCCGACAACCGTTCCTTGAAAAACACAAATCCCAGCACCGCCGCAATCCCACCCGACCCCGCCATCGCCCCCCACGAAAATGCCGAGAAACCCCCGAGGTTCATCAAGCTCGCACCGGTCAATGTCGCGCAGTTTTTCAGCGGTGGAATCTTCAGGCCATCTTTGATCTTCAGCACCATCACCACCAACACGCACAGGCCTACCAGGTAACCCAGCCACAACATGGTGATCGGTCCCAGTGCCGGCAGCGTGTAGCGACCTTGCAGCCAGAAGCTGCTGCCGTACAGCAAGGCGGCGAGCATGGCGTAGGCAATGGACAGGCGTGGGTGGTTGTGCGGGACGCCGTTGTCCTTGTGGATGCTGGACAGGATCACGCCCACCACGCACACGCCGATGCAGCCCAGTTGGACCAGGCTGATGTGTTCGCCGCTGGCCCAGGACAGCAGCGTCGTGACCACGCCGTACGACGTCACCAGCGGCGCGACGATGGCCGCTTTGCCCAAGGCGAAAGCCTTGGACAGCGCGAGGGCGCCCGAGACGGTGAGCAGCGCGGCCGCGATGCCCAGGAGCCAGACGCTCAACGGGGCATTCAGGGATTTGAACAGGTAGGCCGGGAAGATGACCAGCAGCAAGGTCATGATCAGGAAACCGAGGGCTTGGCCGAAGTACACCGCGCGTTTAACGCCGACCGCCCGGGCGTTGAGACCCACAAGAAAGTCCGTGCCACCCCAGAGCAGGGCGGCCAGCAGGCCCATTAATACGTCCATGTACGGTCCTTGGTATGTAGGCAATTTGCCAGGTTAGCGCATCGCCAATGTGGGAGCGGGCTTGCTCGCGAATGCGGTGGATCAGTGAGAAATACTCTGCCTGACACACCGCCTTCGCGAGCAAGCCCGCTCCCACATGTGAGCCTCAGTGTTGTTCAGATCAACTGAGGTTTTCCAGAGTCTGGGTGTCCCAGCTATGGGTCTTGATGGCCAGGTAGAGCATGCCAATGGTCAGCGGCACTTTATCGCCTCGGCCTTTGGCGCGGCGTTTGAGGAACACATCGAACACCGGCGGTTGGAAGTAACGGTAGGCATCGTAGTCGCCCAGATCGACTGCAAAATCCTGCTCCAGCGCTTCCATGAATTGCTTGGCCTCGGCGCGGTCGCAGCCAAGGTCGAAGTTGAGCGAGGTTTCAAGGCGAAGGGTCTTGTGCTTCGGCAGGCCGATTTCTTCGTGCAGCAATTGCAGGAGCTGCTGCATGACGGGGTCTTCGGGGAAGTTGGGGGCGAGGTTCATGGTGGGAGCACGCAGAAGTGGGTGAGGGGGATGGTTGCGTTGTCGGCGGAATTTGTTTCGGGTGATGAAGAGTAGCAACCCTAACAAGAATATGAAGACCGGTAGGAATGGCATTCTGAGGATCACCGCTATGTAGGGTAGCAGGAACGTCAAAGTGAGACCTGTGGTGAGACAGGTGATGGCGAAGCGCTTTCTAAGCGTGGGGTCGGTGATCTGGTAATGCACCACCATATAGATAAGGAGAAAAATCGCGGATTGAAGGTAAAGGTCCATGTGATCAAGACTCGTCTGAGTAGACATGCATTGAGAGTGTTGACCGCTGAGGCCCGATTCCTCCTCTCACATTTGCGTCCAATCCGATGATGATGTCACCTGCGTGATACCTGCGAAGCTTTCCGGAAATCGTATCGCCAACTAAGCCAGCCGTTACCGTTGATATAGCTATCCCCGGGGCTTTAATCGCACCGGAAATTATTTGTTTGATGAACACGTTTTGATCGTTTAACCGGTCGGCCTGGCTCCGTCTCAGCGGCTGGGAAATCGCGACTGCTATCTCGCAGGGTAAATCTCGGGCCAACATTTTCTCATACAAGCTGCGTATCTGATCGCGCACTTGTCGCGCAGCTGTTTTTGCTTCAAGCAGGCACAGGTTAGCCAAGGCATGCCGACTTTCAGGCACAACAGTGAAGCGAATCACTATGAAGGTGACGCCATAGTGGCTGATGTGTTGAGTCCTTTCGATGTTCACGGGTTTTCGCCTGGACAGTTGAGAAGGCGCTAGTTTCGGTCATGGGAAGGGGCGTTATGTAGAGGGGTTAGCAGGTGTTTTAAGTAGTTTGGGAATAGGGCTACGCGGTGTTTGCCTGTTTCTCACAGAGGTTTCCGGCATTTACGGTTTGACAGTGTTTTTTTCAGCTACATCTATCAAATGTGGGAGCTGGGCTTGGCCGCTATGGGGGGGCAGGCGCTGAAATATAGCCTGATTTACCGCTATCGCCGCGGTGCCACGATTCGACAAGCCAGCTCCTACAGGGTTTAGCTCAGTGGCTGGCTTGGGTGTGGTTGCTCATCGACCGTCGGTTGCAGTTGCACATGTTGCGATGCTTCCAGCAGATCACAGCCATCCTGCATCAGCAGGTAAAGAGCATTGATGATGTGGGAGATGTCTTTGAGGTCGGCGTGTTCGTAGGTAAGGCAGGTGAAGGTTTCCAGTAAGTCGGTGGCAGCGCGGATGCGCTGGTGTGCGGCGGACTGGATGTCTTCGGCGGTGGCTTCAGTGTCGATGACGAGAGGGTGGGTGTTGGTGAAATTGGTGCGCAGAAGGCGATAGCGATTTTCGGACGGATTTATAGCGTTCATTTATTTGAATCTCTGTGTAGTTAGAGGACCGCCATCATCGTGACCAAGCGATGGGTGGCGGACTGTGTCCAGGTTGGTCAACCGGCAGAGATTCACCCGGCACGCCCGAAGGCGTCCCAAACACAGCCGCCATGAAGCGTGTGGGCACAGGAGTGCCTACGACATCTGAAGGTGCGTATGTGAACTCTGTATCGGGTGACCAAACCCGATCGCTGATTGTGCAGCGAGGGGCGAACTATAGGTGGGTGGGGTGGGATGGTGCAATACAGGCAAGAGGCTGTTTAGCGAGGTACGCTGATACACCGCTCAAAAATCGCCTCAAGCCCCCGATAATCACACGCCACCGCATCAATGTTCGCCGGTATCCACGCCGCTTGTTTCACCAGCCACCAATTCACTGAAAAACCGGCATTCACAATGATCTGTTCGAACAAAATCCGCTGCGCGCGGCCATTGCCTTCACGAAAGGGGTGGATGACGTTGAGGTCGCCATAAGCCTCGGCAATCAGCGGCACCAGTTCAGCCTGGGTCGCGCCTACATACCAATTGCCTTGTTCCATATGCCGAATGATTTTCGCCGCTTCCGGCGGAATGCGTTCCGGCGTGCAGAACAGGGTATCGCCTTTCTGGATGTTGACGCTGCGCAGCTCCCCGGCCCAGTCGTAGATATCGCCGAACAGGGTGCGGTGGATGTGTTGCAGTCGTTCGAGGCCGTAAGGCGGAGGATAGAGTGGGAGGCTGCCTACAGCAATTTCGGATAGTTCGCGCTCGGCTTGATGCAGGAGTATTTCATCGCGCAAATCGAGGCGGTTGCGCAGGACACCGCTATCGGGGTAGCAGTACGGATCCTGGCCCACCCCGTATTTGTCGAGCATCAGTGCGGAGTTTTGCGGTACTTGGCGAGGACGGCTTCGCGGGTCGGCAGGGGTTTGTCGACATCGGCCGGTTGGGTGTCGAACCCTTCCAGGCGCAGGCTTGCCAAGTAATTGGAACGACGGATCTTGTGGTAATGATCCTGTTTTTGCTCAAACGTCGGTTCGCTCATTGCAGCGTACTCCTGGGTCGCAAGGGTTGATTGTAGCGCAATGCGTCAAAGGGTAGGCGGGATAAAACCACATCAAACTGGATCGTCCCTACGCGCAGCACGAGGAGCGAGCTGTTGGGTAAAACCTCGCACTTCGGCCCAAGGCCATCCTCCAGGCTGTGTATCATCCTGTCTCTTTTTTCCTTGTGACCTTTCTCGATTCGCTGAGCGCGCTGGTCTATGTTTTGGGCTCGTTTCAGCGGTCAATGGAGTGACAGCTTATGCACAACACCCTCCAACAGGTCTTTGGTTATCCACAGTTTCGTTCGGGCCAGGAAGAGGCGGTCAGCGCCGTACTGGCCGGCCGTTCGGCCGCTGCTATTTTCCCCACCGGTTCGGGCAAGTCGTTGTGTTATCAGCTGTCGGCGGTGCTATTGCCGCACCTGACGCTGGTGGTGTCGCCCCTGCTGGCGTTGATGCAGGACCAGCTGGGTTTCCTGCAACGCCATGGCATTTGCGCCGGCAGTATTGATTCGGCGCAGAGCCGCGAGGACGCCAATGATGTGATGTCCCGCGCGCGTTCGGGTGAGCTGAAAATTCTGATGATCTCCGTGGAGCGCTTGAAGAACGAGCGCTTCCGTAACTTTCTGCAAAGCGTGCAGATTTCGTTGCTGGTGGTGGACGAGGCGCACTGTATTTCCGAGTGGGGCCACAACTTCCGTCCGGACTATTTAAAGCTGCCGGACTACCAGCGTCAGTTCAATATCCCACAAGCGCTATTGCTGACGGCTACAGCCACGCCCAAGGTGATTGCCGACATGCAGGCGAAGTTCGCCATTGCGCCGGACGATGTCATCACCACAGGCTTCTACCGGCCCAATCTCAACCTGCTGGTAGAGCCGGTGAGCGGGCATGACAAACGTCGGCGCCTGGTCGAATGGATGAGCGAGCGGGCCAATCAGCCAAGTATCGTCTACGTCACCTTGCAGAAAACTGCTGAGCAGATCGCCGAACATTTGAACCGCAACGGCATTCAGGCCGAGGCTTATCACGCCGGTTTGCCCCACGACAAACGCGAGGGTATCCAGCAGCGTTTCATGGGTGGGCGCTCCAATTGCATCGTCGCCACCATCGCATTCGGCATGGGCATCGATAAAAGTGACATCCGCAATGTGGTGCACTTCGACCTGCCTAAATCCATTGAGAACTACAGCCAGGAAATCGGCCGTGCAGGGCGGGACGGGCAGCCGTCCGATTGCCTGGTGCTGGCCAACCGCGACAGCCTCAATGTGCTGGAAAACTTTGTGTACGGCGACACGCCGGAACAGGCGGGCATTCTCCGTGTGCTGGAGGAGTTGCAGGCGGCGCGCGGCGAGGGGCAGTGGGAGTTTTTGTTGAGGTCGCTGTCGGACCACAGCAACATCCGCGAGCTGCCACTGAAAACGCTGCTGGTGCAGTTGGAGCTCAAGGGCGTGATTGCGCCGCGTTATGCTTTTTACGCCGAGTACCGCTTCAAGTACCTGATCGAACCCGAGGCCTTGCTGGCGCGTTTCTCCGGCGAGCGACAGCAGTTTGTCGCGGCGATTATTCAGGTATGCAGTCGCGCCAGAACCTGGGCGACCGTGGATTTCGACGCGCTGTACCAGCAGCACAATGCCGAGCGCAGCCGGGTGGTGAAAGCGCTGGATTACTTCCAGGAGCAGGGTCTGATCGAACTGGAAAGCAAGCAGATGACGGAGGTTTACAGCTTGCTGCACACCGAGTTCGATCCACAGGCGTTGAGCGAAGAGTTATACACAGGCTTCAAGCAGCACGAGGTGAAGGAGGTGGCGCGGATCCATGCCATGCTCGATCTGTTTGCCACCGAAGAATGCCTGGGCCAGCGTTTGGCCCACTACTTTGGCGATGAAAATGCGCCGCTGCGCTGCGGGCATTGCTCGGTATGCCATGGCCACGTGGCGCATTTACCGCCGCCGCCGAGTTTGCCAGCGCTCGTGGATAAAAACTTCATGGCGCTGTGCGGTGATTTTATCCACAGGCATCATGAGCACACCGGGCAACTGCCGGGCGCGGAGCGATTGACACGATTCCTCGGTGGTATCAGCGTGCCGCTGTTTACCAAGTTGAAGGCGCGGGGTATTCCGGGCTTCGCTGCGCTGGAGGCGTATCCCTACGCCGAGGTGCGTGAATGGGCCCAAGCCCATCTGAACGACCTGTAAATCCACTCATGAGAGCTGCACATGTCTGATTCGATGCCGCAACGCGCTGACTACCGTCACTTCCAACCGATCATCACGCGTTGGCACGATAACGATGTGTATGGTCACGTGAACAATGTCACCTACTACAGCTTCTTCGACACGGCGGTGAATACTTACCTGATTGAAGAGGGTGGGTTGGATATTCACGACGGTGAAGTGGTGGGGTTTGTGGTGAGTTCGGCGTGCGATTACTTTGCGTCGATCGCGTTTCCCGATCGCATAGAGATTGGCCTGCGCGTGGGCAAGTTGGGTAACAGCTCGGTGCAGTATGAGTTGGCGGTGTTCAAGTCAGGCGAAGACGATGCCTGTGCGGCGGGGCGCTTTGTGCACGTCTTTGTGGACCGCGCGTCGAACCAGCCGGTGACGATTCCGGGGCGATTGCGCGAGGCGTTGCAGCGACTGGTGGTGTGACGCAGCCATTGTGACCAATGAAGCTCAAATGTGGGAGCTGGCTTGCCTGCGATAGCGGTGGTTCAGGTTTAGTTGTGCTTCCTGACCCAACGCTATCGCGGGCAAGCCCGGCTCCCACAGGAGTTTCCGTGTGCCTTGGACCGTTGGCTTAACGGTGACGGTAGTGATGCTTGTTCTTGCGATGCCCGTACGCATGGCCACGGCCACGATGGTCATCACGGTCATAACGACGGTTATCCCGCCCACGATAGCGACGGTCGTCGTCATCGCTCTTGTTGCCCATGTAGTTGCCCAGCGCGCCACCCGCACCGCCGCCTGCGGCTGCGCCGATCAGGCTGCCGGTGTTGCCGCCCATGCTGCGGCCCACCACGTTGCCGCCTGCCGCGCCGAGTGCGCCGCCAATGGCTGCTTCACCACGGCTGCGCTTGTCAGCGCCGACTGCACTGCCGCCCGCGCCGCCCAGCGCCGCGCCGATGGCCGAACCGGTGTTACCGCCGACCTGCTGGCCAACAACCGAACCTAGAACCCCGCCCAATGCGCCGCCCACACCGGCTTCGGTGGTGCCACCGGCCATGGCTGCGCCACTGACCAGGCCAAGGGACAACAAGAGAATCGAGGAAAACTTCATAGAGAGACCTCAAGAGGATGACGGCGCGATCCTGAGGTTGTATCGGGATGCTGACAATCGAAAACCGACCAGTGGCACAGGTTGTATACAATTCTCTAAGTTGCTGTTTTGTATGGGGAACTTAAGTTGTTTTTGCGAGTCTTTAACTACTTCGGAACGGCCGCTTTTATGCAAAAGCGGCCTTTTTTGTGCGTTGGATTTTTCGTAGTCGTGGCGAACGGCTTGTTGTGGCGAGCGGGCTTGCCCCGCGTTGGGCTGCGAAGCGGCCCCTAATAATGTCACCGCATTCTTTCAGTCAGAACGCAGTGCCTGGATCAGGGGCTGCTACGCAGCCCAACGCGGGGCAAGCCCGCTCGCCACAACGGGTTTCGGTCAGGCCGAACGCGCCATGATCAAGCCGGTCGCACTCGCTGCTTCCAGACGGATCGCCACAAACTTCGATGTCGGCGTATGGCTGCCATCACCGGTGCTCTCCAGCGGCACCAGCGGGTTCACTTCCGGGTAGTAAGCGGCTGCCTGCCCCGCCGGAATATCAAACGCCAGCAACGTAAAGCCCTTCACTCGGCGTTCACGGCCATCTTCCCACAGCGAAACGATGTCGGCTTTCTGCCCGGGCTTGAAGCCCAGGCGGATGATGTCGGCTTCATTCACGAACAACACGTCACGCTGACCTTTCACGCCACGGTAGCGGTCGTCCAGGCCGTAAATGGTGGTGTTGTACTGATCGTGAGAGCGCATCGACTGCATGATCAGGTCCGGCACCCGGCCCGTGGCGTGGGTGCGTTCGTGGATCAAGTCTTTGGGCAGCACGTTCGGGCGGAAATTGGCGCGGCCCGAGGGCGTATTCCAGCGGCGTGCGCCGGCGGAGTTGCCCAGGTAGAAACCGCCCGGGTGTTTGATGCGCTCGTTGAAGTCCTTGAAGCCTGGGATGGTGTCGGCGATCAGGTCGCGGATGCGCCCGTAGTCGGCGACCAGCCAGTTCCAGTCCACCGGTTTGCTGCCCAGGGTTGCGGCAGCAATGCCGGCAAGAATCGCAGGCTCGGATTTCATCATCTTCGACAGTGGCTGCAGTTGGCCATTGGAGCCGTGAACCATGCTGAACGAGTCTTCCACCGTGACCGCTTGCGGGCCGTCGGCCTGGATATCGATGTCGGTACGGCCCAGGCACGGCAGGATCAGCGCGTCTTTACCGTGCATCAAATGGCTGCGGTTGAGCTTGGTGCTGATCTGTACGGTCAGGTCGCAGCTGCGCAGCGCTTCAAAGGTGCGCGGGCTGTCGGGCGTGGCTTGGGCGAAGTTACCGCCCAGGCCGATAAACACTTTGGAGCGGCCTTCGAGCATCGCGTGGATGGCTTCCACGACGTTATGCCCATTGTGGCGCGGCACCTGGAACTGGAAGCGCCGTTCCAGGGAATCGAGGAATGCCACGGGTGGGCGTTCGTTGATGCCCATGGTGCGGTCGCCCTGCACGTTGCTGTGGCCGCGCACCGGGCACAGGCCGGCGCCTGGGCGGCCGATGTTGCCGCGCAGCAGCATCAGGTTGGCGATTTCCTGGATGGTCGGCACCGAGTGGCGATGCTGGGTGATGCCCATCGCCCAGCACATGATCACGTTCTTGCCTTTGGCGTACATGCGCGCCGCTTGCTCGATCTCCACCAGGGTCAGGCCGGACTGCTCGACGATCTCATCCCACGAGGTGTCATCGATCTGGCCGAGGTACTCCAGCACGTTGGTGGTGTGCTCGTTGAGGAAGTCGTGATCGAACACGGCTTCTTTGCCTTCGGCCTGGGCCTGGCGCTCCCACAGCAGCAGGAACTTGGCCATGCCGCGCAGGATGGCCATGTCGCCGCCCAGTGCCGGGCGGAAGTAGGCGGTGTTGGTCGGCTTGTCGCCGTTGGTGAGCATTTCCAGCGGGTGTTGCGGGTGCTGGAAGCGTTCCAGGCCGCGCTCTTTCAGCGGGTTGATGCACACCACCTGAGCGCCGCGTTTAACTGCCTCACGCAACGGTTCGAGCATGCGCGGGTGGTTGGTGCCGGGGTTCTGGCCCCATACGAAAATCGCATCGGCGTGTTCGAAGTCGTCAAAGGTCACCGTGCCTTTGCCAACCCCCACGCTTTGCGCCAGGGCCACGCCGCTGGCTTCGTGGCACATGTTCGAGCAGTCCGGGAAATTGTTGGTGCCGTAAGCGCGTACGAACAGCTGATACAGGTACGCCGCTTCGTTGCTGGCGCGGCCCGAGGTGTAGAACTCGGCCATGTCCGGGCTTGGCAGTGCGTTGAGGTGCTTGCCGACCAGGTCGAACGCCGCTTCCCAGCTGATCGGCGTGTAGCGATCAGTTTCGGCGTCATAGCGCATCGGCTCGGTCAGGCGGCCCTGGTATTCCAGCCAATAATCGCTTTGCTCCAGCAGTGCGGTGACGCTGTGCTTGGCAAAAAATGCGGCATCCACGCGGCGTTTGGTGGCTTCCCAGTTGACCGCCTTGGCGCCGTTTTCGCAGAACTTGACCATGCCGCTTTCCGGCGAGTCGCCCCAGGCGCAGCCCGGGCAGTCGAAACCGCCGTTCTGGTTGGTCTTGAGCATCATGCGCAGGTTTTTCAGCGCGTTGTCGCTGGTCAACCAGGCCTGCGCCACGCTGATCAGCGCGCCCCAGCCGCCAGCCGGGCCTTTGTAGGGCTTGTAGCGCGGAGTCGGGGTTTGGTCGGCTTGGTGGTGCTGGCTCATGACTGGTTCTCCATCGCAGGGCTGTAGACCCGCGGCGCACTTTTCTGCGGCAGGTGGATGAGATTGAGGTTGTGTCGGCGGGCCCATTGCAAGGCCAGGCCGGTAGGCGACGACAGGCTGACCAAGGTCTGGATGCCTGCGCGCAGAACTTTCTGGATTAATTCGAGGCTGCAGCGACTGGTGACAATCGCCAGGCCGCCGTCGGTCGGAATCTTTTGGCGGATCAAGGCGCCGATCAGCTTATCCAAGGCGTTATGCCGGCCGATGTCTTCGCGGCCCATCAGCAATTCGCCCTGATTATTCATAAATACCGCCGCATGCACTGCGCCGCTGTACTGGCCCAACGGCTGGAACGCGCTGATGCGCTGGCGCAGGCCGTCGAGCCATTCGGCGGGTGGCAAGGGCGCGCCGGGCAGCACTTGAAGGTCTGGCAGGGCTTGCTCCACCGCCTCGACACCGCACAAACCGCAGCCACTGGTGCCTGCCAATTGGCGGCGCTGTTGCTTGAGGTTCCAGAAGGCACGGCTGGAAATTTGCACCTGAGCGTACTGGGCGGAGCCCGAACCGCTGAGTTTCAAATCATATATGTCGCTAACGTCGGCGATAATGCCGCTGCCGATGCTGAAGCCGACGATGAAATCTTCCAGGTCCGTTGGCGTCACCAACATGACCGCCTGACTGATGTCGTTATAGGCAATCGCCAACGCCACTTCTTCCGCCAACGCTGTGCTGGCGACTTCTGTGTGTTCGAGGTTGCAAAACTGGTAGCTCTGGCTGGAGGCGGGCGCGGGCGTTTCGAGGGCGGGGGCCGCGCAGACTGGGCGCTTGGCGTTCATGTGGCAGTACCACCGGCGGATTGATCAGTGTTTAGACTAGGCGCGACAAAGGGTCGCGTCTAATCGCCAGTACTGATCTATCGATAGATGGCGTCGATCAAGGCTCTTGCTGCGATTTTTGAAACAGCGCGAAACAGGCTTCCGCCAACGCCGAACGCGGTGCGCTGCGACGCATGATCAGCCCCAGGCGAGCCAATGTGTGAGCGTCTTCAATGGGTTGCAGGCGCAGGTGCTCAGTCAGTGCATCCAGGCCGCCGTCCAATGGCATCACCGCGCAGCACAGGCCGCCGTGCACGGCTTGTAACAACTGATGCACCGCATCGGTTTGCAGCAGCGGTTGCGGGTGGAGCCCGCGACTGTGGAAGTTGTGGTCAATGGACTGACGGAAATGCATGCCGCTGGTGAGCATGCCCAGCGGCAGTTCGATCAGCGCTTCCCAGCTCAACGGCTTGTCGCCGAAGCTGAAAAAACGTTGGTCGTAGAGCAGGCCCATGCGGGTTTCGCCCAAGGCCAGCGAGTCGAAGCGCTCGTTATCCAGGCGCTCCAGGTAGGACACGCCGAGGTCCAGACGGTTGCTCGCCAGCTGTTCGAGGATTTGCTCGGAGCTCAATGCCGACAGTTCAAAGCGCAGGCTCGGATGTTCTTTGTGCAATTGCTGCATCAAGGCCAAGGGATCGAAGCTCGACAACGGCACCACACCCAGGCGCAAGGTGCCGACCAGATTGCCGCGACAGGCCGCCGCTTCGGCCTGCAGGCCGTCATAGGCCGCCAGCACCGTACGCGCCCACGCCAGCACGCGTTCGCCCGGCGCGGTAAAGCCTTCAAAGCGCTGGCCGCGATTGACCAGCGGCAAGTCCAGCTCTTCTTCCAGGTTACGCAAGCGCATCGACAGGGTCGGCTGGGTGATATGGCAGCGCGCGGCCGCCTGGCCGAAGTGGCGCGTCTCGTCGAGGGCGATGAGGAATTTCAACTGTTTGATGTCCATCTTCGCTCCGGGCTTATTCCAATGGCGGGGGATTCTAGCGCGTTTGGGTCTTTGGTCGGCCTGGAACCCAAGACAGCAGGACTGGTCTAGTCTTGGGCATCTGGAACTTAAAAACCCAAGGAGAGCGCACCATGAGTATTTTTAGCTTTGTTAAGGAAGCAGGCGAGAAGCTTATTGACCTGTTGACGCCGGGTAACGCCAACGCAAGTGATGAGTTGAAGAAGCACATCAGCGATGTCGGGCTCGGAAACCCGAATATCACTGCAACCGTTGATGGCGACAAGGTCACCGTGAAGGGTGAAGTTGCCACTCAGGAAGAGAAAGAAAAAATCATCCTGGCTGCAGGCAACATCGCAGGTGTTGGCAGTGTAGAAGACCAGATCACCGTGACCGGCCCGGCTGTGACAGCTGCCCGTTTCGTCGTCGTGAAAAAGGGCGACACGCTGAGCGCGATTTCCCTGGCGGTGTACGGCAACGCCAACCAGTACAACAAGATCTTTGAGGCCAACAAGCCATTGCTCAAAGATGTGAACAAAATTTACCCAGGGCAGACACTGCGCATTCCTGAGTAATACGCGGGCCCAACGGTGGGAGCGGGTTTGTGTGGGAGCTGGCTTGCCTGCGATAGCATCACCTCGGTGTCATTGATAAACCGAGGTGCCGATATCGCGGGCAAGCCCGGCGCCCACACAAGGCCGCTCCCACTTTTGATTAGAGCCCGGCGATCAGATCCCGGTAATCCCCCACCGCCGCAAACTCTGCCGTGTCCTTTGGCCCCTTCTTGCTGTCCGGTTCTTTCACTGCCAGCAGATGCCCCACGCCAAAATCGCGCGCGCTGCGCAGGATCGGCAAGGTGTCATCGATAAACAGGCTGCGGGCCGGGTCGAAGTGGATGTCGGCGTGCAGGGCTGCCCAGAATTGTGGGTCTTCCTTGGGAAAACCATAGTCATGGGAGCTGATCAACCGCTCGAAATACGGCGCCAGTTCAATGCGTTCCAACTTCAAAGACAGCGAATCACGATGCGCGTTGGTGATCAGAATCACGCGCTTGCCGGCCTGTTTGATCGCCGCCAGAAAGGTATCCGCGTCCGGGCGCAGGGCAATCAGGTGGGCCGTTTCCAACTTGAGTTCGCGCACCGGAATATTCAGCTCCGTGCTCCAGAAATCCAGGCAATACCATTGCAACTGTCCCGCGTTACGCTCGAACAGTGGCTGCAATTCCATATCGGCCATGGCCCGGCTCACGCCGTGCAGCTCGGCGTAGCGCTGGGGCAGGTGCTCCATCCAGAAATGGTTGTCGAAATGCAGGTCGAGCAAGGTGCCGTCCATGTCCAGCAGGACGGTGTCGATGGCGTGCCAGGGCAAAGAGGGCATGGGGCGTTCTCATGTAAGTAAAGATATCCGACACAGACAATCGGAAAAGCCACGGTATAGTAACCCGATCACGCCAAGGAGCCGCTTATGCGCCAGAAACCCACCGTCCTCGCCCGCGAAATAGTCGCCAGTAGCCGTTTGTTCCGCGTGGAGGAAGTGCAATTGCGCTTTTCCAATGGCGTTGAACGGACCTACGAGCGCCTGGTAGGCCGCGGTGCCGGCTACGGCGCGGTGATGATCGTGGCGATGATTGACGACGATCATGCGTTGCTGGTGGAAGAGTACTGCGGCGGCACCGATGAATATGAGGTGTCGTTGCCCAAGGGGTTGATCGAACCCGGCGAAGACGTACTGGCGGCGGCCAACCGTGAACTCAAGGAAGAGGCCGGTTATGGCGCGCGTCAGTTGGAACACATTACCGAGTTGTCGTTGTCGCCCGGCTACATGAGCCAGAAAATCCAGGTGGTGTTGGCCACCGATCTGTACGAAGAGCGCCTGGAGGGCGATGAGCCTGAGCCGATGCGGGTTGATCGGGTTAACCTGCGCGAGCTGTCGCAGCTTGCGCAAAATGAGCAGTTCAGCGAGGGGCGCGCCCTGGCGGCACTGTATCTGGTACGAGACCTGTTGACCCAGCGTGGAGCGTTTATCGCATGAGCGAACTGTTTTTAGGCCACCCGTTTATTGCCCCTGTGATTGAGCTGGCCCGTCAGGCCGGTGAAGTGATCCTGCCGTATTGGCGCGCCGACGTGGCGGTCACCTCCAAGTCGGATGACTCGCCGGTGACGGCAGCGGACCTGGCCGCTCACCATCTGATTCTCGCCGGCCTTACCGCGCTCGACCCGAGCATTCCGGTGCTGTCCGAAGAAGACGCGGATATCGACCAGAGTGTGCGTGCGGGCTGGCAGCGCTGGTGGCTGGTTGACCCGCTGGATGGCACCAAGGAATTTATCTCTGGCAGCGAAGAGTTCACCGTCAATATCGCCCTGATCGAACAAGGCCGCGTGGTGTTTGGCGTGGTATCGATGCCGACCAGTGGCCGTTGCTACTTCGGTGGCGCGGGGCTGGGGGCGTGGCGTTCTGATGTGAACGAAGCACCCAAGCAGATTCAGGTACGCCAGACGCCGGCAGCGGGTGAAGCCTTCACCGTGGTTGCCAGCCGTCGCCACAGCAGCCCTGAGCAGGAGCGCCTGCTGCACGGTTTGAGCGAAGGCCTGGGAGCGTTGAAGCTGGCGAATATCGGCAGCTCGCTGAAATTCTGCCTGTTGGCCGAAGGCAGTGCCGATTGCTACCCACGTTTGGCGCCGACGTCGCAATGGGACACCGCAGCGGCCCAGGGCGTATTGGAAGGCGCGGGCGGCGAGGTGTTGGAGTTGAGTGGTGAGCCGTTCAGCTATCCGGCGCGTGAATCGTTGTTGAACCCGTTCTTTTTGGCGCTACCGGCCAAGGCCGCATGGCGGGAACGCCTACTGACCCTGGCGAGATCTTGAGCCTGGCGTAGATTCAATGTGGGAATTGGCTTGCCTGCGATTTCAATAGATCAGCCACCAACGCTGTGACTGTCAGACCGCTATCGCAGCGTATCTACGTAAAACTTCCGATAACCGAAAAATAGTTAGCAGGCGACCTTTCATGGCGAGCGGGCTTGCCCCGCGTTGGGCTGCGAAGCGGCCCCAATAAGAACACCGCGCTCTGCTGATAGACCGCAGTTTCAGGTTTTAGGGCTGCTTCGCAGCCCAACGCGGGGCAAGCCCGCTCGCCACGGAGGGTGGTGTCGCCATTCGAGATTGTGTCGGTACCGTGGCAATTCAGCTCTCATATTTTTTGGGGTGTGGCGGTTAACGGTGCAAGACGTACTGGCCAGTAAACGCCACCGCGCGCTCCTCACTCCCCTCATTCACAATCCACGTCTCCAGCGTCAGCCGCGCGCGACCATAACGGTTATACGTCGCCACAAAACGCTTCCACACCTTCTCATCCGGCGCCCGGCACACCACCGTCGCATCCCGTGTGACGGGCAGCGGATAGCTGATCTGCCCTTCCTGAATCACGATATGCCCGTCATCTATGCCTTCTTCACGCAATTGCAGGTGCAGCCAGCCCCAGCCCGCCAGCACGGCGCCGCAATACAGGCTGCCGCCAAACATGGTGCTCTTGTGGTTGATATTGGCTTGCAAGGGCAGGTGCAACTGCAATTGGCCGTGTTGCCAGTCGAGCACCTTGAGGCCCATTTCCCGGGTAAGCGGGATGTCGTGGTGCAGGATGGATTCCAGGTAACGGCTGTCGCGGCTCATGGCGGCCTCTTGGCGAGTGGGCGGGGTCATTCGTCGTCGGCGCTGTGGCTGGCGCTGTCGGCGAAGTTCAGGCCGTGCTTGCGCAGTTTGTCGTGCAGGGTTTTGCGCGGTATGCCCAAGGCTTCGGCGAGGCTGCGCACCGAACTGTGAGGGCGGGTCAGCTCAGCGGCGATCAGGCTTTTTTCGAACTGCTCGACTTGTTCGCTCAGACCGCCCGGCGTAGAGGTCAGGACGCCAGCGGCAGGGTTGTCCGCCGTGGCGTCCAGTGCCAGCTCGAGCCCCAGGGCAAAGCGTTCTGCCGCATTCTGCAGTTCGCGCACATTGCCGGGCCAGCTATGGCGCAGCAGCAGCGCGCGCTGGCCCGGTTGCAGCTCGTTAAGCGGCAGGCCGTGACGGCTGCTGGCCTCGTCGGCAAAGTGTTGAAACAGCATCAAGGCATCCTCGCCGCGCTCGCGCAACGGTGGAATGCGCAGCGGTGCGACATTGAGGCGGTAATACAAGTCGGCGCGAAAGCGACCCTGATCGGCAGCCTGGCGCAGGTCTTCCTTGGTGGCAGCGATGATGCGGATATCCAGCGGGATCAGTTGATTGCCACCCAGGCGTTCCACCACGCGCTCCTGCAGCAGGCGCAACAGCTTGACCTGCACGTCCAGGCTCATGCTTTCGATTTCATCGAGAAACAGCGTGCCGCCGTTGGCGAATTCGAATTTGCCGATACGGCGTTTCTGCGCGCCGGTAAATGCCCCCGGCTCATGGCCGAACAGCTCGCTCTCGACCACCGATTCCGCCAGGGCGCCGGCGTTGATCGCCACAAATGGTCCGCTGCGTCGGCTGGACAGGTCGTGCAGCGCGCGCGCCACCACCTCTTTGCCGGCGCCGGTTTCGCCGAGGATCAGCACGTCGGCGCGGGTCGCGGCCAGGGCGCCGATCTGCTCGCGCAGGCGCAGCATTTGTGGCGAATGCCCGACCAGGCGCGTGCTCAATTGCTGACGGTCACTGAGGGCCAGGCGCAGGCTGCGGTTGTCCAGCACCAGGCGGCGCAGGGCCAGGGCGCGGCGCACGCTGTCGAGCAGGGCATCGCTGGCGAAGGGTTTTTCAAGAAAGTCATAGGCGCCGGCCCGCATGGCTTGCACCGCCAGCGGCACGTCGCCGTGGCCGGTGATCAACAGCACTGGCAGTTCCGGGTCCTGGCTGTGCAGTTCGGCGAGCAACTCCAGGCCGTCCATGCCAGGCATGCGGATGTCGCTGACCACCACGCCCGGCCAGTCCCGCGACAGGCGCGCAGTGAGGCCGGTGGCTTCGCCCAGGGTCAGGACGTTCAGCCCGGCCAGGTCCAGGGTCTGGCACAGGGCCTGACGCAGGTGTGGATCGTCGTCGATCAACACCACCTGAATCTGGTTATCGATACTCATACACTGCGGTCCTCGGACGGTTGCAGACTGACGCCCGGCGAGCCGGCACGCAATTTCAAGGTTAACAGCGCGCCGCCTTCCTTGTGGTTGGCAAACAGCAATTCGCCGCCAAAGGCACGCATCAACGTGTCACAAATTGCCAGCCCCAACCCAAGGCCCTGGGTGCGCGTCTTGGTTGTGTAGAACGGCTCGCTGGCGCGGCCCAGGGCTTCCATGCAAAAGCCTGGACCGTTGTCGCGAATGTACAGGTTGACGCCCTGTTCGGTGGTTTGGGCACTCAACCAGAGTTTGCGCGGCGGGCCTTTTTCGGTAAGGGCGTCGAGGGCGTTAGCCAGCAAGTTGCCGAGTACCTGGCGCAGACGGGTTTCGCCGGCTTGTACCCACAGGGTTGCTTCTGGCAAATCACGGATCAGCTCGACTTCCATCGAGCGTCGCCGCTTGGCCAGCAACGCCAATGCATCGTCTAGCGCCGGTTGCAGGGCCACGCTTTCCGGTGCGTGGCGGTCGCGGCGGGCGAACGCGCGCAGATGCGCGATGATCGAGGCCATGCGCCCGGTCAGTTCGCTGATCAGTTTGAGATTGCCGCGAGCGTCATTGGTGCGCTCGTGGTCGAGCAGGATCTCGGCGTTTTCTGCATAGCTGCGAATCGCCGCGAGCGGTTGATTGAGTTCGTGGCTGATGCTCGCCGACATGGTCCCCAACGCTGACAGTTTGCCGGCTTGCACCAGGTCGTCCTGGGCACGAACCAGCTCCTGCTGGGCGTGTTCGCGCTCAAGCACTTCCTGCTTCAGACGCCGGTTGAGGCCTTCAAGGTCGCTGGTGCGCTCGATCACGCGGGCTTCCAGTTCGCGGCGCGCCTTGGCTTCAAACGCGATGCGTTCCAGATAATGGCGACGGCGCTGCATCATCAAGCCCAGCAGCAGCATCAGTACCAGCAACGTGGCGCCGCCGACCGCTACCACCGTGCGCACCGGGCGATTGATCAGCGAGCGCGGTGCCAGAATTTCCACCGTCCAGCCGGTTTCGGCAATGGCCGAGGATTGGCGCAGCCACGCCGTCGTACTCAAGGCCAGCGGCTGTGGGTCGCGCGTTGGGTAGGGCTGGATCGCGATGATGGCTTGGCGCTCTTCGGCAGTCAGCGGCCGTGTCGCACGGAATCGCCATTGCGGGCGCGACGTAAGGATCACCACGCCGTTGTGGTCCGTCACCAGCAGTTGTTCCGGGGTTTTGCCCCACAGGCTTTCGGTATGGTCCAGGTCGACCTTGACCACCAGCACGCCGATGATCTTGTCGCCATCGCGCACGGCGGCGGCGAAGAAGTAGCCGCGTTTGGCCGACGTGGTGCCCAGGCCGAAAAACCGGCCCAGACGCCCGGCCATGGCTTCGCTGAAATAGGGGCGAAACGAGAAATTGCGCCCGACAAAGCTGTCCTGCTTGTCCCAGTTGGAGGCGGCGAGCGTTTTGCCGGTGGTGTCCATCAGGTACATCACTTCCACCCCGGCCTGGGCGGCGACGTTCTTGAGCAACAGGTTGGCGTTGACCAGGTTGGTGCTGACATCGGGCGCATCCAGCGCAGTGCGCAGGGCCGGCAAGTCACCCAGAATCTGGGGCAGCACTTCATAGCGGTGCAGGGTGCCGAGCAGGTTGGCGACGTAGAGGTCGAGGGTCTGGCGGTTTTGACTGGCCAGTTCGCTGCCGTAATAACGCTCGGCCAGGTGTTCCAGCGGCCACAGCAGCGGTGCCAGGCACAACGCCAACAGGGCGAGGCTGCGCCAGCGGGGTCTTCGCGGAAGGGGTGGAGTCATGGGAATCATGCGCCTGTGGGGACAGGCGCATTATGCCTAGCTGTGGTGCGTGATGCTGTTGTTATGCGATCAGGTCTTTTGGCTCGGTGTTACCCAGGCGCTCACCTTGATAGCTGCCGTCCTGGACGCGGCGGCACCAGTCGAGGTTATCGAGGTACCACTGCACCGTTTTGCGCAGGCCGGTTTCGAAGGTTTCTTCGGGCACCCAACCCAGTTCGTGCTCGATCTTGCTGGCATCGATCGCGTAGCGCTGATCGTGGCCCGGGCGATCCTTGACGAAAGTGATCAGGTCGGTGAATTTTTCCACGCCCGCCGGGCGATTGGGTGCCAGTTCTTCGAGCAGGCCACAAATGCCGCGTACCACGTCGATATTCTTCTGCTCGTTGTGGCCGCCGATGTTGTAGGTCTCGCCGACCACACCTTCGGTAACCACTTTGAACAGCGCGCGAGCGTGATCTTCGACGAACAGCCAGTCGCGCACTTGCAAGCCATCACCGTAGACCGGCAGTGGCTTGCCGGCGAGGGCGTTGAGGATGACCAGCGGGATCAGCTTTTCGGGGAAGTGGAACGGCCCGTAGTTGTTCGAGCAGTTGGTCAGCAGCACCGGCAGGCCGTAAGTGCGCTGCCACGCGCGGACCAGGTGGTCGGACGCCGCCTTGCTGGCCGAGTACGGCGAGCTGGGCGCGTAAGGCGTGGTTTCAGTGAACAGGTCGTCCACGCCGTGCAGGTCGCCATAAACCTCATCGGTGGAGATGTGGTGAAAGCGAAACGCGCTCTTGGCCGGCTCTTCCAGCGTTTGCCAGTAAGCACGCGTGGCTTCCAGCAGGCTGTAGGTGCCGACGATGTTGGTCTGGATAAAATCCGACGGGCCATCAATGGAGCGGTCGACATGCGACTCGGCCGCCAGGTGCATGATTGCCTGAGGCTCAAAGCGCGCAATCACGGCGCTGACCGCGGCCTGGTCGATGATATCGGCCTGCACGAACTCATAGCGGCTATTGGACGCAATGCTGGTCAGCGATTCCAGGTTGCCAGCGTAGGTGAGTTTGTCCAGGTTGAGCACTTCGTGCTCGGTATTTTGAATCAGGTGACGAACCAGGGCGGAACCGATAAAACCGGCACCGCCGGTGATGAGAATACGCATGTCGAGGGCCTTTTCCTTAGACGAAGACTTGGCGAAGTTGGCATAGCTTGAGTTGTGAATCGGGACGGCGCAAGCCCGGTATGCGTGAGGGGTTGATTAACAGCCCCGAACAATGGCGATATAGGCGCCTGAAAAAGCAGAGGTCGCCACAATGTTGCTCGCCACATTGATCCATCGTGCCAGTTTGCCTTGCCCACAAATAAGCGCCGATCAAGCCGCGCAATTGCTCGAGCAACATTACGGTTTGACGGGCGCATTGCAGTCGCTGGGCAGCCAACAAGACCTCAATTACCGAGTTGACAGCGAGCGTGGCCGCTTTGTTCTGAAGATCTGCCGGGGCGACTACGCCGCCGTTGAACTGCAGGCCCAGCACGCCGCCCTCAATGACCTGCAAGCGCACGTGCGCGTGCCCAAGGTGAACCGCGCACTGACCGGGGAAGACCTGCTGACCGTCACCGTGGGCGGGCAAACCGTGCACCTGCGGTTGCTTGACTATATCGACGGCCAGCCCCTGACGCAGCTGCCGCACCTGGGCCGTGACGTAATCGCAGGCTTCGGTGAGTTGTGTGGACAGGTCAGCCGCGCACTGGAGCATTTCGAGCACCCGGGCCTGGACCGCACGTTGCAATGGGACCCGCGCCACGCCCATGCACTGATCACGCACCTGCTGGCCAACCTGGATAACCTGCCGCACCGCGACGCCATCGAGCGCGCGGCCAACCACGTACACGCGCGCCTTCAGCCTTTGGTCGATCACCTGCCGTGGCAAGCCGTACACCTGGACATCACCGATGACAACGTCGTCTGGCAGCGCGACGCCCAGCGGCATTGGCAGGTCCAGGGCGTGATTGATTTCGGCGATTTGGTGCACACCTGGCGCATTGCCGACCTGTCGGTGACCTGCGCGGCGCTGTTGCACCATGCCGATGGAGACCCCTTTGCCATCCTGCCGGCGATCCAGGCCTGCCACGCGGTGACGCCATTGCAGCGCGAGGAATTACAGGCGTTATGGCCGCTGATCGTGGCGCGCGCGGCGGTGCTGGTGCTCAGCAGCGAACAGCAGCAACGCCTTGATCCTGACAACACTTACCTGCTGAAAAATGCCGAGCACGAGTGGGAAATTTTTCATGTGGCGACCTCGGTGCCGTATGCGCTGATGGAGGCGGCGATCCTGAGCTGTGTCGCAGAAGCGTTGCCGCCGATGGCCGACCAAGACTTCGCGCCGTTGCTGCCTGGCCTGGTGGGGCGTGAGTTTGCGCTGATCGACCTGGGTGTACTCAGCCCGCATTTCGAGGCCGGCAATTGGGAGTTGCCCGGCATAGACCGCCGGTTGCTGGATGAAGCGGCGACCGTGCATGGGTTGGCGGCCAGCCGGTATGGGCAATACCGGTTGTCGCGAACGCGCGCCGACAGTGCCGTCGAGCCGCAGACTTTCCCGCTTCACGTGGAATTGCATCTGCCTCACGGCACCGTCTTGGAAGCGCCCTTTGGCGGTACGTTGCGCCCAGGCGACGACGGTCTGTTGTGCTTGCATGCCGCTCAACTGAGCCTGCGTGTCGGCGGCGTGAAAACCGCATTGAAACCGGGCTCGGTGCTGGTGAAGGGGCAACTGCTCGGTGAGGTGCACGCCCCGCTCACCGTACAGTTATGCCGTGCCGAGCTCGAGCCGCCGTTGTTCTGCACGCCGTCCAGGGCGCCGGCGTGGCAAGCCCTCTGCCCGTCGCCGGCCACGTTGCTGGGGCTGGCCTGTGATGCCGAGCCTGAACTGGACCCCGACGCTCTGCTGGCGCGTCGGGACGCCAGTTTCGCTCGCTCGCAGAAGCACTATTACGTCGACCCGCCGCGCATCGAGCGCGGCTGGCGCAACCACCTGATCGACATGCAGGGCCGTTCGTACCTGGACATGCTCAACAACGTCGCCGTGCTGGGCCATGGCCACCCGCGCATGGCGGCGGTGGCGGCGCGGCAATGGTCGCTGCTCAACACCAATTCGCGCTTTCACTATGCGGCGATTGCCGAGTTTTCCGAGCGTTTGCTGGCATTGGCGCCAGAGGGCATGGACCGAGTGTTTCTGGTCAACAGCGGCACCGAGGCCAATGACCTGGCGATTCGCCTGGCCTGGGCCTACAGCGGCGGGCGCGACATGCTCAGCGTGCTGGAGGCGTACCACGGCTGGTCGGTGGCGGCGGATGCGGTGTCGACCTCGATTGCCGACAACCCGCAGGCATTGAGCAGCCGCCCGGACTGGGTGCACCCGGTGACCGCGCCGAATACCTATCGCGGCGAGTTTCGTGGGCAGGACAGTACGCCGGATTACGTGCGAAGCGTGGAACACAACCTGGCGAAAATCGCCGCGAGTAAACGCCAGTTGGCAGGGTTCATATGCGAGCCGGTCTACGGCAATGCGGGGGGCATTTCCCTGCCGCCGGGTTATTTGCAGCAGGTGTACGCGCGGGTGCGCGCCCAGGGCGGCGTGTGCATCGCCGATGAGGTGCAGGTGGGTTATGGGCGCATGGGCCACTTTTTCTGGGGCTTTGAAGAGCAGGGCGTGGTGCCGGACATCATCACCATGGCCAAGGGCATGGGGAACGGCCAACCGTTGGGCGCAGTGATCACCCGGCGCGAGATTGCCGAGGCGCTGGAGGCCGAAGGGTATTTCTTCTCGTCGTCGGGGGGCAGCCCAGTCAGCTGTCAGATCGGCATGGCTGTGCTGGACGTGATGCAGGAAGAAAAGCTGTGGGAAAACGCCCAGGTGGTGGGCGGGCATTTCAAGGCGCGCTTGGAGCAGTTGATTGATCGTCACCCGCTGGTCGGCGCTGTTCATGGCTCCGGCTTCTATCTGGGGCTGGAGTTGGTGCGTGACCGCCTTACCCTGGAACCGGCCACCGAAGAAACGGCGTTGCTGTGTGACCGGTTACGGGAGCTGGGGATTTTCATGCAGCCTACGGGTGACTACCTCAATATCCTCAAGATCAAGCCGCCGATGGTCACGTCCAAACGCAGCGTGGACTTCTTCGTCGACATGCTGTCGAAGGTGCTGGATGAACAATTGTAATAGTCGATTGTTATCGGTTATCTGCCGTATTGCTTTCTGTTTATCGTCTATTTTCCCTTTTAAAGCCGATTTTTATCCGCTATAAAGTCGATCTTCACCCCATTCGGAGCCCTGAACGCCATGACCACCCTGCACAGCACACCTCGCGCCGATGGCTTCTACATGCCCGCCGAATGGGCTCCACAGACTCAAACCTGGATGATCTGGCCTGAGCGCCCGGACAACTGGCGCCTGGGTGGTAAGCTCGCGCAGGCTGCGCACGTGGCGGTGGCCAAGGCCATCGCGCGCTTTGAGCCGGTGACGGTGGGTGTATCGGCCGGGCAATACGAAAACGCGCGCGCACGGTTGGACGTGCCGAATATTCGCGTGGTGGAAATGTCCAGCGATGACGCTTGGGTGCGCGACACCGGCCCGACCTTCGTGATCAACAACAGCGGCGAAGTGCGCGGCGTGAACTGGGATTTCAATGCTTGGGGCGGTTTCGACGGTGGTCTGTACGCGCCGTGGAACCGTGACTCGCAGGTGGGCGGCAAGATTCTCGAGATCGAACGTGCGCCGCGCTACCGCACCGAAGGCTTCGTGCTGGAAGGTGGCTCGATCCATGTGGACGGCGAAGGCACGTTGATCACCACCGAAGAATGCCTGTTGAACCGCAATCGCAACCCGCACCTGGATCGTGCGGCCATCGAAGCGGTGCTCAGCGCCAATCTGGCTGTGGACAAGATCATCTGGTTGCCGGACGGCCTGTTCAATGACGAAACCGATGGCCATGTGGATAACTTCTGCTGCTATGTGCGCCCGGGCGAAGTGCTGCTGGCGTGGACCGACGACCCGCAAGACCCGAACTACGCGCGCTGCCACGCTGCCATGGATGTGCTGCAAAGCAGCACTGACGCCCAAGGGCGCGCATTCATAGTGCATAAAATGCCGATCCCGGGGCCGCTGTATGCCACCGAAGAAGAGTGCGCGGGCGTCGACCCGGTGGACGGTAGCCAGGAACGTAACCCGAGCGTGCGGTTGGCCGGTTCCTACGTGAACTTCCTGATCGTCAACGGCGGCATCATCGCGCCAAGCTTCGACGACCCGCTGGACAGTCAGGCCAAGCAGATTCTGCAGAACCTGTTCCCGCAGCACGAAGTGGTGATGGTGCCGGGGCGCGAACTGTTACTGGGTGGCGGCAATATCCATTGCCTGACCCAACAACAGCCGGCACCGCACAAAAACTGAGTGCAGTTGTAACAGCGTCTGAGCAACAGCGCGGCAGTACCCGTTCATAGCGCTAATAGCAAGCCCGCGGCCCTGCTCGGCCGCGGGCTTTTTTGTATCCGAATGCCTATAAATACGGGACATTGGCATAGCTCTTGTATCGGTGTGGTCACAGTGACTCGAGGCGATGACTGCGCAGTTCTGTCACAAACCTTGAGTAAGTTAGCCGCTCACGCAGTAGGAGAGAGCGCTGAAATGAATGCCGATATCAACCTGATCTACACGCGTCCGTTCCACCCCACGCGGGTCAACGGTGATGCGATCCATGCGTTGGCGCTCTGGTTGAAGGCAAACAGCTCACGGCGGGTCAGGCACGCTGACTTGCGCCGTGTGATGAGTGAACGTTATCCGGCGGGACTGTTCAGTGAGGATGAAGTGCGCGCGTTGTGTGAATTGTTGAAAAACTGAAGGGCACTGAGATCAGCGATGGCAGCGGGCTTGCCTGCGATGGCATCGCAGCCAAGCCCGCTCGTACATGAGGGTGTCAGGTTTTAGAAACTGTAGGTGCCCGTTACAACCAGGCTACGTGGCTCGCCCGGCTGGATCTGCGCCGCACTGGTGGCCGACGCGTAATAGTGTTTGTCGGCAATATTGTTCAGCGCCGCGCGTAGGTCCCATTGCTTCTGGCGGAACCCGGCCAATGCGTCCCACCGCCCATAACCTGGCAGCGCCACGGTGTTGAGGTTGTCGGCGTAACGGTCACCCACCAGGGTCAGACCGGTTTCGGCGTACCAGCCCATCTCGGGTTTCCAGGTGATAAACAAGCTGGCATTGCGCTTGGCCACATCGCTGATGCGCTTGCCTTCAAAGCCATTGTTGTCCTTCTCGACTTTGGCATCCTGCAGGCCGATGCCACCACGCACATACCAATTGCCGACGAGCTTGCCGGCGGCTGTCAGTTCCACACCGCGCGAGCGTTGCATGCCGGTGAGCAGGGTGATGGTACGGTCGAGCGGGTCGCTGGTGCGGCGGTTATAAAGCTCAAGCTCGTACACGGCGAGGGTGGTGCTCAGGCGGTCGTCGAGCCAATCGCTCTTCACGCCGATTTCCTTCTGTTTGGTCAGTTCGGGGCTCAGGTCGTTGACGCTGCCAGCGGCATTGGGTGTGATACCGATCAGGCCACCGCCCGCGGGGGAGAAGGTTTTGCTCCACGAGGCATAAAACGAGTGATGTTCCAGCGGCGTCCATACCAGGCCGACGCGCGGGCTGGCGCTGCGGCTATCGACAGCTTGGCGGGTGTTGAGCACCTTGCTGGTGGTGTCCACTTCGAAATGGTCATACCGCAGGCCTGCCAGCAGTTGCCATTGATCGTTGAGGCGCAGTTGGTCCTGCACGTACACAGCGCGACTTTCGACTTCTGTGTGGTTGTAACTTGAAAGCGTCATCGGCCCGTTGTGGCTCAGGTGGCGGTTGGGCTGGTTGAGATCCAGGCTCGGCACGGCTTGGCCGCCACGGTTGACGGCGGTGGCGGTATACAGCTTCGGGTCGCGGCGCTGGCTGCCCAGCTCCAGGCCGGTGAGCAGGCGGTGCTCCAGGCCGAAGGTGTCGAAAGCGCCTTCCAGCTCGAGGTTGTTGAAAACGTTGCGGGTGGTCAAATCCTGCTGCCAGCGCTGGCGCGTGACCCTGTTGGTTTTCGGGTCGTAGCCGGTCTGGTAGGTGTTGTCGAAATCGCTGTCGAGCTTAAACACGCCCAAGGTGTGGCGCAGTTGCCAGTTTGCGTTGAGTTCATAGGCGAGCCTGGAGCGCAGGGACTGAGACTTGTCGTCGATGTAATCGCGGCTATCAAAATAGGTGGCGCTACGGCTCACGTCTGCCGGGCGCCCGTTGACCCCGGGAATACCGCGGTCCGGCGTGCGGTTGTAGCGGCTGTATTCGTATTGCACCAACCAATTGAGGTCGGGCGTCAGTTGCCAGCTCATCGACGGCGCAAACAGCTGGCGATTGCCACTGACGCCGTCGCGGAAACTGTTGTTGTCCTGGTTGCCCATGTTCAGGCGCAGGCTGATGTCGTCGGTGGGGTCGGTGCTGAGGTCGGCATACAGGCTGCGCAAATCATCGCTGCCGCCCTGGGCTTCGATGCTGGAGGTGTGGCCCGCGGTGGGCAATTTGCTCACGCGGTTGACGATCCCGCCCTGACCGCCGCGCCCGTACAGCACGGCTGCCGGGCCTTTGAGCACCTCAATGCGTTCGATGTTATGCAGGTCGCGCACGTACTGGCTGTCGTCGCGAATGCCGTCCAGGTAGAAGTCGTTGCTTGCGTCGAAACCACGAATGCGCAGGCTGTCAAAGCGCGTGTCGGCGCCGCTGCTCACGTTGGGAATGCCGCTTAACGCCTGGCCCAGATCGTTGGTGCCGTAGGCGCGCAGGGTTTCGGTTTTTACCGAATCGATGGCCTGCGGCACATAACGCACCGATGTGGCAGTGCGGGTGGCGGTGTGGGTCTCTTTGACGCGTGGGTCGTCTTCGTCAACTTCGGTGCTGATCGAGGTTTCCGGCAAAATCGTGGCGGCGCAGGCAAAACCAGCAGACAGCAGAGCAGAAAGCCCAAGGGTGATGAGCGTCAGGCGAGAGACAGGCATGAAGGAATCTATCCAAAAAGTTCGGGAAGGAATGTGCGCGTTAATGGTAATGCTTTGCATTTGCGCGCGTTATGCATTCCCAAAAATGTAGACTCTAGAAAGTGTTACTCGATGTGTTTTTTTTGCGGTTCTGAGTGATTTTCTGTCTTTCATGCAGGCGCTGTAGACCGTTGCTTAGAATTATTTCGCCTAAATACAGACGATTCACGAAATTGACACATAGTTCAACGCGCGCATAGGATTGCGCCCAACGCCTGTGGCTAACCGCCATGACTTATCCAATAAAAAAGGCCCGCGGCAGTTCAGTCGTCCGCGGGCTTTGTTTTTTCCGGAAAAAGTCGACACCAGAAAAGCGACACGGAGCCTGGTGTCACAGCGCGTACTCAACCAGTAATAAGGAATATAAGAAATGTTGAAGCAACGGATGGGTCTGATCGCTCTGGGGATTTTGAGCGCTACTCAGGCAATGGCAAACGACCAGGAGCAATCCAAGGGTTTTGTTGACGACAGCCACCTGAACATCGCAGCACGTAACGCCTACATCAGCCGTGACTACAAAAACGGCAAGCAAGACAAAGCCGAGTGGGGCCAGGGCTTCATCGGTAAGTTCGAATCCGGCTTCACCCAAGGCACCGTCGGTGTGGGTGTGGACGTGATCGGCCAATACGCCATTCGCCTGGATGGTGGCCGAGGCCGCGCTGGCGCGGGCGGTATCGACTTCTTTAAAGAAGGCGCAGCCACCACGCGCGCGGATGGCACCACTCGCAACGGCGCACCGGCCGACGATTTGGCCAAGGGCGGCGCAGCCGTCAAATTCCGGGTTTCCAACACTGTGCTGAAGTACGGTGATCAGTTCCCGGCAGTCCCTGTTCTGCAGTACGACAACTCCCGCCTGTTGTCGGAAACCTACACGGGTACCTCAATCGTTTCCAAAGAGATCGCCGGCCTGCAACTGGACGCTGGTCACTTCACCAAGGAAGCGCGCAAGAGCGCCGAAGGCACCGACAGCGGTCGCCTGAAAAGCATTGATTACATCGGTGGTAGCTACAAATTCACCGAAAGCCTGTCGGCCGCGCTGTACGCCTCCGACATGCAAGACGTGCTGAAGAAGCAATACGTCAACGTCAACTACGTACTGGCCCTGCCAGAGAAGCAATCGTTGACCTTTGACTTCAACGGCTACAAAACCAAGCTGGACAAGAGCTTCGCCCTGGAAAACCAAGGTGACGCCGACGCTCGCGACAACAAAATCTGGAGCCTGGGCGCGACCTGGGCGGTTGGCCCGCACAGCTTCACCGTTGCTCACCAGCGCAGCACCGGCGACACCGGTTATCTGTACGGCGGCTACCGCAATGCTGGCGGCATCGGCGATGGCGGTAACACCATCTTGCTGGCCAACTCCTACTGGTCCGACTTCAACGGTAAGGACGAGCGCTCCTGGCAAGCAGGCTACGGCCTGGACTTCAGCGCCTTCGGCGTGCCTGGCCTGACCTACAACATTGCTTACGTGCGCGGCACCAACATTGACGACGGTTCCAACCGCGGCAGTGGCACCGAGCGTGAGATCTTCAACCAGTTCAAATACGTCGTTCAAAGCGGCCCAGCCAAAGACCTGAGCCTGCGCGCTCGTGCGTCCTGGTTGCGCGTCTCCAGCAACGCCAGCAACTACAACGTAGGCGGTAACGAAATCCGTCTGTTCGCCGACTACCCGATCAACGTTTTCTAATTGATTTGGCGTCGCGTCTGATTTCAGGCGATAAAAAACCCCGACTGGTTCGGGGTTTTTTTATGCCTGCACTTCAGTCTGGGCGGCTGTGCAAAATTTTGCGGGCGAGGGAGGCGTTCAGGTAGTTGAGCATCATTGCCAACCCTTCGTAGGGCTCGATTTTCTGGTTATCGATGCACAGTTGCGCCATCTGCAGCAGCACTTGGCGTTTCTTCTTGTTAACCCTTGCTCCGGGTACGCCGAACGCGGTTTTACGTCGCTCGGGTAATGGCGCTTCGGGCGTCAGTTCTACCGTGATCCACACGCCTTGGGCAAATTGCAGGCTGACATCGGCGATGTGTTCGATGGGCAAGGGGTGCGTCAGGTTGGCGAACACAAAATGCTCCGGCGTCAGACGCAGCGCGGTTTGCGGTGCGCGCTTGAAGCGGCGGATGCCCATCCATAAAAAGATCAGCGCGATGCTGCCGATCGCCGCGCCGGCGCCCACGGCCGACAGCGGGGTGCCTTTAAATTTTTCCGGGGAAAGCCAGGGCCGACTCATGATGGCCAACCCCAGCAACACAAACGGCACTGCCAACACCGCCATCAGCGTGCCGCGCCACCGGCCGCCTTCATGCAGCGAGCATTCGCCTGTGGTGGACGTGACCATGCTTTCCAACAGCTCGGTTTGCTCAGTGTTTTCGGCCTCTGCCAGCGCATTCAGATCGCGGGAAAGTTGTACTCGCACGCTAAGCGGAGCGCTGAAACACGCATCGATCTGCGCATTCGCAGCGTCTACATCCACCGCACGCGTGGCGCGGTGCACGGCGTCTTCCACGTGCACTTGTAAGGCTTGCAGGCGTTCGCCATTTGAGGGGTGAGAGTCGGTCGGGTGGGGTTGGTGAATGTCCAGCGCTTCGGGCGGCAGCTGCAAGGGTGTGTCGCGCAATGCGGTCAGCACCGCGCCGGGCAAGTCATCCTCTGTGGCCGTGTCACAGAGCGTCAGCAAAGCCTGCTCGATGTGGGCATGCAGTACCGAGATTCGCAACAACGCCGAGGCCGCCGCCGCATTGCCCACCAATCGCGCGCCGGCAGCGTCCGCCAGTAACTCGCGTTCTCGGCTCCAGTGATTCACTGCGTGATCGAACCGCTGCATGAAAAACAGGCCGAACATGAACGAAGGGCGCATGAGCCAACCCTGGATCAGGTCGCTGGCCTGCATGGTTTCCAGCAGCGCCCGCAGGCTGCGGTCGACGCCGTCGTAGATCGGCAGAAAATGCAGGCTGTACTCGGTGTCTTCGCCCACAAAGTGCGCCAGCTCGTGGCCGATCACCGCGCCGATTTCTTCGCGGCTCAGCAGGCCCAGGTGCAGCAACGGCACATGCAGGGTGCGCCCGCTCAATCGCGTTTCGGTGGGCATTACATTGGCTTCGCTGGAGGTCACGTAAAAGCCCTGGGCCAGGCTCACCACAATATGATCCGGCGCCAATGCACCCAGTTGGCCGGCCAGTTCGCGTACGTGGCGCCATAACCCGGGTGCCTGCTGCGGTGTAACGACCTGCCCGAACATTTGCAGCGGTTCGGGCTTGAACATCCCCAGCATGTTGCGCAGTTGTTTAAGCAGCGACCAGATTGAATACACACTGAAGGCGGCCAACACACCCAGTGTTGCCATCAACTTGACTTCGCCGCTGCCCAGGCGTCCCACATGCCACATCGCCAGGCCTTCATAAATCAGCACCAACGCCAACGTCGCGGCCATTGCCACCACATGGCTCACCAGCCCGTAGGGCAACAGCCGGCTGCCCAGGGAGAACACCTGCAGCAATTTCTCCCGCGACTGCTGCGCGCGTTGCCCTGCCCACTGGGTGCCTGCCAGCGCGGCCAGGCCGATGCACGCTGCGAGCAACCCCAGGCCGATCACCCACGGTGCCAGCTCGCTCAGGGCGCGGTTTACGCGATGAGCAGTCGGCAGCTCGGCTTCAACGTTATCCAGGCGTGAGAGCGCCAGTTGCACGCTGATTTTCTCTTTGCCCAGGTCGACCAGCGCCGCTGGATTTCGCGCCGCCAGCGCCTGCAACTGCTGTTTGGCAGCGTTCACCTTGGCGCTGTAAACGATGATGTCCGTGGTCGCCTCGGCGGCACGCTGGCGCTCCCAGCCACCGAGGGCGGCGAGCAATAGGGGAAAGATGACGAGCAGGCAGATCAGTTTCAGGGCGTTCATGGAAGTCCGGTCACAACGCAGAGGTGTCGGTTATACCGAAAAAAGCGTCAGGCGAGATACATGAAGGTATTACCTCATGCATCTGTTACACCGCATCACTAATGAAGTACTCCAGCCCACCTTTATCCCTATCAGGCGCACGCCTAAATTAGCCCCACTTGCCCGCCCATCACCTCGACGGCCGGCTACTGGAGCCACTGCCATGCCCTTTGTCAGCCTGCGCATCACCCGCGATAGCGCCCCGGCCACCACATTCACACCCTATTGCCCAGCATGGCAGGGCGACTCCAACACCTTCACCGCCTTTACCATCACCAAGGGGTGACGCCTGGGGAGGTTAATACGGGCGGATTTGTTGCAGTTATTGGTGAGACTCCCCTATCGAGTGAGAGCAACCACGTTCGGTGGTTTAACGACTGCGTGGCGCTTTTCGCGCCTGTCTCAAAATCGGGCTCTCAGGCTCGGTTGCTGAGTTCGCAGCCGAGCGTCAGTCGTGTCGAAAGCCAGAGAACCCGAGGCAACAGGCCGCGAGGTTCAAACCATCACGGCATGAAACTGCTCTACGCCATTGTTGCAGCGCTTTCCTGGTGTCCGGACTTTCGATGCACATAGTTCAGTGCAGGTTTCTCGATAAACAGCCACGACAAGGTGGCCAGCACGATCACAACTGCCGCAGTTGCCAGCATTGAAGCGTAGAAGCTCAGTGCCGTCGTATTGATCATGAGTTGCTGCACGGGGAAGGCGTAGAGATACATCCCATACGAAATATCGAATCGAGATTTAATGATTCGGTCTTTGCACAACGTCCCAAGTGACAGCACCAGAAGACTTACCCCGATACTTGCAAGCACCATAACCAACGGTGTGTTCAGGGAGACCAGAATAAGTGCTGCCGACAGAATGCCGATCAATAGTTTCGCTTTCGCGCTGCTGAATGCAGCTCGATAGAAATACAGCGAAGACCCTACGAAGAATGCAATCCCAACGGTTGAGTACACCAGTAGCTTCGGCGCCATCGGGTGTGCTGACGTGCTGCATAGGTAGGTGGTTATGCAAAAGGCAAGTGCGATGATCAGCGGCACGGCTGCCCTGCGCAATACCAGCAGCGCCAACGCGAGCAGCACGTAGCAGCCAAATTCAATTTTCAGCGACCACAAGCTTCCGTTGAACGAATCTTTAAATATGAAGGTGCTGGTAATGTCGCCTATGTCCGCGCGGCCAAACGCCGACACTTTTAAAAAGTCTGTCAACGACTCCAGGCTGAATGCATAGCCCAAACCGTTTGTGCTGAATGCAGGCCCGCAGAGGTACACCATCACAAATGCACAGCCGATCAATGCAGGAAAAATTCGCGCGATTCGCTTCTCCATGTAGTGGTAGAAGCTGCGAGTATTTAGAAAGCTTTGAGTGATGAGGAAGCCGGATATGGCGAAGAACGCCAGTACGGCAATCGCCCCTAACGAGTTGTAGCCCTGCAACATGGGTTCTTGCTGGCCGGAAAGTACGTAGTGGTGGCTTACAAGAACTGCCAGCGCCGCTAGGTGCCTGATCAGGTCGAATGAATTGTCGCGATTAATCACGCACCGCTCCGTTGGTAATTGAATGATGAAATGTGTGCATGACGGGCCGCTCAAGTGCAGCGATTCCTTGCCGTGGCGCATTCTCCATCAATCATTCGGTAGGGCAAAGTCGTTTTTCAACCAGACCAAAAGCTATTGATAGGGGATGAGGCCGCAGCCAAGGGCGAGGGCGCAAATGAGCGCAGAGACGCACGACATCACAGTCGATGGGAACAGCTGTGTGTGTAGCGAGGGCGCTGATGCTTACGCCAGAAACAACAAAGCCCTCACATTGCTGTGAGGGCTTCGTCTTATATGGTGCCGGCACCAGGAGTCGAACCCGGGACCTACTGATTACAAGTCAGTTGCTCTACCAACTGAGCTATACCGGCGTGTTAGGGCGACGATTATAGCGATTGGCAAGCATCTGTAAACCCCTGAATTCTGACTATTTTTGCAGAGGCGAAGGTTTTTTTGCGATCACTGCTTTTTCGTCGTCTGCGGGGCCTCAAATCAGCCTCAATTTCCGTGCCCGCAAGTGTCGGTAAATTTCATGTACTCCAACACCTGTGTCCGGTCTTTCGAATTCAGGTAGGTCATTTGTGCATTCACTACGCCGCAGCCTGAGCGGGCGTCTTCGGTGGTTGACAATGCGCGCTGAATGTCCGGCTTTTGGCTTGCGTCGATATGAGCGCCGAAGGTCAAGGCAAGCAGGCCTAAGGCGACGCAGTGTTTCCAGTTGTGCGGGGTCATGGTGCTGTCCTCTGGGGCGTCAATGGTGGGCTGAGGTCATTGAATGCCTTGCAGGTATCTGGGCTGCGTCTCGCAGCTTTGGTTTTGTCTCGTTATGTGTTGGCCTGAGGTTTATGTGCTCGCTGACACGAAAGAGGTTTGAGAGCGTTTGATTTGAAATAAAAAATGATCAAAAAACACACAAATAATTTTTAGTTAATTGATTTAAAAAGAAATATTTAGATATTGGCTTAAAGCCATAAAAATGGCGCCATGCCGCTCATCTGAAAAAAATTTGTTACAAACACCAAAATACTGACACCATCAGTGTGATATCACACAATGCGCGCCTTAATTGATCGGCGATTAGAACGGGAGGAGCAGTCAGTGGGGCGTGCAGATCACATTTCAAAACTTTACACCGCGCTGGCTGAACCCTCTTTGCGCGAGCCCTCGGTGGCCGAGCCTTTACAGCGTTTGCTGGATCATTTGAACCAAGGCACGGCCGCTTCTGTTCCCCCACCCCAAGTAGTAGAAAGCCCGGGCGGCGAGGTGTATTCGCACGCCTCGGCGCCCAAGGTGGTGGTTGTGGTTTCTGCTACCGGCGGCGTGGGGCGCAGCACGTTGGCCGCCGCGCTTGCCAGCGGTTTGCAGCGTCAGGGGCATCCAGCGCTGGCGCTGGACCTGGACCCGCAAGACGCGCTGCGTCATCACTTGTGCCCGGGGTTTGATCTGCCTGGCCTTGGGGCGACCAGCTTGCTCAATCAAACCTGGCAAGCCTTGCCCAAACGGGGGTATGCCGGGTGCCGGCTGGTCAGCTTTGGTGAAACCGACGCCGTGCAGCAACAAAGCCTGAATCGTTGGCTGGGGCAGGATCTCGAATTTCTCGGCAAGCGTTTGGCCGGCCTCGGGCTCAATGGCCAAGACACGGTGGTCATCGACGTCCCTGCGGGCAACACGGTGTATCTCGGCCAGGCAATGTCGGTGGCGGATGCGGTGCTGGTGGTGGTTCAGCCGGACGCGGCTTCGTTTCGCCGATTGGCCAAGATGGACGAAGTTCTCGCGCCCTACCTTGCAAGTGAATCGCCGCCTCAACGGTTTTACGTGATCAATCAGGTGGACGGCGGTCACGCGTTCAGCCAGGACATGGCGGGCGTTTTCAAATTGCGCCTGGGTGATGCCGTGTTGGGCACGGTTCAACGCGATCCCTCGTTCAGCGAGGCGCAGGCTTACGGCCGAGACCCGCTCGACCCCGTGCTTGATAGCGCCGGATGCCAGGACGTGAATGCGCTGTGTCGGGCGTTGAGCGCGAGAATGCGCTAAAGGCGCACGGCCATTTATTTGACTATTTACCGTTTGTCTAAAAAACAGCCAGTCAAAACATCAAAATAATGACACTTCGCCACACCTGTCACAGAATGCGTCACTAAGACGCCAATAATAAGACCTGCGGTAAGTGCCTGCTTGCCGAACTTCACGTCTTTACGATGCGTCGTGAGGAGTAGGCCATGAGCCTGAGTGAAGAGCTTTTGACGTTGTTCGGCAAAAACGTCACCCACGATGCCCAAGGCATCAATGCGCGCATGCACTTTTTCGGCAGCGTGCCTGCTGAGCCATCCCCCCACGCACACGCTCACGCCGTTGATCTGGCAGCACTGCGCCCGAAAATCGTCGCGCTGGTGTCGATGAATGGGGGGGTCGGCCGAAGCACGTTGGCCACAGCCTTGAGCAGCGGCCTGCAGCGCCACGGCGAGTCGGTGGTGGCGCTGGACCTGGACCCGCAGAACGCCTTGCATCATCACTTCGGCGTCAGTGGTGCGCTCCCCGGTATCGGCCGCACCAGCCTGGAGCATGGGCAGTGGAGCCCATTGCAACAGCTCGGTTTCGCCGGTTGCCAAGTGCTTACCTTTGGCGATATCGATGTTCAGCAGCAGGAAAATCTCGAGCGCTGGCTCAAACACGAGCCGACCTGGCTGGCTCAACGCCTCTTGTCGCTGGGCCTGAGCGAGCGGCAAACGGTGATCATCGATACGCCAGCTGGCAACAACGTCTACTTTCATCAAGCGCTGAACGTTGCCGATGTGGTGTTGGTGATTGTGCAGGCGGATGCCGCGTGCCTTGGCACGCTCGATCACTTGGATGTATTGCTTGCGCCGCACCTTGCCGGTGAACGCCCGCCTGCGGTGCATGTGGTGGTCAATCAGGTGGATGAGAGCAATGCTTTCAGCCTGGACATGGTTGAGGCCTTCAAACAGCACCTCGGCAAGGCTCCGCTGGAGGTTCACCGTGACATGGCGATCAATGAGGCGCTGGCGTTTGCCGCCGACCCGTTGGATAACGTTGCGAAACACCTGGCCAGCGACGATATCAACGAAATTTGCCGGTTGTTGAAGGCGCCCAAAAGAACGGCTTAAGCGTGGTTTATACGCTTTACGCCAGATGCTTATGCACAATCGGTTGGTCATGGGTGTCACGAAACAGCCATTTTGTGGAGCCGTTCTCAACACGCTGCAACTGCCTGTTTTGCGTGCATTTTATAATGTGAACAAAAAATGACCAGCTTGGCTTTTGGCCTGTAGCGCTGATAGTTACAGCGCTCGTAAAGAATTCATCAACAGACTTATCCACAGGGCGCGTGTAGGAAATTTGCCCCTTAATCGCGCTCAGCCACCACCATCAAATTGCGCGGGGTCAGCGTGGCTTCGCAGAAGCTGCCTATCTCAACCTTGTAGCCCTGTTCGAGCAGAAAAAGTGCCCGGTCCAGCACCAGCCACATTTCCAATGGGCGCCGAAACAACCCACGGACCAACTCCAGGTTTCTGACCTCGGCCAGCCGGCGCCAGCCCTGCGCTTCCAGCGCCTGCCAATCCTGTTCACCTGTGGATAAGCCCTTAAGGCTCGCCAGTGCTTGGCAATAGTCTGCGAAAGGTTGATCCAGCCAGCGGGCGGGCAAGGAAGGCGTGGGCAAATAGTCGTCGCTGCCACGCAATTGCCGCTGTAACTGATCGAAGCCCAGGCGTCGGGCCATGGAGATATCCCGTTGCTGGCGTACGCGGTTGCCGGCAGTCACGGTTTCGCTCAACGGCAGGCCCAGGTCATCAATCGACAGCCGCAATTGCGACGCGCGTGCGGCGCCGGATACGGCTTGATAGCTGTCGGCGTTGATGCGGTTGTAACAGCAGGGCGCCAGTGCCAGTTGCTTGCAACCGGCCGCGCTGGCCAGTTGCAGCAGGCGCACGTGCAGGTCGCCGCAGGCATGCAGGGCGACGGGTGTGTGTTCGGGGTTGAGTGCCACCTGGGCCATCACGTCTTGCAGGCGATGAGTGACGGGCAAGCGGTGGTGATCGCTTAATGCCTGGCCGGAGGCGATCAGCGCCGGGTCGTATTCCAGGCATGTCAACTGCTGGCCGGGTTGCAGCAGGCGGCGGCCAAGATGGCCTTTGCCGGCGCACCAGTCCAGCCAATGGCCGGGCGTGTGAGTGAAATTGAGTGCGGCACCGAAGGCTTCGATCTGTTGCCACTTACGACCCGGTACGTCGACATTCAGTCGATGACGCGCAGGCCCCAGCGCCTGTGTCGGTAACCTGTCCACAGCACTGAGCTGCAGCGCCTGTTCGGCCAGCTGTGGAAAAGGCGCGGGCGCCGGCAGGGCGTGAGGCCAGTTGTGACAGCTTTCGGCATCGGCCAAAGTGCGCTGGCGTAACCACTGGCCAAGCTCGGGATACTCGCGTTCCCAGGGTAATTGCAGATGCGTGAAGGGCCGTGGTCGCCACAGCCCTTGGTGCTCGATCAGGAACGCATCCAGCGCCGCGAAGCGCGCCTCAACGTCCCTGGCAAGCATCGACGCGCAACCAGCGTTCGAGCAGTTTGAAGCCGCGTACCAGGATGTAGGAAATCAGCAGGTAGAACACGCCGGCGGTGAAGAACATCTCAACCGTCAGGTAGTTGCGCGCAATGATGGTCCTGGCCATGCCGGTCAGTTCCAGCAAGGTCACCGTGCTTGCGAGCGAGCTGGCCTTGAGCATCAAAATGACTTCGTTGCTGTAGGCCGGCAGGCCGATGCGGGCCGCACGCGGCAGGATGATATAGAACAGCGTTTTCGGCTTGGACATGCCCAGCGCGCGAGCTGCTTCGATTTCGCCCGGCGGGATAGCCTGGATGGCGCCGCGCAGGATCTCGGCGATATAAGCCGCCGTGTGCAGGGTCATGGTGGCCGTGGCACACCAGAAAGGGTCGCGCAGATACGTCCACATGAAGCTTGCGCGCACGGCATCGAATTGGGCCAGGCCGTAATAGACCAGGAACAACTGCACCAGCAACGGGGTGCCGCGAAAAAAGAAGATATACGCGTAGGGCAGCGAACGCACATACCAGCGCTTGGACGAGCGAGCGATGCCCAGCGGGATCGCCAGGATCAGCCCGAGAATTACGGCAATGCCAACCAGTTCCAGGGTCAGAATGGCGCCCTGGATAAACTTCGGCAGCCACTTATAGATGACTTCCCATTCCATTACGTCGTCCTCACGAAGCCGCGGGCGGCGCGTTTTTCCAGCACGTGCATAGCGACCATCGACAGCGACGTCAGGCCCAGATAAATGAACGCGGCGACCAGATAGAAGGTGAACGGCTGTTTGGTGACGGTGACCGCGATCTGGGCGTGGCGCATGATTTCTTCCAGGCCGATAACCGTGACCAGCGCGGTGTCTTTCATCAGGATCAGGAACAGATTGCCCAGGCCCGGCAGGGCGATGCGCCACATCTGCGGCATGATCAGGCGGGTGAAGATGCGAAACTTCGACAGGCCCAATGCCACGCCGGCTTCGCGATGGCCCTTGGGAATAGCGATGATCGCGCCACGTAACACCTCGGTGGCGTAGGCCCCGAAACACAGGCCCAAGGCGATCACGCCGGCCGCGAACGCGCTGAGCGACAGGTCGGGAATGTCGAGCATTTCACCCAGGCTGCGCATCGCGTTGATCGTGCCGAAATAAATCAGCAACACCCACAACAGTTCCGGCACGCCGCGAACGATGGTCGAGTAAACGCCGCCAAGCCATTGCAACGGCTTGTAGGGCGATGTCTTGGCCAAGGCGCCGGCAAGGCCCAGCACCAGCCCCAGGCATAAAGCCGTGAGCGCCAGTTTGACGGTCATCAGCGCGCCGGCGGCGAGCGCCGGGCCGAATCCGTAGAGATCGAAATTCATGGTGTTTTCATATCGCGGCAGGCATTGCTAAAAGCCGACGCGCTCAAGCAGCGCGTCGGGCAGGCCGTTCAGATCATTCGATGCTGAACGGGAAGTACTTGTCGTTGATCTTTTTGTAGGTGCCGTCTGCCTTGATCTCTGCCAAAGCTTTGTTCAGGCGCTCGCGCAGCGGGTCGCCCTTGCGTACGGCGATACCGATCTTGTCGCTTTCTACAACGGGGTCGCCCTTGAATTCATAGGCCGAACCGTCTTTGCTCTTGAGCCATTCGTACTGCACGTATTTGTCGGCGAGGATGCCGTCCAGGCGGCCGGACGTCAGGTCGAGGTAGGCGTTTTCCTGGGTGTCATAAAGCTTGGCCTCGGTGTCCGGCAGCTTGTCTTCCAGGTAAGTACCGGCCAGCGTCGCGCGCTGTGCACCGATGACCTTGCCCTTCAGGTAGGCCGCGTCGGTCTTGAAGTCCGCAGTCGCTTTAGGCGCGATGAATTGCAGCTTGTTGGAGTAGTACGGGTCGGTGAAGTCGACGGCCTGCTTGCGCTCATCGGTGATCGACAGCGAGGACACCAGGAAGTCGAACTTCTTGGCGTTCAGGGCCGGGATGATGCCGTCCCAGTCGGACACATACACTTCGCACTTCTCGACTTTCATCTTCGCGCACAGGGCGTCGCCGATGTCTTTGTCGAAGCCGACGACGTTGCCGCTGGCGTCTTTATTGTTGAAGGGCGGGTAGGCCGCTTCGATCCCCATCTTCAAGGTTTCTGCCATGGCCGTGGCGCTGAACGCCATCGAAACGGCCGCGGCCAGAAGGAATTTTTTATAGTTCTGCATGCATGTTGCTCCGTTAGCGGTTGCTGGACATGAATTGTTTGCAGCGCGCCGAAAGCGGGTTTTCAAACACCTGCTGTGGCGATCCTTGCTCTTCGACCAGGCCCTGGTGCAGGAACACCACTTCACTGGACACCTGACGGGCAAAGCCCATTTCATGGGTGACCAACAGCATGGTGCGGCCTTCTTCGGCCAGCGCGCGGATCACATTAAGTACTTCCTGGACCATTTCCGGGTCAAGCGCCGATGTCGGCTCGTCGAACAGGATGACCTTGGGCTGCATGGCCAGGGTGCGCGCAATGGCCGCCCGTTGCTGCTGGCCACCGGACAGTTGCGCAGGGTAGGCGTGGCGCTTGTCGGCGATGCCGACCTTGGCCAGCAAGGCTTCGGCCACTTCCGTGGCTTCGGCTTTGCTTTGGCCGAGCACACGGCGGGGCGCCTCGATGATGTTGTCGAGGATGCTCATGTGCGGCCACAGATTAAAGTTTTGAAACACAAAACCGATTTCGCTGCGCAGGCGGTTGATCTGTTTGCCGTCGGCGGCCATCAGCTCGCCGTTTTTCGCGGCCTTGAGCTTGAGTTCTTCGCCGGCGACCAGGATCTGTCCCTGGTGCGGGTTTTCCAGCAAGTTGATGCAGCGCAGGAAGGTGGACTTGCCGGAACCGGAGGAACCCAGGATCGAGATCACGTCGCCGTCGCGGGCGGTCAGCGAGATACCTTTAAGTACCTCAAGCTCACCATAGCGTTTATGCAAGTTGCGGATTTCAAGCGCGGGCGCGGCCTCGGCCATGTGCGGTCCTCATTGTGTTCATTGCATTCCTGCTGTTGGGCCGCCTTCCTGGCGAGGCGCCAAGCTAGCATAGCGTTCGGATGGCAGCCAACAGCGCTGCGGACGGTTAACGGGTGGCCTGCGGCAGGGTGTCGCATCGGCGCAGCAGCGTGTCGCGCCATCAACAACCTACAGACGTTTGAACCCGAGAAATCCACAGGCTTTGCGTAAAAAAGGGCGCGATGGTGCCAGCTTTGGCCGGGTGTTGGAAGGGTTAACCGGGCAAACGGTCCATATCAGCCCCTTTGTGGGGCGTCACGCACTTTTTGTGTGTGTTTTTGGTGCGCATGACCGTCTGGATTGTGGGTCGCACGGTAACGCTATAGCGGAATGCCATTGTTCTCAATGACTTGCAGCGCACGTTGAATTGTCCTACAGCCCGCGTCAATCGCGGCTCTGTAATATTTTGGCGCAAATCTTGCGTAAAAAATAAAGAACGCCCCGTTGGTTTCTTTTCACGAGAAAGATCGCAGGCCGGGCGGACCGTTTTCGCAATTCCTCGTAAAGGTGTGTCAATGAGTAGTACGCAAAGCTCCAATGACCTCGAACAGGGGCTCAAACCGCGTCACGTCACCATGCTGTCGATTGCCGGCGTCATTGGTGCCGGTTTGTTTGTTGGCTCCGGCCACGCGATTGCTGCCGCCGGCCCGGCCGTACTGCTGGCTTACGCCGCTGCGGGTACGTTGGTGGTATTGGTGATGCGCATGCTCGCCGAGATGGCGGTAGCCTCACCGGATACCGGTTCGTTCTCCACCTATGCCGACCGCGCGATTGGCCATTGGGCCGGTTTCACCATTGGCTGGTTGTACTGGTGGTTCTGGGTGCTGGTGATTCCGTTGGAAGCCAACGCCGCTGCGACCATCCTTAATGCATGGTTCCCCGATGTGGCGATCTGGGCCTTTACCCTGATCATCACGTTGCTGCTCACGGCAACCAACCTGTTCAGCGTGAAAAACTACGGTGAATTCGAATTCTGGTTTGCGCTGATCAAAGTCGTGGCGATTGTGGGCTTTGTGATCCTCGGCCTGGCGGCGATTTTCGGCTTCCTACCGACCAGTCAGGTCAGCGGTGTGTCCCACCTGTTCGACACCCAGGGCTTTATGCCTAATGGCATGGGCGCGGTATTGGCGGCCATCCTGACCACCATGTTCTCGTTCATGGGCACCGAGATTGTCACCATCGCTGCGGCCGAATCGAAGAACCCTGGCCAGCAAATCACCAAGGCCACCAACTCGGTGATCTGGCGGATTGGTTTGTTCTACCTGCTGTCGATCTTCATTGTTGTGTCGCTGGTGCCATGGAACGATCCGACCCTGGCGGCCGTAGGTTCCTACCAGACTGTGCTGGAACGCATGGGCATTCCGAACGCCAAGCTGATCGTCGACCTGGTGGTATTGGTTGCCGTGACCAGCTGCCTGAATTCGGCGTTGTACACCGCCTCGCGCATGCTGTTCTCTCTGGGGCGTCGCGGTGATGCGCCGGCGATGTCCAAGCGCACCAACAAAAGCGGCACGCCTTACTGCGCGGTGCTGTTGTCCACTGGCGCGGCGTTCCTGGCAGTGTTCGCCAACTACGTCGCCCCGGCGGCGGTGTTCGAGTTCCTGTTGGCAAGCTCCGGCGCCATCGCCTTGCTGGTGTACCTGGTGATCGCGGTGTCGCAACTGCGCATGCGCCAGAAGCGCACGGCTGCGGGCGAGAAGATTGTGTTCAAGATGTGGCTGTTCCCTGGCCTGACCTACGCGGTAATGGTGTTCATCGTCGGTACGCTGACCATCATGCTGTTCCAGGAAGCGCACCGGGTCGAGATTATTGCGACCGGGATTTTGAGCTTGCTGGTGGTGCTGGCGGGGTTGTTTGTGGCGAGCCGTCGCAAGGCGCAGAAAGTAGGCGCTGCCGTACTCAATTGATGTAATGAAATGCGCTGCGCAATGCATCGCAATTCAAATGTGGGGGCGGGCTTGCCCGCGATTACGGTAGATCGGCCAGCACATCTGGCGACTGATCCACCGCTTTTCGCGGGCAAGCCCGCTCCCACATCTGGTTTTGCGTCAGTCTGCTGAGTTGGCGAGCGCTTGGGAGGCCGCCACGTAATCGGCCTGAAACTGCGGCGACTCGATCCACGCCAGCGCTGCCGCTTCATCATCACTGTCCGTCGCCCACTGCCGGTACTCGATCAGTGCCGCGAGAATGAAGTCAGTGGCCTCTTCTTCGCCTTCCTGCTCCAGCACCAGCGCCAGCAACGGGTGCGCCAGGAATACTGCACACAGTGCCTGCTGGCTGGTTTCGCCCGCGGAGCGCATCTCCATAAACAACTCGGTCAAATCTACCGACTCAAGGTCAATGCGGCTGTCATCGCCGGCAAATGCATCCGGCTTGGTCGCAACGCTGCGTTGGGTACGGTTTTGCTTGGCCTTGGCCTTTGCCCGGTGGGCACGTTTTTGCTGCTTGTTCGGCGAGGCCATGGGCTCAACGTCCTTGGGTACTGGGTCTGGGTGGGTATTGAAGCGCAGGTTGGGGGTAAATCCCAAGGGATTCTAAACGCGCTGACCGGGAGCGCCTTGCATCAACTCACCGTGTTGCAGCCACGCCAGTGCAATCGGCCACAGCCGGTCCTGATATTCACTGCGGAAAAAGGCGAAATGCCCGACGGCTTTTTCGCCAATATCTTCAGGAGCTATGCGCAGATGCGTGCGCTCGCTGTGTTCGAAATAGCCCAGTAGCCGCTCAATTGCCGCCACCGTGCCAAACGGGTCGTCGGTGATGCTGATCGCCAGCAACTGCGCCTTCACGCGGGCAAATGGCAGCTCATTCAGCGCGCGCCCGCTGGGGCGCGTCTCATACCGGGGGGTTGGCGTGCCCCAGTCGTGCACCACGCCGGCCGGTGTGTCTTCCAGCCAGCCCAGGCGTTTGCCGGGGAAGTAGCCATACAGCGCGGTCACCAGCGGCATCACCACATGCCACTTGGCAAACATGCGCCAGCGCCCGCTGGCCTCATAGTCGCGCCAGTACGCAAACTGCGCGCCGACTGTGACGATGCGTCGAATCACCGCGCCGGAAGCGCCAAGCCCTGCCGCACAGCCTCCAAAGCTGTGACCGACCACCTCAATCGGCTGCCCTGGAAACTCCCGTTGCGCGCGCTGCAGCATCGCCTCGAAATCCAGCACGCCCCAATCCGACCACGACGCTTTGAAGCCGCGCAGCGAGCCACTGCGGGACTCGCCTATGCCTCGGTAGTCGTACGTGATGACGTCCAAGCCATTGGCAAACAGGTATTCGGCGAAGCGAGAGTAGTGGCGGCAGCGTACGGAAGTGGCGGCGTTGATGATGACAACCGGGCGTATCGGGTCGGTTCTGATATGGCGCCAGGTGAAGCCGCCGATGGGGTAGCCGTCGTTGGCGGGCTCACGGAATGCTTCCGGGGCTGGTCGAGTGGGCAGGTTCATAGGTCGGCTTGATCCTTGCGCTTTTGGTGTGGGCTGTAGGGCCACGCGCTTTTATAAGAAACCGAAATTAACAAATTTAGCGCGGCAGGGGCGTAACAAATATCGCGATGCTCGACCTCGCCCCCCTGAGTGCTTAGGCTTGCGATCTGTTCATCAGCCAAAGTCAGTCCATGACCCGCGACACCCTCGAACACAGTCAGATCCTCCTCTACTTCGTTGCCGTCCTGCTGGCCGCGGCATTCGGCGTGCTTGCGCCGCTGTCAGCCCACGGTCTTGGCGTGCTGGTGACGCCCGCCATCGCGGTGCTGATGTATGCGATGTTCCTGCAAATCCCGTTTCTGGAGCTGCGCCAGGGTTTGGGCAACAAGCGCTTTATCTCGGCGCTGTTATTGGCCAATTTCATCCTGGTGCCCCTGCTGGTGTGGGCGTTGACCCGTGGCCTGGTGGAGCGCCCGGCGCTGTTGGTGGGTGCATTGCTGGTGTTGCTGACGCCGTGCATCGACTACGTGGTGGTGTTTACCCACATCGGTAAAGGCGATTCGCGGCTGATGCTGGCGGCAACGCCGGTGCTGTTGCTGCTGCAACTGGTGCTGTTGCCGGTGTACCTGGGTTTCATGCTGGGCGCGCAATCCGCTGTCGTGGTGGCGGTAGAGCCGTTCGTGGAGGCGTTTGTGCTGTTGATTGTGCTGCCGATGATGCTGGCGGTGCTGACGACATTCCTGGCGCGGCGCTCCAGCGTGATCAATATGTGGAACGACGCCTGGGCCTGGCTGCCGGTGCCCGCGATGGCGCTGGTGCTGTTTGTGGTCATCAGCTCGCAGATCACCTCGGTGGTGCGCGATATCGGTTTGCTGTTGCCGCTGATGCCGGTGTACGTGGGCTTCTTGTTGCTGGCGCCGTTGATGGGCGCGTTGGCTGCGCGGTTGTTTGCGTTGCCTGCTGTGACTGCGCGGGCGATCACGTTCAGTGCCTCGACCCGCAATTCTCTGGTGGTCTTGCCGCTTGCGCTGGCTTTGCCGGAAGACGTGCGCGGGCTGGCTGCAACGGCGGTGATTCTGCAAACCCTCGTTGAGCTGATGGGCGAGCTAGTCTACATCCGGCTGATTCCGGCACTGGTGTGGCGCGCTGGTCGATAAATCCATAAATGTTCGGGTTTGTTCAGGCGCTATTCAGGAGCTGAGTCGGCACCATGGAGTCGGCGCAGCCTACCTGAAAGGACATTCGATGGATCACCGCAGCCGTTTTCGCCTGGAGTCCCTGGGCCTGTTTCTGATCGCTTTACTGCTGTTCACCTTGGGCATCTGGGATGAGCAACCCCAAGGGTTTGACGGGCGTTGGGCGCTGTTTCTGCAAGAAATGTTTCGCCATGGCGCGAGTCTTTTTCCGACTACCTACGGTCAGCCTTACCCGGACTACCCGGGGACCGCGACCTTTTTCAGCTTCGTGTTTGCCCGCTTGTTCGGGGCGCCCAACCACCTGGCGAATGTCCTGCCGACGGCGCTTGCCTCGGCGGGCATGATCGCGCTGATCTATCGCTTGCTGGTGCCATTGAGCCGACCTTGGGCGTGGCTGACGGTATTGCTGACGCTGCTCACCACCCAATTGCTCGATAAGTCGCGCTCGGTGTGCCTGGACCTGATGATCGCGTTGCTGTGTGTGGGCAGTTTCTACCTGCTGCACAGCGGCGAGCGCATGGGGTCGCGGGTGCGGCAGCTTGCCGTGTTCCCGTTATTTATTCTGGCGTTCGCGATTCGTGGGCCGCTTGGGTTGATCGAGGTGTGTGGCGTGGTGTGCGTGTACTGGGCGCTCGGCCGGCCGGGGCAGCGCGTCAAGCAGGTGCTGATTCACGGGTTTGTGGCGCTGGCGCTATTGGTTGCCTGCTGGTGGGTGTTGATGAAGCTGGCGCGGTTCAGCGGGGGCGACGCCTTTGCCGATGAGGTGTTCAGGATGCAGGTCAGCGGCCGACTCGATGAGAGTGGCGAGCCGTTTTACTTCTACTTCAAGCTCAGTTTGTACCGCTACTTCCCAGTGGTGCCGCTCGCGCTGGCCACGATGATTGCGCTGCGTCATCGCTGGTCTGAGCGCTGGGTCAATGAGGATATTCAGCTGGTGGTGCGGCTTGGCGCCTGTGGCTTGATGATTTTGCTTGGGCTTTCGGTGCCGCACTTCAAGCGCGCTTATTACATTTTGCCGATGGTGCCGATGTTCGCCGCTGTCGCCGCCTATGGGCTGCTTCAGGCGCAACATTGGCTGATCGGCGTGCGCCGCTGCTACGAAGGGCTTGTCGCGGCGCTGCCGGCGTTGTGCGTGGTTGTGCTGTTTGTGTGTCGGCATGCCTGGCAGAAGCACGGGTATTGGCCTGACGTTTCGTTGCCGTTGTTGATTGGCGCGCTGCTGGTTCTGCAAGCGGCGGCGTTGATTGCCTGGCGGCGCCCATTGCGGTTGGTGTGGCTCAGCACAATCGCCTTGGCGGCGCAGTGGCTGCTGCTGGTGGTGGTGATAGACCCCGCCAAGGATCTGCAATTTGATACGCGCAAGTTTGTCAGCCAGGTTGAAGCGCTGCGTGAGTCCGATCCAGGCCCCTTGGTGTTCGTCAATCTGGGGCGCGATACCTGGGCGGTGCGCTACATGATGAACCTGGATCACGATGAGCAGCCGCTGTTCGTCGCTGATAATCAGCTTGAACAATTAACCACGTTGCCACGGCCATCCTGGGTGATTGTGCCGCGCAAGGAGGCAGCGCTGTTGAAAGGGACGTCGATGGAGCAGCAGGCGCCAAGCTTTGAAGGGCGGCTGAACGATAATCCGCTGATGGTGTTTTTGCTGAAGTAGGCGGGCGGCTTACTGCCGTTGCATGGGCTCGGGGCGATAGTGGATCGCCCTGGGTGGGACGCATAAATTCCAGACAACAAAAAACCCGCACTTGGCGGGTTTTTTGTGTGTTTCAGATGGCGTTTGCACCACCTGAAACTAATTAGTGGTGCCCAGAGACGGAATCGAACCGCCGACACGGGGATTTTCAATCCCCTGCTCTACCGACTGAGCTATCTGGGCAACGGGGCGCATTAAACGGGTTTTTCAGGGGGTCGTCAAGCAAGTTTTCAAAAAATATTTAATTATTACCGTCGCTTACGTGCCGACCCCGGTTTTTGATCAATTATTGAGCAGGCGGCACGTAGCCGTCGGCCTTGGCGTAATCCTCGCCAGAAAAGAACTTGTCCATCTCGCCCTGCAGGTATTTGCGGTCTTCGGCGTTCATCATGTTCAGGCGTTTTTCGTTGATCAGCAGGGTCTGGTGTTTTTGCCAGTCAGCCCAGGCTTTGGCGGAGACGTTGTCGAAGATGTCCTGGCCTTTGGCGCCGGGGAACGGTGCGCGCTCCAGGGCAGGCAATTCTTCGTGGTACTTGCGGCACATGATGGTGCGGGTCATGACGGAACTCCTGCGTTCAATACATCGGCCGCGCGCTTCAGCAGTTTTTTCACTGGGGCGGCAAGGCCCAGGCGCGGCGGGGTGGCGAGGTTATACCAGAGCCAGTCGGCCTCGGCCACGTGATGGGCGGATTCCTCGACCTGGACCAGCCAGGGTTCGATGGCCAGCTGGAAGTGGCTGAAGGTGTGGATCAGCCCCGGCAGTTCATGCGGCGTGCCCAGCGCGAGCGCGTGCTGGTTGGCCAAGTGTTCCAGGTCCTGGAGGTCGTCGAGCTCCGGCAAGCTCCACAAACCGCCCCACAGGCCCGTGGAAGGGCGGCGGTAAAGCAGAATTGCGCCCTCGGCGTTGGCCAGCATCGGCATCAGCGTGCGCTTTTGCGGGATGGTTTTGCGCGGCTTGGGGAGTGGGTAGCGCGTCTCCAGACCGAGCATGTGCGCCTCGCAGCCCTTTTCCAGCGGGCACAGCAGGCAACTGGGTTTGCTGCGGGTGCAGAGCGTGGCGCCCATGTCCATTATCGCCTGGGTGTAGGCGTTGACGCGATCGTGCGGCGTAAAGCGCTCTGCGGTAGCCCAGAGCTGCTTGGCGACCTTGGGCTCGCCGGGGTAGCCCTCTTGCGCGGTAAAGCGCGCCAATACGCGCTTGACGTTGCCGTCGAGGATGGGCGCCCGCAGGCCCATGCTCAGGCTGGCGATCGCACCCGCAGTGGATAAGCCGATGCCGGGCAGTTCAGTGAGCTTTTCGACGTCCTTGGGAAACTCGCCACCGTATTGGGCGACGACGATCTTGGCGGTCTTCTGCAGGTTGCGTGCGCGGGTGTAGTAACCCAGGCCGGTCCACAGGTGCAGCACTTCGTCTTCCGGCGCGGCGGCCAGGGCTTCGACCGTCGGCAGGGAAGCCATGAACCGGTCGAAGTAATTGAGCACGGTGCTGACCTGGGTCTGTTGCAGCATGATCTCCGAGACCCACACCCGGTAAGGCGTAATGCCCTGTTGCCAGGGCAGGTCATGGCGACCGTGGCGGTCGTACCAGTCCAGCACTGCCTGTGAAAACTGCTCGTTTCTCATCGTTTGAACAGGCCTTTAAGGGCGTCTTTCAACTGCGGGTTGACCTTGTCGAGTTTCTCTTCGAGCTTCTCGCTGAGTTTGTTGCCGGCGGCTTTGACCGCAACCTGAGTCAAGCCGTCCTTGTCCAGGCGGCAGGCTTTGGCGCCTAGCTCCAGCGGGCCGCGGCAGCGCAGCGGCACTTCGATGCTCCGGAAGTTGGAGCCGACCTGGCAGGCCGGGTCCGGCACGTCGCGTGTATCGCCTTCAACGATGATGCCGACGCGATAATCCATGCCCAGCACGCGCAGGTCGATGTCACCGTTGCCGTTGACTGTCAGGCCCGGGATACGCACTTTCAGGTCCGGGTTGCTGGCCACGCCGTTGCGCAAGGTCAGGTTGCCGCGCAGTTCCTGGAACGGCGTGTCCTTGCCTTGTGGCGTGGTGGTCAAGGTCTTGCGGTTGAGCAGTGCGATGCCGGTGCACAGCTGCTGTTCAATGTTGGCGTTGAGCAGCGCGCCGTTATTGATCACAAAGCTGGCAGTGCCGTTAAGGCTGTCGATCAGCGCCTTCTGGCTGTTGCCACGGCCGTTGAGGTTGCTGTCGAGGGTGATCTGGCCTTTTACCGGCGGGGTTTGCCCCTGAGCTTGCAGGATGCGCTCAACCGGCACTTGCTTGATGTGGGTTTGCAGCGCCAGCACCGGGATGTCCTGGCGCACATCGAGTGTGCCGTTGGCCTGGAAGGTGCCGTTGTAGAGGCCGCCGCTGAGGGTATCAAGCTTGAGCTGGCCATCGATGCCGGAGGCTTTGAGTGCAGCGTTCTGGATCGGCAGCTTGCTCAGGGTCAGTTGGCCGAAGGCCAGGTCGGCGTCCACGTCCAGCGTGCGCAGGCGCGTGAGTGGCAACAGCTTGTCGGTGCTCCACGCGCCTTTGGTTGGTGCGTCCGGCAGCGGTGTGGTGCCACCGGCGGCCATGGCGCCGGCCTCGCTGTTCTGCACTTCGGCCTGGCGTGCGGCCGCTGCACCTTTGGCGGTTTCGGACTTGGCCGGCAGGTAGTTGTCGGCGTTGAAAGTATCGCCTTTGAGTTGCAGGCGCAGGGATTGCTTGGCGAAATCCTCTACAGCGATGCGGCCGGTGAAGGTGCTGCTGTCGAGTTTCAGGTTCAAGTCTTCCAGTGCCACGCTGGTAGGCGTGCCTTTGAGGCGGCTGACCAGTTCAACTTTGCTCAGGCTGCCCGCCGCCATCGGTGGCAACGGGTGGCCGACGCTGTCGAGGAACTTGGCCAGGTCAAACTGGGCAATGGACAGGGCGCCGCTGAGCTGTGGGGTTTTGTTCAGGTCATTGACCTTCAGTTCGCCCAAGGCGCGCAGCTGGTTGGCGGAGAGTTTCAGGTTGGTCCATTCGGCAATGTTGGCCGCCAAGTCCACCAGCAGTTGGCCTTGGGTGGAGAACGTTACGGTCTTGCCCTGCAGTGGCTCGCCGGTGGCTTCGCCGCTCAGCTTCATGTCTTCGAACTGGTAGCGCTGGAGCGCACGCTGGATGCGCAGGTTGCCGTTCAACTCGGTCTTGACGCGCATCAGCGGCTGGTTGCTGCCCAGGAATGCCGTGAGTTTGAGCGGAATGCTTGCGCCTTCGTGCACGGCTCCGGCGCTCAACTGGATGCTTTCGGCGCTGTACTGTTTGCCGGTCTGCTCATCGTTGTATTCAACGCGGGCGTTGTTGATGGTCAGGCTGTCGATGTCCAGGCGGATCGGTTTTGGCGGCTTTTCCGGTTCAGGTTCGGCCGGCGTTTCCGCGGGGGCAGGCACCGGCGCATTGGCCGGTTTCTCGGTCACGTTCTTGCCGATGTCCTCCCAGTTGCCGTGGCCTTGCTTGTCGCGGTTGAGGCGCAGGTTCAGGCCTTCGACACGCACATCGCTCATCTGCACTTCACGGCGCAGCAGCGGCAGCACGCGCACCGACAGGCCGAGCATCTGCAGGTCGGCAAACGGCTGAGTCGGGTTGGTCATGGTCGCGACGCTGGCTTCGTGCAATTCCAGGCCCAGCCAGGGGAACAGGCTCCAACCGATATCGCCATTGAGCGTCAGCTCGATGTGGGCCTTGTCGCGGGCAATCTGGCGGATCTCGTCTTTGTAATCGTTGGGATCGAAGAGGTGGGTCAGGGCAAAGCCCAGGGCCACAATGATCAGCAACAGCCCGAGAAGTACCAGACCCAGGATTTTGCCGAACGCTTTCATGGGCGAGTCCTTGTATGTCGATTTCAAAATTTAGCCGCAGAGTATAACGCCCGACGGCCTGCGTCAGTTCATGCATCGTTACATTGTATCTAGACGCAGCAAAATCGGATTTTGTCGCCCAACAGAGCAGGTTGCGTGAAAAAGGTGATATCAGTTTGGTTTTTCTGTCATCCACTGGTGCTAATCTGCGCGGGTTCGTCTGTCGTCTGCGACACAGCGTCGCGCTTAAAAGGAGCTTTACTCGACAACAACGGCTAACGCTCTGCGTGCAAGGCCGAGGGAGAGAGCGCCTGACGGACACATACTAATAACTGGGGGAAACACCAATGAGCACAAGCACTGCGGCTGGTAGTACTGCCGCACAGCCTGCGTTCCTGTCCAAGGAGCGCATTATCGCCAAGCCAGGGTTCAACCGCTGGCTGGTTCCACCGGCCGCCCTGGCCATCCACCTCTGCATCGGCATGGCCTACGGGTTCTCGGTGTTTTGGCTGCCGCTGTCCAAAGCGCTGGGTATCACGGCACCGGTCGCCTGCGCGCCGGACATGAGCTTCATCACGCAAGTCTTCTCGTCCCAGTGCGACTGGCCCATCTCCATGCTGGGCTGGATCTACACGCTGTTCTTCATCTTCCTGGGTTGCTCCGCAGCGATCTGGGGCGGCTGGCTGGAACATGCCGGGCCACGTAAGGCCGGCGTTGTATCGGCCTTGTGCTGGTGTGGCGGTCTGTTGATCTCGGCGTTGGGCATCTATACCCACCAGATCTGGCTGATGTGGATCGGCTCCGGCGTGATCGGCGGTATCGGCCTGGGCCTGGGCTATATCTCGCCCGTGTCGACCCTGATCAAGTGGTTCCCGGACAAACGCGGCATGGCCACCGGCATGGCGATCATGGGCTTTGGCGGCGGCGCAATGGTCGGTGCACCCTTGGCCGCAGCGCTGATGGGCCACTTCGCTTCGCCAACAAGCGTGGGCGTGTGGCAGAGCTTCGTGGTCATGGCCGTGATCTACTTCGTGTTCATGATTGGCGGCGCGCTGTCGTACCGCGTTCCGCCAACCGGCTGGAAGCCTGAGGGCTGGACCGCGCCGGCGAAAAAAGCCAGCAATGCGATGATCACCCACCGTCACGTTCACGTGAACGTGGCGTGGAAAACCCCGCAATTCCGCCTGGTGTGGCTGGTGCTGTGCCTGAACGTGTCTGCCGGTATCGGCATTCTCGGCATGGCGTCGCCGCTGCTGCAGGAAGTGTTCGGTGGCAAGTTGCTGGGTGTTGATGTGCCGTTCGGCCAGCTGGATGCCGGGCAATTGGCATCCATCGCGGCCATCGCTGCAGGCTTCACCGGCTTGTTGAGCCTGTTCAACATCGGTGGGCGGTTCTTCTGGGCGTCGTTCTCCGACTACCTGGGCCGTAAAAATACCTACTTCGTGTTCTTCGCCCTGGGCTTTGCCCTCTACGCGCTGATCCCGAACCTGGGGCACCTGGGCAATGTGGCGCTGTTTGTGGCGGCGTTCTGCATCATCCTGTCGATGTACGGCGGCGGTTTTGCCACCGTTCCGGCGTACCTGGCCGACCTGTTCGGCACCCAGATGGTCGGCGCGATCCACGGTCGCCTGTTGACTGCTTGGGCGGCGGCGGGCGTGTTGGGCCCGGTGCTGGTCAACTACCTGCGTGAGTATCAGCTGAGCATCGGCGTTGAACGTGCCGCGGCGTATGACATCACCTTGTATATCCTCGCCGGCCTGCTGGTGCTGGGCTTCATCTGCAACCTGCTGGTGCGCCCGGTGGCCGACAAGTACTTCATGACCGACGCGGAACTGGCTGCCGAACAGGCGCTGGGCCATGACAAAGGCGCCACTGCCTCTACGTCGCTGGAGTGGAAGGCTTCTTCCGCCAGCGTGCCATTGGCTATCGTGGCGTGGCTGGTGGTGGGCATTCCGTTGGCGTGGGGTGTGTGGGTGACCCTGCAGAAGACGGCGGTATTGTTCCACTGATAAACCGTTGCGCAGTGCCCGCTCATGCAAGGTGAGCGGGCCTCGGGCAGCCAGAGCGGGCTAATCCTGCTTCTTGTCAGGCAAGGCTTTGGTTGATTGACCGCGCCATGGGATGCGTTGAAACCATGGCCGTGGCACCGGATGCACGATTACCCGCAAGGCTCGGGCGTAATCCATCACCAGGCCGGGTGTCCAGGCCATGGTCATGGCGCGCTTGCGTACTTGCGCGGCAATCCACAGTTCCGGCATGAGCAGGGTCTGCAACACCGAGCGCCAGCGCCGCGACCGTTCCGCCAATACCCCATCCATCGAGGCTTCCAAGGCAAATGCCACGCTGCTCGAGCAGTTGCGGTAGGTCAGGTTGTAAGTGGCCTGTTGGCGATAGTTATTGGAAAACTCAATCAACGCCTTGCGGCTGTACCGGTGAAAAATGATCTTGCGGTCCGAATCGCACCAGTTGGCCACTTCGGTGGCGTAGTCCGGCTGGAAGGTGCCCGGCACGTCATTGTTGCGAGTGGCCTTGAGAATGCGGAAAAACTCTGACGGTGAGCGATCGATGTCTGCAACCGGATACAGGCTCAGGTACACCGACGGCGACAGTTCAAGGGCAGCGTGCCCGGTTGAAATCACGCCTTGTGCGTCCACGGCCGCGATGTAGCGATTGATGATCGGGCGGGGAATGGTGGTTGCGCTGGCGGTGCCTTCCGGCGTCCAGATATGCACCACCAGTGGATCGGTGCAGGCAGGCTCCGGCTCAGGCTGCGGCGGCGGTTCCTGCGGCGGCAGCTTCTTGAAATCCGATAGCAGATCCCTGGGCGCAAGCAGCTCGAACGTCGAGGTGCCATGGCGCAATCGCCTGACGCGACGCGCAATGCGTACCGTGTTCAGGCCGCTGACGATCATCAGCGCGCCCAGAAAAAAAGACACGGTGGCACTGTTGGCGATCGGGTACGGGCTGACCAGCAACCCGGCGAATACCACTTGGGCGCCGCCGCTGATCAACGATGATCGCCAGCGCGGGAACCTGACGACCCAGGCCGAGGTGATGGTCAGCAGGCCGATCACAAAGTAGGTAAAGCCAAAGATGATCGCCAGCAGCAGGTTGCTGTAGACCTTGTCGGCAAGAATCAATACCGCGACAAAAAAGCAAATCCCGCCCTTGAAATACAGCACGGCGCGCTGGGTACCCACGCCGCTGGCGGCCACGCTCAGGGTGACAATGCTTTCCAGCAGCAACAGCAAGCCGAACGCGCGCAGCGGAAAGTACAACTCGCCATCCAGGCCGTCGATCATCACGCCAACGCCCATCACGCCCCATACGATACCGATCAGGCCGAGAAACCAGAATTTGGATCGGACGAATTCAACGCCGAACAGCAGTAAAGCAATCTGAATCATGAAGGTACTCGTACAGGTAGACGCTGATCGGCAAACGTTCAGGAATAGCGACTGCTTTGCCAGTTGCCGACAAATACTTGGCCCCTGGCATCGCGCATGGCGCCGGGGCTTTGGTCGTAAAGGGTCAGCCAGTCACCGTTGCCTTTGTCGATGCGAAAGGCCAGCGATGAGGCGTGGGTACGGGTGTCCGGCGACCAGTGCTGTTTGAGTTTTTCGCGGTCATCGGGGTGCACGCGCGCCAGCACCTGCTCAATGGTGCCCAGGGGCCGGGTGCCGATATCCAGCAGCGAATCAAGGTTGTCGTCCCAGAGGATATCGCCTGTTTCGGGATGCAACTGGTACATCACGCCGTCGCCCCCCAGCCGTCCGGTTTGCGGGTCGTAGGGCCTGGCCGATTGCGTCATCAGGCGTATCACCACCACCAGCAGGGCGGTAATGGACAGGTAGCTTTGCGCAAGCAGCAGAGGCTCGCCTTCGAGCAGGCCCGGCACATAAAACGGCCCGGTCTTCTGATCGGTGTAATTGACCACGATGCTGCCCAGCACCAGCAGCGCGATCGAGCCTCCAGGGCTGCGCCACGTCACGCAAACGGCAAGGGCGAGGGCGATCGGCAGGCAGGCCAGGATGAAATACACCGCAGCGCCAGCATCGGTGTCCAGCATGCTGGTGAGCCAGTGCGGCGCTGCCCCGAAGACGTACCAGGTATTCAATGCGAGCAGCAACAGCCACCCTGCGCCGGCGAGTTTCTCCCGTGCGCTGACGGGAAATTCGCGCAGGTTGCTGTTCAGCACGTTCATGACCACGACGGTCGCAAAGAACACGCCGTTAACGCCAGACATCCAGTTGGTCGTCAGCGTATGGGGTGATGTTTCCCCGGCCAGCATCAGCCAGCCCTTCCTGATCAGCGCCTGCACGCCACAAATGGCCACGGTCGCCAGCAACCACAGCACGATGGCGTGCAGGTCGTCGCCACGGCGCGCGAAACGCCGTACCAGCCAGGCAATGGCAATCGAACCTGCCAGCGCCTCAGCCGAAAGCGCGATGGCGGCCGGTGACTCCTCCCAGCCGTGCGCACCGAGCAGCACCCGCGCGATCAACAACACAAGAAACAGCATCGGCCAGTGCGCACGGCGCGAGCTCAGGAAGGCCGACACCGAGACGCCCGCCGGGAACCAGATAATCGCCATCTTCGAGACGGGGTCATCAAAGGCCAGGGAGGCCATGCCGGTCACGTAATAGGTCAACGCCCACAGGAGGAGAATGCCGCTGCGCCGTAAGACTCTGGGTATCGTCACTGTTCAGTATTCATCAGGTTTTAAACGTAGCGCTCATGTTACAGCGAAGCCGGCGCTGGCATTTGGCTAATATGCCGGGCGCACCATCCTGGAGCATGCACTTGTACGCACATGTCTAGCGCCGACACTCCATCAGTCTTATCCCCTTCGATGTTTCTGTTTAGCGCCCGCGCCCCTATAATGGCTGCCTTTTTCGCCCAATGATTTTGCGGAGCTGGTGATGGCCGAACGTAAGGCGTCCGTCGAGCGCGACACTCTGGAAACCCAGATCAAAGCCTCGATCAACCTGGATGGCACCGGAAAGGCCCGATTTGATATCGGTGTACCTTTTCTTGAGCACATGCTGGACCAGATCGCCCGTCACGGGCTGATCGACCTGGATATCGTCAGCAAGGGCGATCTGCATATCGACGACCACCACACGGTGGAAGACGTCGGTATCACCCTCGGCCAGGCATTTGCCAAGGCCATCGGCGACAAAAAAGGCATTCGCCGTTACGGTCACGCCTATGTGCCGCTGGACGAAGCGCTGTCGCGTGTGGTCATCGACTTCTCCGGCCGCCCAGGCCTGCAGATGCACGTGCCCTACACCCGCGCCACCGTGGGCGGTTTCGACGTTGACCTGTTCCAGGAGTTTTTCCAGGGCTTCGTCAACCACGCACTCGTCAGCCTGCATATCGACAACCTGCGCGGCACCAACACCCATCACCAGATCGAAACCGTGTTCAAGGCGTTCGGCCGCGCGCTGCGCATGGCCGTGGAGCTGGATGACCGCATGGCCGGGCAAATGCCCTCGACCAAGGGCGTCCTGTAATGCAGACGGTCGCGGTTATCGATTACGGCATGGGTAACCTGCACTCGGTGGCCAAGGCCCTCGAGCACGTAGGCGCCGGCAAGGTGCTGATCACCAGTGATGCGAATGTGATTCGCGAAGCCGACCGGGTGGTATTTCCTGGTGTTGGCGCGATTCGCGACTGCATGGCCGAGATCCGCCGCCTGGGCTTTGACAGCCTGGTGCGCGAAGTCAGCCAGGACCGCCCGTTCCTCGGCATCTGCGTGGGCATGCAAGCCTTGCTCGAGCGCAGTGAAGAGAACGACGGCGTCGACTGCATCGGCCTGTTTCCAGGCCAGGTGAAGTTCTTTGGCAAGGACCTGCACGAAGACGGTGAACACCTGAAAGTCCCGCACATGGGGTGGAACGAGGTGCGCCGTACCGTCGACCACCCGCTGTGGCACGAAATCCCGGACATGGCGCGTTTCTACTTTGTGCACAGCTACTACATCGCCGCCGGTAACCCGCGTCAGGTGGTCGGTGGCGGGCACTACGGCGTCGACTTCGCCGCCGCGCTGGCCGAAGGTTCGCGTTTTGCGGTGCAATTCCACCCGGAGAAGAGCCATACCCATGGCCTGCAGTTGCTGCAGAACTTCGCCGCCTGGGATGGTCGCTGGTAAATGGCCAGGAAGCCGAAGCAGCCGATCTTGAACCTCACCCCCGAGCAGGAGAGTGAGGCTACCCTCAAGATCAAGCGCTTCATGGAGGACCGCTTCGAGCTCAAGCTGGGCTCGTTCGAGGTCGCCGAGATTCTTGAGTTGTTCACCACCGAAGTGGCGCCGCACTATTACAACAGGGCGATTTTCGACGCGCAGACGCTCCTTAAAGAAAGGTTCGAAAGCATCGAAAGCGACTTGTGGTCGCTTGAGAAACCCTGATTTCCCAAGCATTGCTGAATATCGAATAAGGTTTGCCAGATGCTGATTATCCCCGCTATCGATCTCAAGGACGGCGCTTGTGTACGCCTGCGCCAAGGCCGCATGGAAGACTCCACCGTGTTCTCCGATGACCCGGTGAGCATGGCTGCCAAATGGGTAGAAGGTGGCTGCCGTCGTCTGCATCTGGTGGACTTGAACGGCGCCTTCGAAGGCCAGCCGGTCAACGGCGAGGTGGTGACCGCCATCGCCAAGCGCTACCCGAACCTGCCGATCCAGATCGGCGGCGGCATTCGCTCCCTGGAAACCATCGAGCACTACGTCAAGGCCGGCGTGAGCTACGTGATCATCGGCACCAAGGCCGTGAAAGACCCGGCGTTCGTTGCCGAGGCCTGCCGCGCGTTCCCGGGCAAAGTGATTGTCGGCCTGGACGCCAAGGACGGTTTTGTCGCTACCGACGGCTGGGCTGAAATCAGCACCGTGCAAGTGATCGACCTGGCCAAGCAGTTCGAAGCCGACGGCGTGTCCGCCATCGTTTATACCGACATCGCCAAAGACGGCATGATGCAGGGCTGCAACGTGCCGTTCACCGCCGCGTTGGCCGCCGCCACCAATATTCCAGTGATCGCTTCCGGTGGTATCCACAACCTGGGCGACATCAAGTCGCTGCTGGACGCCAAGGCGCCTGGCATCATCGGCGCCATCACCGGTCGCGCGATCTATGAAGGTACCCTGGACGTCGCCGAAGCCCAGGCTTACTGCGATGCCTACAACGGCTGAGGACTGACCATGGCGCTGGCCAAACGCATCATCCCTTGCCTGGACGTCGACAACGGTCGCGTGGTCAAGGGCGTCAAGTTCGAGAACATCCGTGACGCCGGCGACCCGGTGGAAATCGCCCGTCGCTACGATGAGCAAGGTGCCGACGAGATTACCTTTCTCGACATCACCGCCAGCGTCGACGGCCGCGACACCACGCTGCATACCGTCGAGCGCATGGCCAGCCAGGTGTTTATCCCGCTGACCGTCGGCGGTGGCGTGCGCACCGTGCAAGACATCCGCAACCTGCTCAATGCCGGCGCGGACAAGGTCTCGATCAACACCGCCGCGGTGTTCAACCCGGAGTTTGTCGGCGAAGCCGCGCAACACTTCGGTTCGCAGTGCATCGTGGTCGCCATCGACGCCAAGAAAGTCTCCGGGCCGGGCGAAACCCCGCGCTGGGAGATCTTCACCCATGGCGGTCGCAAACCTACCGGGCTGGATGCGGTGGAGTGGGCGATGAAGATGGAAGGCCTGGGCGCCGGTGAAATCCTGCTGACCAGCATGGACCAGGACGGCATGAAAAACGGCTTCGACCTCGGCGTGACCCGCGCCATCAGTGATGCGCTGGGCATTCCGGTCATTGCCTCCGGCGGTGTCGGCAACCTGCAGCACCTGGCCGACGGCGTGATCGAAGGCCACGCCAGCGCGGTGCTGGCGGCGAGTATTTTCCACTTTGGCGAATACACCGTTCCGGAGGCCAAGGCCTACATGGCGGCGCGCGGTATCGTCGTTCGCTAAACGCTGCTGGACACCATGGCGAGCGCGCGGCACTCTCTGCGCTTGCCATGGATTCCGGTAACTTTCATGTTCAAACACCTGCTGCTCGCCCTCGCCAGTTCTTCCATGCTTTTGGCAGGCTCGGCCCGTGCCGAAGAACCGTCTGACGCCTCTTTGGTGTTGCTGACGGAAAACTTCCCGCCGTACAACATGGCAAAAAACGGCAAGAACTTCGCCAAGGACGAGAACATCGAAGGCATCGCCGTGGACATCGTGCGCGAGACCTTCAAGCGTGCCGGCATTTCCTACAACCTGACCCTGCGTTTTCCTTGGGAGCGAATCTACAAACTCGCCCTGGAAAAACCTGGTTATGGCGTATTCGTGATGGCGCGCCTGCCGGACCGTGAAGCCCTGTTCAAATGGGTCGGCCCCATCGGCCCGGACGATTGGGTGTTGCTGGCCAAGGCCGACAGCAAGATCCAGCTGGATGACCTGGAGCATGCGCGCCGCTACAAGATCGGCGCCTACAAAGGCGACGCCATTGCCGATACGCTGGAAAAGCAAGGCCTCAACCCACTGGTGGTATTACGCGACCAGGACAACGCGCAAAAGCTCCTGGATGGCCAGATCGACCTGTGGGCCACCGGTGATCCTGCCGGGCGTTACCTGGCGCGTCAGGTGGGCGTGACGGGGCTCAAGACCGTGTTGCGCTTCAATAGCGCGCAACTCTACCTCGCGCTGAACAAGGACGTGCCGGACGAACTGGTCGCCAAGCTTCAGGCCGCGCTGGATCAGCTGCGCAAAGACGGCGTGGTCGACGAGATCATGGCGCGCTACCTCTAACGGGCAAGAACTACTGTGGGAGCTGGCTTGCCTGCGATAGCGGTGGTTCAGCTGAAATAGTTGTCACTGAAAGGGCGCTATCGCAGGCAAGCCAGCTCCCACAGGTAATACTGCATTTCAAATGCACCCATGCGGCGCACTGCAATCAGCGGGAAAACCACGGTCAAAAATGTGGGAGCGGGCTTGCTCGCGAAAGCGTTGTGTCAGCCACTCAATCTGCTGACTGACCCACCGCTTTCGCGAGCAAGCACGCTCCCACACGGGAATGTCGCCATCTGATCTAACGGTACTGACCGTTCTTGCCATGCCCGGCCATGGCCTGATTGCCGCGCACGCTGATCATCAGCTTGATATCAATCCAGTCGATGCCCTGCGCCTTGAGCTTGGGCAACTCGCGCTCCAGCACCGCCAGCGTCTGCGGATAAGGGTGGCCGATCATCACCACCGAGCCCTGCTTGTGCGCCAGCTTGATCGCGGTTTGCAGTTGCGTGGTAATGGCCGCCTCGGTGCGCTCGTCATCGAGGAATACATCCCGCGAGACATGCGCCAACCCAATCTTTTGCGCTTCGGCGGCGGCAACGGTTTGCGCGCTGGTGCGGCTGTCGACAAAGAACTTGTTACGCCGTTGCAGCTCGCCCATCAACCAGGCCATGGCGTCCCGTTGGGCAGTCATGCGGCTGCCCATATGGTTGTTGATGCCAGCGGTGTAGGGCACGGCCTTGAACGCGGCGTCCAGGCGTTTGCCGAGTTCTTCGATCGGCAGCTCGGGGTGCCAGGCGAACGGGCCGGTGGCCGGGTCCATGGGCATGTGCAGGATCACAATCTTGCCGGCCTTGTGCGCTTCGCGGGCGAATTCGGCGGCGTGGGGCGTGTCCGGCATCACCGCCGTGGTCACCGGCCCGGGCAGGGCCAAGACGCGACGATCCCGAGGCAGGTTTTGCCCCAGGTCGTCGATGATGAGGGTCAGGTAGGCTTTGTGTGGCTCGCCGTCAGGCGTCGCGTGGGCGACGCCTGCCAGGCTGCACAGCAGGGCGATGATCAGGGCAAAACGCATATCAACGGCTGCGCGTGATGCTCAGGCCTTTCAGCAGGCTCAGCGCCTGGGCCAGTTGGTAATCGTCGTCCTGCGGCATCGGCTTGGCTTTGGCGCCGCTGCCGGTTGGCTGGTCGGCACCGCCGTTGCCATTGCCCAGGTGACCTTGCAGGTCGGCCTCTTTGTAGTACTCGCTGTCGATCTCGTTGGTGATCTTGGCTTTACGCACTTCGATGTCCGGGACGATGCCCTGTGCCTGAATCGAACGGCCGTTCGGCGTGTAGTACAGCGCCGTGGTGATCTTCAATGCGCGGTCATTGTTCAGCGGCAGCACGGTTTGTACCGAGCCTTTGCCGAAGCTGGTGGTGCCCATCAGCACGCCGCGTTTCTGGTCCTGCAGGGCACCGGCGACGATTTCCGACGCCGAGGCGCTGCCGCCGTTGATCAGCACTGCCAGTGGCACGCCTTCGCTCAAGTCATTGCCGGTGGCCGAGAAGCGCAACTCGGAGTTGGCGATGCGGCCTTTGGTGTAAACGATCAGGCCCTTGGTGATGAAGTGGTCGACCACTTCCACCGCAGACTGCAACACGCCGCCCGGGTTGTTACGCAGGTCGAGCACGATGCCGTTGAGTTTCTTCCCGTTGTCTTTGCGCAGCTTGGCCAGGGCCTTGGCCACTTCGTCGCCGGTCTTGACCTGGAACTGGGTGATACGGATGTAGCCGTAGCCGGACTCCAGCAGTTGGCTCTTCACGCTCTTGACCGTGATGGTCGCGCGGGCCAGGGTCACGTCAAACGGGTTGCCGCCGTCGCGCACCAGGGTCAGGGTGATTTTCTGGCCGAGCTTGCCACGCATCTTGTCGACAGCTTCGGTCATGGTCTGGCCGCGAGTCGGTTGACCGTTGATCTTCACGATCAGGTCGCCAGCCTGGATGCCAGCTTTGGACGCCGGCGTGTCGTCGATCGGCGAGACCACTTTGATCTGGCCGTCTTCGGAGCCGACTTCGATGCCCAGGCCGCCGAACTCGCCGCTGGTGCTTTCCTGCAACTCGGCAAAATCTTCCGGGCCCAGGTAAGCGGAGTGCGGGTCGAGGTTGCTGAGCATGCCTTTAATGGCATTTTCCAGCAGGGTTTTATCGTCTACGGGTTCGACATAGGCTGCCTTGATCCGGTCCATGACCTCGGCAAAGGTGCGCAACTCGTCCAGCGGCAGCGGGGCCTTGGTGGTCGCAGCCGTGGTCGCGGTCGTGGCGGCGGGTGCAGCCCCAGCGGCCTGGTCGGCAAAAGCCAGAGGCGCGCCGATCACCAGGGCGATCGTCAGGGCCAGCGAAGTGAGGCGGGACAAATGCAGCATGTCGAACGAACTCCTAATGTAGATGCGGCCCTATCCTTGGGAACGGCACCATTGTGCAGGGTCGCTCGGGCGGCCCTGCTGACGAATAGCGAAGTACAGCGCCGGAGTGTCCTGGCCACCACTGTTACCGACAGTGGAGATGGATTCACCGGCTTTTACAACATCACCTGCCGACTTGAGTAAAGTCTGATTGTGGCCGTAAAGGCTCAAATAGCCATTACCGTGGTCAAGAATCACCAACAAACCGGCGCCGCGCAGCCAATCGGCAAACACCACGCGCCCACCGTGAACGGCATGAACCTGGCTGCCGGCGGCGGCGCTGATCATGACCCCGTCCCATTTGGCGCGGGTATCGTCACCTCGGGTTTCACCGAAGCGTGCCAGTAGTCGACCATCAACAGGCCATGGAAGTTTTCCACGCGCTGAAGCAAAAGGTCCGCCGAACGACTCGCCGGCGCTGGAAACCAGCGGGCCAGGCGCTGCGCGCGCCGGTTTGCGTGGGGCCGGAGCGTCGGTGGTGGCGGCCAGTTCGGCTTCACGCTGACGCTTTTTTTCCGCTTCCTGCTGGGCGATCAGCGCTTTCTGCCGCGCTTCTTCGGCCTCACGTGCCTGGCGAGCCAGGGTTTCCTCGATGGTTTTGAGCACTTTGCCCAGGTCAGCCTGGTCTTGCTCGCGGGCCTGCAGTTTGGCGTCGCGGGCCTTCACATCGTCGTTGAGCTTGGCCAGGGCTAGCTGACGCTCTTTGCGGACCTTGTCCAGCTGGTCGCGCTGGGTGTCGAGGGCGGTTTTCTGGTCGAGCAGTTGCGATTGCTGGTCGGCAATTTCCTGCTCGACGTTGGCCAACTGGCGCAGGGTTTCGTTAAAACCCTTCAACTGCGCCAGGCGTGCCTTGCTCAGGTAGTCGTAATAGGTGAGGGTGCGCGCGAATTTTTCCGGGTTCTGCTGGTTGAGCAGCAGCTTGAGGTATTCCTGGCGGCCGCTCTGGTACGCGGCGCGGGCCTGGATCGCAATCAGGCGTTGCTGTTCAACGCGTGCGCTCTGGAGTTTTTTTTTCTCAGCGTCGAGTCGCTCCAGTTCCGACTCGCTCTTCTTTAATTCTTTTTGTAGCTCCTGGACCTGCTTCTCGAGCTTGCCCATTTCGGTTTCGGTACCGCGCAGGTCTTTCTGCACCCCGGATTTCTCTTCCTGGAGCTTGCCGAGCAGTTTCTTCAACTCGGTAATGTCCTGACGCGTAGCGTCCAACTGTTGTTGGGTTTGTGCGCGCTCATCGGCAAATGCCGGTTGGAGCAGGCAGACTAGAGCGAGGGTAATCAAGGCGCGAAGCATAGAGGCGGGCGACACCAGGGAAAGGGACGGCCTAGTATGCCCGCCAAGCGCCGCAAAAAAAACGCCCAATTCGGGCTGGAAGGCAAGATAGGTGCCGAGTGGCGTTGGTATGGCGAAAAGATATCTACCAAACACAGGAGATCCAATGTGGGAGGGGGCTTGCCCCCGATAGCGGTGTATCAGCCACCTCTGTGTCAGCTGACCCACCGTAATCGGGGGCAAGCCCCCTCTCACACTGTTTTGCGGTGATGCTGGGGATCAAACCAGAATCGACGTGCCGGTCATCTCTTTCGGCTTCTCCAGCCCCATCAGCATCAACATGGTCGGCGCCACGTCCGCCAGCACGCCGCCGTGCCGAACTTTGAAGTCGCGCTTGCCGACATAGATGAACGGCACTGGCTCGGTGGTGTGCGCGGTATGGGCCTGGCCGGTGGATTCATCCGACATCTGCTCGCAGTTGCCGTGGTCAGCGGTGATCAGCGCTTCGCCGCCGACTTTGTCCAGGGCGTCGACGATGCGGCCGACGCACAGGTCCAGGCATTCCACGGCTTTTACGGCCGCTTCCAGGTTGCCGCTGTGGCCAACCATGTCGCCGTTGGCGTAGTTGACCACGATCACGTCGTAACGCTGGTGCTCGATGGCATCGACGATCTTGTCGGTCACTTCCGGCGCGCTCATTTCCGGCTGCAGGTCATAAGTGGCGACTTTTGGCGACGGAATGAGGATGCGTTCTTCGCCCGGGAACGGTTCTTCACGCCCGCCGGAGAAGAAGAAGGTGACGTGAGCGTATTTTTCGGTTTCGGCGATGCGCAACTGGGTTTTGCCGTTCTTGGCCAGGTAATCGCCTAGCACGTTTTCCAGGCTGCCTGGCGCGAAGGCCGACGGGGCCGGGATGTTGGCGGCGTATTGGGTGAGCATCACGAACTCGACCTTCGGCTGGCGTGCGCGCTCGAAGTCTTTGAAGCCGGCATCGACGAATACATGGCTCAGCTCACGGGCACGGTCGGCGCGGAAGTTCATGAATACCACGGCGTCGCCGTCTTCGACTTTCACTGGCTCGCCGATGGTGGTGGCTTTGACGAATTCGTCGCTCTCGCCACGCGCATAGGCGGCTTGCAAGCCTTCCTGGGCGGTGGCCGCGTTGAATTCGGCCTGGCCGTCGACGATCAGGTTGTAGGCCTGGGCCACGCGGTCCCAGCGGTTATCGCGGTCCATGGCAAAGTAACGGCCGACCAGGCTGGCGATGCGGCCTTTGCCGAGGGCGGCGAAGGTGGCGTCGAGCAGTTCAATGGACGACTGGGCGCTTTTTGGCGGGGTGTCGCGGCCGTCGAGGAAAGCGTGCAGGTAAATTTTGTCGGCGCCGCGCTTGAAGGCCAGCTCGGCCATGGCGACCAGGTGGTCCTGGTGGCTGTGTACACCGCCGTCGGACAGCAGGCCCATGAAGTGCACGGCCTTGCCGGCCGCAACTGCTTTATCCACCGCCGCGCAAATGGCCGGGTTCTCGAAGAACTCGCCGTCACGGATCGATTTGGTCACGCGTGTGAAGTCTTGGTATACCACTCGTCCGGCGCCGAGGTTCATGTGGCCGACTTCCGAGTTGCCCATCTGGCCGTCCGGCAGGCCTACGTCCATACCGGAACCGGAGATCAATCCGTTGGGTACTGTGGCGCTCAGGCGGTCGAGTACCGGCTTCCTGGCCGAGTACACGGCGTTGTCGTGGTGGCTTTCACTGTGTCCGAAGCCATCGAGAATTATCAGGACCAAAGGTTTAGGCGTAGTAGTCATAGATCCTCTCGCGGCGGTAATAAAGGAAGGCAATCTAAAAGGGAGTGGCAGTTTAAAGCGAAGTTCCGACCACGTCACCGCTTTACGGGGGTTGGCCCCCCCTGACGGCTGTGTATACTTACCGCCATTTTAACGCCCTGGAACCTCCTTGATGGTTGATCACCTGATTGCATTTGCCACTGCCCACTACCTGCTCGCGGGTGCCTTTGTCATCCTGCTGGCGCTGCTGATCGCTCATGAAATGAGCCGCGGTGGCCGCAGCCTGAGCACGTCGGAGCTGACCGCGCTGGTCAACAAGGATGAGGCCGTTGTTGTGGATATTCGCCCGGCCAAGGATTTTGCCGCCGGCCATATCGTCGGCGCCCTGAACATTCCGCAGGACAAGCTGATCGCACGCTTGCCCGAGCTGGAAAAATACAAAGGCAAGACCATCATTCTGGTCGACGCCCAAGGCCAGCACGCCGGCACCCACGCCCGCGAGATGCTCAAGACCGGTTTCACCGCCGCCAAACTGTCCGGCGGTATCGGCAGCTGGAAGGCCGATAACCTGCCGCTGGTGAAGTGATATGAGCCAGGTTGTCGTTTATTCCAGCGATTATTGCCCTTACTGCATGCGAGCCAAGGCTTTGCTGGAGAAAAAGGGCGTTGCCTTCGAAGAGATCAAGGTCGATGGCAAGCCCCAGGTGCGCGCCGAGATGACCAAGAAAGCGGGACGCACGTCCGTGCCGCAGATCTGGATCGGCGACAAGCATATCGGTGGTTGCGATGACCTGTTCGCCCTGGAGCGCGCCGGTAAGCTTGATGCGCTGCTGCTCGTCTGACTCCTAACCCCTAAAAGACCCCAAGATCAAGAAGGATCTGCGATGACTGACCAACAGAACACCGAAGCAGCGCAAGACCAAGGCCCACAATTCTCGCTGCAGCGGATCTACGTGCGTGACCTGTCGTTCGAAGCGCCGAAAAGCCCGGCAATCTTCCGCCAGGAATGGACCCCAAGCGTTGCGCTGGACCTGAACACCCGTCAAAAGGCACTCGAAGGCGACTTCCATGAAGTCGTGCTGACCCTGTCGGTCACCGTCAAGAACGGCGAAGAAGTGGCCTTCATCGCTGAAGTGCAACAGGCCGGCATCTTCCTGATCCAGGGCCTGGACGAGGCTTCGATGAGCCACACCCTGGGCGCGTTCTGCCCGAACATCTTGTTCCCGTATGCCCGTGAGACCCTGGACAGCCTGGTCACCCGTGGCTCGTTCCCGGCGCTGATGCTGGCTCCGGTGAACTTCGATGCCCTGTACGCGCAAGAGCTGCAGCGCATGCAAACAGAAGGTTCGTCGACCGTTCAGTAATGGGCCCGACGCACTAACCAATGTGGGAGGGGGCTTGTGTGGGAGCTGGCTTGCCTGCGATAGCGTCACCTGGGTATCACTGATACACCGAGGTGCCTGCATCGCGGGCAAGCCCAGCTCCCATACAAGCTCCCTCCCACATTTGCTATGTGTATTACTTGAAACCGAGCTGGCGCCAGCCTTCGTAGACGGCGACGGCCACGGTGTTGGACAGGTTCAAGCTGCGGCAGCCCTCACGCATCGGCAAGCGCAGGCGATGGCCGTCGGGCAGGGCGTCGAGCACCTCGGCCGGCAGGCCACGGCTTTCCGGGCCGAACAGGAAGGCGTCGCCTTCGGCAAAGCTGGCGTCATGAAACGGCCGCGAACCTTTGGTGGTGAACGCGAACAGCCGCGGGTGGCCCAGGCTTTCCAGGCAGCTGGCCAGGTCCGCATGGCGCTTGAGCGTGGCGTACTCGTGGTAGTCCAGCCCGGCGCGGCGCAGGCGCTTGTCGTCCATGTCGAAGCCCAGAGGCTCGATCAAATGCAGGTGGCAGCCACTGTTGGCGCACAGCCTGATAACGTTGCCGGTATTCGGCGGAATTTCTGGTTGAAAAAGGATGACGTGAAACATGCACGGCTCCGAAGGCAAAGATGCGCTGCATTCTACCCCCGAAGACGACCCAAGACCGAAGCTATTGCCCAGGGTTTTGGGCTCATTGGCGATTGTCGGTTTGATGATCGGCCTGATGATTGGCCGCCTCACAACGCCGGACCCGGTCGAACTGCAACAGGTCGAGACCGCGGCGGACGGCCTGGTGGTGTGGTTCAACAGCGAACCCAAGCTGCACGGCGAACATATCGACGGCACCGTGGCGCTGCTGTTCGACGCGCTGGGCAAGGCCGCCAGCGGGCAGCTCAAGGTCAATGACAAGGATGTGAACTGGCGCATCCGCAAAACCGATGGCGGCCTGCTGCTGAACCTGGTGGCGGCTCGGCCGTTGCGCGGGGAGTGGAAAGGGGAGAAGGCCGATGGCCGTTGGCGGTTGCAGATCCATCTGCGCGAGGAATAAAAGAGGGAATCCCCGGCCTGCCTGTACCAAGGTTCCCAAAACGGGCTGGGGCTACGGGCGCTGTGCCACATAAGCCCCGGGTGTAAAGAAGGGAGTTCCCGGCCTGCCTGTACCAGGGCTCCCAAAACGGGGTGAAGCCAAAGGCTTCGGTGTTAAAGAGGGAATCCCCGGCCTGCCTGTACCGAGGTTCCCGAAACGGGTGTGGGGCGCGACGCGATCCGCATCAAGCACCCCGGGTGTAAAGAGGGGATTCTCGGCCTGCCTGTACCAAGGTCCCCGAAACTGGGTAGTACAAGGGTTATTGCAGGGCGCGTGCCAGAACTTGCAATGTGTGCCAAAAAAAATTGCCAGAAAGCGCAAAGCCCCGAAATACGGGGCTTTGGCGTTTTCGATGTTCAAGATTTTTTCAGCGACGCTGAGGTTTCAGGCGTTGAATCCGTGCCCGATGCCGGTTCATGGTGCATTGAAGCGGTGCACGGTCTGAAGCCTGGTGGAGATCCAAACGTGCAGGAGATTCAAATGTGGGAGGGGGCTTGCCCCCGATAGCAGTGTGTCAGCCAGCGAGTATGTGGTTGATACACCGCAATCGGGGGCAAGCCCCCTCCCGCATTTGATATTCAGTGGATGAGAAGGCTGTGATCAGCCCTCATCCCCCTCATCATCATCGCCGCCATCGACCTTCATCCCCAGCTCCTTGATCTTGCGCGTCAAGGTATTGCGGCCCCAGCCCAACAGCACGGCGGCGTCGCGGCGGCGGCCGGCGGTGTGCTTCAAGGCAGTTTCGATCATGATCCGTTCGAACGCCGGTACGGCGCTGTCGAGCAGGTTCGACTGGCCGCGTGCCAAGGCCTGATCGGCCCACTGGCGCAGCGCCTGTTCCCAGTTGGTCACCGGTGCCGAGTCCTGCGGCAGGCTGAGCAGCTCCGGCGGCAGGTCGCTGATATGCACTTCACGGCCGGAGGCCATGACGGTGATCCAGCGGCAGGTGTTCTCCAACTGCCGCACGTTGCCCGGCCACGGCAGATTCTTGAGGTACTCCTCGGTCTCGCTTTTGAGCAACTTCGGCTCGACGGCCAGCTCTTGAGCGGCGCGGCTGAGGAAGTGACGAGCCAGGGTCGGAATGTCTTCGCGGCGATCCGACATGCGTGGGATGTGGATACGGATCACGTTCAGACGGTGGAACAAGTCCTCACGGAATTTGCCCGCGTGCACCAGGGTTTCGAGGTTCTGGTGGGTTGCCGCGATGATGCGCACATCGACCTTGACCGGCGTGTGCCCGCCCACGCGATAGAACTCACCGTCAGCCAATACGCGCAGCAAGCGGGTTTGGGTGTCGGCCGGCATGTCGCCGATTTCATCCAGAAACAACGTGCCGCCGTCCGCCTGTTCAAAGCGGCCGCGACGCAGGTTGGCCGCGCCGGTAAACGCGCCTTTTTCATGGCCGAACAGCTCGGACTCCATCAAGTCCTTGGGAATCGCCGCCATGTTCAGCGCGATGAACGGCGAAGCCGCCCGCGGGCTGTGGCGGTGCAAGGCATGAGCCACAAGCTCTTTACCGGTGCCTGACTCGCCGTTGATCAGCACGGTGATGTTGGAGTGGCTCAAGCGCCCGATGGCGCGAAACACTTCCTGCATCGCCGGCGCTTCGCCGATGATTTCCGGGGTGCGGGTCAGGGCCGGTGGGGCTTCCTGGTTCTGTTGTTCCTGGGCGTGCTGGTTGGCGCGCTTGACCAGCGCCACGGCCTCGTCCACGTCGAACGGCTTGGGCAAGTACTCAAAGGCGCCGCCCTGGTAGGACGCGACAGCGCTGTCCAGGTCCGAGTGCGCGGTCATGATGATCACCGGCAGGCGCGGGTGCTGCTCGCGGATGCGCGCGAGCAAATCCAGGCCACTGGCGCCGGGCATGCGGATGTCGGAGATGATCACGTCCGGCTGCTGGCGCGCCAGGCGGCTCATCACCCCGTCGGCGCTGTCGAAGCTCTGGGTGGTCATGCCTTCCTGTTGCAAGGCTTTCTCGAGGACCCAGCGGATAGAACGGTCGTCATCGACGATCCAGACAGTTTCACTACGGCTCATGTCGATGGGGCTCCTTGTTCCAGAGGCAGAAAGATCGAGAAGGTGGTGTGACCGGGATGGCTCTCACACTCGATCAAACCCTGGTGCTGGCTGATGATGTTCTGGGTAATGGCCAGGCCCAGCCCGGTACCGTCCGGGCGGCCGCTGACCATGGGGAAGAAGATGGTTTCCTGCAGCTCTGCGGGAATGCCCGGGCCGTTGTCGATGATCTCGACCTTGGTTACCAGGCGGTGGCGCACATGGCCGATGGTGAATTGGCGCAGCGCGCGGGTGCGCAGGCTGATGCGACCCAGGCGCAGCTCGTTCTGGCTGCTGATGGCCTGCATGGCGTTGCGCACGATATTGAGCACGGCCTGGATCATCTGTTCGCGGTCGATCAACACGTCCGGAATGCTTGGGTCGTAGTCGCGTACCAGGGTGATGCAGCCTTGGCTTTCGGCCTCGACCAACTGGCAAACGCGTTCCAGCACTTCGTGCACGTTGGTCATCGCCAGCGACGGCAATTTGTTGGAGCCGAGCATGCGGTCCACCAGGTTACGCAGGCGGTCGGCTTCTTCGATGATGACGTTGGTGTAGTCCTTGAGGTTCTCGTCCGGCAGCTCGCGGGCCAGCAATTGCGCGGCGCCGCGAATCCCGCCCAGCGGGTTCTTGATCTCATGGGCCAGGCCGCGCACCAGCATCTTGCTGGTTTCCTGCTTGGACAGCTGCGCTTCTTCTTTAGTAATACGCAGCAGGCGGTCGCGCGGGTGCACTTCGAGCAGCAGCAAGGTGGCGCCGTTGCTCAGGATCGGGGTTACTGCGTAGTCGACGGTCAGCGTCTGGCCGGTGAGGGCGGTGAGCATCGCTTCGCGCTTGGTGAACGGGTGTGCCTGCTCCACCGCCTGGCGCAACGAGCTCAAGGCTTCGGCCGACTCGGTGAACAATTCGCTGATGAACTGCCCATGGCTGCGCTGGCCGCTGATGGCCAGGAGCATCTCCGCCGCCGGGTTCATGTACTCAAGACGCAAGTCGTCATTGAGCAGAATGGTCGCGGTGGTCAGGTTGTCGAGTAATAAACGGTGCAGTGCATCGCTGATGGTCATCAGGACCTCTTTTGGAGCAAGGCGCGGGCTTGAGGCACACGCTGATACAAGGAAAATGCAAAAACCAAACCAAGGCTCCGAAAAGAAGCGTTAAAGCCCTGAAATAGGGGTTTAAGGCGCGAAACTGTGGCGTTCTGCCAGCTCACTCGGGAAGATTCGAACCAAAATGGGCTGCCGGGGTGGGAAGGGTGCGGCGCTACGCACCAATATAGTGCAGTTTTGCGGGGTTTGTTCAGGAAGGTTTTTTAGGCGTGCTTTTTCGATTGTTCAGGCAAGGCTTGATGACCTCGCGCAAGCCTGTGCTGTCTTTGGGCAGGATGAACTCGGCGCTCAGTGGCGAATCACCGGGAATGGCGGAGGGAATGGTCATCCTGATGCGCTGGCCACCCATGTCGTCGGTGATCCACTCGCGCAGCTCTTGGCGGTTGGCAGGCATGGTGAGTTTGAACAGTACGCCGTGCTGCTGCGTGGGCTCGGCGCTGTAATAGCCGTTTACGCGATAAGTGCGGGCTGGAAGCACGCCGGTGGTGAGGCTGAGCGGGCCGGTGGAGCGAGCATCCGGGCTTTCATAAATACCGGGTTTGAAATGCAACTGGTCGGTGTGGGTGAGCAGCGAGATCATTGGGCGCAAGGGCGCGCTGTAGCACGCCACATGCAGGATCGCCATGCTGGAATTGCCGTCGTGGGCAGCGGTGCCATTGATGCGCGCATTGATAATCGTGCTTTGCGGGTAAGGCGCTTCTACCGTCCAGGCCGTGGGCTCAAGGTCGAGGGGCGTTGACGGTGTGGGTTTTTGCGCTGCGGCGATCGGGCTGAGCACGAGCGTCAGTGAACACAGGGTCTTACAGATAAGGTTCATCGCAAAGACATCGGCGAGTGGCGGCAGGACGCTGCATCGTAGGGGGCGGATGGCCTGGGATGTATCAGACATTTCCGCGATTTAACCAAAGTGCGGGAAAGGGCCTTCAATGAAGCAGGCCCTTATCCTTCAAGGCGTGTAGACGCACAACTCGGCCGTGGCGCGGGTCATTGCGATCTGCACCAAGGGATCGTTAAGCGGTTCGTGCACGGCCAGGGCTACCCAGTGCGGGCACTGCGGGTTGCTGCGCTCGGGGCCGAAGTCGGCTAATTGTTGCAGCATGCGCTTTTGCAGTTGGTCCAGTTGAGGGCGAATCTTGCCGGTCAGGTCCGGGCGCGGCGTATCGGGCGCCTTGCCTTTAAACTGCCAGTCGGACAGTCGGGTGTATTGCACCAGTTTATTCGCCTCGATCTGCGCGGAGAAAAATTGCTCCGCCGCCTCGGGCGAGACTTTGTAGTCGGGGGCCTGGGCTCTCGCGCTGGCGATCACAGCCTGTTCGCGAGGGCGATCTTCCACGGCTTTGTGGCTGTCCCATTTGCTCAGTGCGACCTGGTCGGCGATGGTCAGGCGCTCGGCGATGCTGTTGAGCAGCGGTTCGAGTGTCGGCGGCGCGGCAGTGGCGGTGGCGCTGGCGAACAGCAAGGCAAGTACGAGTCGATGTTTCAAAGGCGGTCCCCTGTAGGCACGAGCGTGTTCGAAGGTCGCCAACGATAACGCGTAATTATTGAAGGCGCGCGGCACGCTTGAGATTTTTTGCGCGCGCCTGCGCCCGGCAGTTAGTGGCGCAGGCCAGCATCAATCGGTGTGGGAGAGCGGCATGCCGGGGCTGCCGGCATAAAACACCAGTAACTCCACCGGCGTATCCCCTGTGACGCCTCGATGGACGATGTTGACCATCTCGGCGAGTGTCTGCCCTTGTCTGAAAACCCGGGCGTGCCCGCTGTCGCGGCTTTGCACCGTGAGTTCGCCGCTGAGTATGTAAGCCGCATTGGGCATCGGGTGTGTGTGCCAGGCGAGGGTGGTGTGTGGCGCAATCTTGAGCTTCAACAGCGTCAGCTCCGGGGCGCTTTGGGGGTAGCCGGTATAAGGCGTACCGTCCCAGGATGCGTTGCTTTGCAGCAGGATTTGCCTTTCGATCGGCGCAGGGGCTTTGGGTGGGGTGCCACACCCGTGCAGAAACAGGCAGGCGATGAGCGCGAGCGAGCGGTTGTACATGATTTGATCCGTTGAGCAGAGTAGTGCCTCAGGCTACGTGCGTTAGGTCGGGATGGATGTCGGGCGAGGCGGCGAGTCTGCGCAGTTATCTGCCTGTGTGATGTAAGAGGTGGGCGTGGCAGGTGCCGCAACGCCGCCAGAAACACGATGGCTTTGACGGGTACCCACGGCGGCCTTCTCCCGCGCCGCGCGGGTAGCTTCGATATTTTCAGGCATAAAAAAAGGCCTCCCGAAGGAGGCCTTTTTTGTCACGCCGCTTTAAGCGGCGCTACCGGATCAGCAGCTGTAGTACAGCTCGTATTCCAGTGGGTGTACGAAGGTGCGTACTTTGATTTCTTCTTCGCTTTTCAGCTCGATGTAGGCATCGATGAAGTCGTCGCTGAATACGCCGCCTTTGGTCAGGAACGCACGGCCCTTGTCCAGCTCTTCCAGGGCTTCTTTCAGGCTGCCGCACACTTGTGGGATCTCTTTGGCCTCTTCAGGCGGCAGGTCGTACAAGTTTTTGTCGGCGGCGTCGCCTGGGTGGATCTTGTTCTGGATACCGTCCAGGCCGGCCATGACCAGGGCAGCGAAGGCCAGGTACGGGTTGGCTGCTGGATCCGGGAAGCGTGCTTCGATACGGCGAGCGCGAGGGCTGGACACGTAAGGAATACGGATCGAGGCGGAACGGTTACGCGCCGAGTAAGCCAGCATCACAGGGGCTTCGAAACCTGGGACCAGACGCTTGTAGGAGTTGGTCGACGGGTTGGTGAAGCCGTTCAGGGCCTTACCGTGCTTGATGATACCGCCGATGAAGTACAGGGCGGTGTCGGACAGGCCGGCATAACCTTCGCCAGCGAAGGTGTTCTTGCCTTCTTTAGCGATGGACAGGTGAACGTGCATACCCGAGCCGTTATCGCCGTACAGCGGCTTAGGCATGAAAGTAGCGGTACGGCCGTAGGCATCAGCCACGTTGTGTACGCAATACTTGAGGGTCTGAACTTCGTCAGCCTTGGCAACCAGGGTGTTGAACTTCACGCCGATTTCGTTCTGGCCGGCAGTCGCCACTTCGTGGTGGTGAACTTCGATGACCAGGCCCATTTCTTCCATGGCGTTGCACATGGAGGTACGGATTTCGTGGTCGTGGTCGAATGGCGGAACCGGGAAGTAGCCACCTTTGATGCCTGGACGGTGGCCTTTGTTGCCGCCTTCGATGTCCTGGTCGGACATCCACGAACCTTGTTCGGAGAAGATCTTGAACATGGAGCCGGAGATGTCGGACTTGAACTTGACCGAATCAAAGATGAAGAATTCTGGCTCTGGGCCTACGAATACGGTGTCGCCGATACCGGTCGACTTCAGGTATTCCTCGGCACGCTTGGCGATCGCACGTGGGTCGCGGTCGTAGCCTTGCATGGTCGAAGGCTCGATCACGTCGCAGACGATGATCAGGGTTGGGTCTTCGGTGAACGGGTCGAGAACGGCAGTGCTGTCGTCCGGCATCAGGATCATGTCGGAGGCTTCGATGCCTTTCCAGCCAGCAATGGAGGAACCGTCGAACATTTTGCCTTCTTCGAAGAAAGCATCATCCAGCGCGTCGCGAGCCGGCATGGTCACGTGGTGCTGAGTACCTTTAGTGTCCGTGAAGCGCAGATCAATCCATTTAACGTCATGATCTTTGATGAGTTGAACCGACTTCGACATGGTGTCCTCCGGGTGGCTTCGGGCTGGGGTAGTGGAGTTAGCCCTTAGAATGTGGGTGATGCCGGCGCGAATACTCGACCAAGGCAACCTGCCTCACAAGAGAGCAAATTGCATGCCAGTGCGCCAACATGGCCTTATTGCCTCAAAATGGCCCCTATAAAGGTGCAATCCGCTGAAGCGCAATAAATAACGCACTGCAATGTAGCGTTAATTTGCGCAAATGACCCGTTTTGGTGCGCGTTGTGTCTGATGCATATTAACTGGTTAAACCTTGAGCGATTTCCGCTATAATCCGCGCCCCCCTTTTTCAGCAGGCCCGGCGCGCGCTGTTTCCATGAAATTAATCGTTAAAGTGTTCCCCGAGATCACCATCAAAAGCCGACCGGTACGGACGCGTTTCATCCGTCAGTTGGCCAAGAACATCCGTGCCGTGCTCCGTGACCTGGACCCGGCTGTGGTGGTGAACGGCGTGTGGGACAACCTCGAGCTGGAAACCCGTGTCACCGACGCCAAAGCCTTGAAGGACATGACTGAGCGCCTGAGCTGCATGCCGGGCATCGCGCATTTCCTGCAGGTGGATGAGTACCCGCTGGGCGACTTCGACGACATCACCGAAAAGTGCAAACAGCACTACGGTAGCGAGCTTGAAGGCAAGATCTTTTCGGTGCGCTGCAAGCGCGCCGGCAAGCACACCTTCAGCTCCATGGACGTCGAGAAATACGTCGGCAGCAAGCTGCGTCGCGAGTGCGGCGCTGCCGGAATTTCCCTGAAAGCGCCGCAAATTGAAGTGCGCATGGAAATTCGCGACCAACGGTTGTTTGTGATCCACAGCCAGCACAACAGCATCGGTGGCTACCCGTTGGGTGCCCTGGAACAGACCCTGGTACTGATGTCCGGCGGTTTCGATTCCACGGTGGCGGCCTACCAGATCATGCGCCGCGGCCTGATGAGCCACTTCTGCTTCTTTAATCTGGGCGGGCGTGCACACGAATTGGGCGTGATGGAAGTCGCGCACTTTATCTGGAAGAAGTACGGCAGCTCCCAACGCGTGCTATTCGTAAGCGTGCCGTTCGAGGAAGTGCTGGGCGAAATTCTCGGCAAAGTCGATAACAGTCATATGGGCGTAGTATTGAAGCGTATGATGTTGCGCGCTGCGTCGCGGATTGCCGATCAACTGCAGATCGACGCGCTGGTGACCGGTGAAGCGATTTCCCAGGTCTCCAGCCAGACGCTGCCGAACCTGTCGCTGATCGACTGCGTGACCGAGAAGCTGGTGCTGCGCCCGCTCATCGCCAGTCACAAGCAGGACATCATCGACCAGGCCGAAGAAATCGGCACGGCGGCGTTTGCCAAACACATGCCTGAATATTGCGGGGTCATCTCGGTGAACCCCAAGACCCACGCCAAGCGCAACCGCGTGGAGTACGAAGAACAACAGTTCGACATGGCGATTCTGGAGCGTGCGCTCGAGAACGCCAAAATGGTCCCGATCGATCGCGTCATCGACGAACTGGGCCAGGATGTGCAAATCGAAGAAGTCAGCGAAGTCCTGGCCGGCCAGATTGTCGTCGACATCCGTCATCCGGATGCCGCCGAAGATGAGCCGCTGGAAATCGCTGGCATCGACGTGCAAACGCTGCCGTTCTACGCATTGAACGCGCGTTTCAAGGAACTGGATAACAGCCGTCAGTACCTGCTGTATTGCGACAAAGGCGTGATGAGTCGCCTGCATGCCCACCATTTGCTCAGTGAGGGGCATGCCAATGTGCGCGTTTATCGACCGAGCTAAGAGCCCGGGGCTGTTTGCCTGTGGCCTGCGTCACCGGCCCCCCGACTCTGCCGTCAAGCTGTAACGGCAAGGCCTGACTCTACTGTTAATCGCTGCCACGACCTGTCAGCACACCGAATCCTCTGATCGAGATACACAAGTGATCGAAAATCTACGTAACATCGCCATCATTGCTCACGTTGACCATGGTAAAACCACCCTGGTAGACAAACTCCTGCGTCAATCCGGCACCCTGGAGCGCAACGAGCTCAACGACGAGCGCGTGATGGACTCCAACGACCAGGAAAAAGAGCGCGGTATTACCATCCTGGCTAAAAACACCGCTATCAACTGGAACGGCTACCACATCAACATCGTGGACACCCCGGGCCACGCCGACTTCGGCGGCGAAGTTGAACGTGTAATGTCGATGGTTGACTCCGTTCTGCTGCTGGTTGACGCTCAAGACGGCCCTATGCCGCAAACCCGTTTCGTGACCAAGAAGGCGTTTGAAGCCGGCCTGCGTCCGATCGTGTGCATCAACAAGGTTGACCGTCCAGGCGCGCGTCCGGACTGGGTTCTGGACCAGATCTTCGACCTGTTCGACAACCTGGGTGCTACCGAAGAACAGCTGGACTTCAAAGTCGTCTACGCCTCGGCCCTGAACGGCATTGCCGGTCTGGAACACACCGACATGGCTGAAGACATGACCCCGCTGTACCAGTCGATCGTCGACAACGTACCGGCGCCAAAAGTTGACCGTGACGGTCCGTTCCAGATGCAAATCTCGGCACTGGACTACAACAGCTTCCTGGGTGTTATCGGTGTTGGCCGTATCGCTCGTGGTAGCGTCAAGCCGAACACCCCGGTTGTCGCCATCGGCGCCGACGGCAAGAAACGCAACGGCCGTATCCTGAAGCTGATGGGTCACCACGGTCTGCACCGTATCGACGTTGAAGAAGCGTTTGCCGGTGACATCGTGTGCGTGAGCGGTATGGACTCTCTGTTCATCTCCGACACCCTGTGCCAGCCGGACAACGTCGAGGCGATGAAGCCTCTGACCGTTGACGAGCCAACCGTTTCCATGACCTTCCAGGTAAACGACTCGCCTTTCTGCGGTAAAGAAGGCAAGTTCGTGACGTCCCGTAACATCAAGGAACGTCTGGACAAAGAGCTGCTGTACAACGTTGCACTGCGCGTTGAAGAAGGCGACTCGGCTGACAAGTTCAAGGTTTCCGGCCGTGGTGAGCTGCACCTCTCGGTACTGATCGAAACCATGCGTCGCGAAGGCTTCGAAATGGGCGTTGGTCGTCCAGAAGTGATCATCCGTCAAGTTGACGGCGTGAAGCAGGAACCGTTCGAAAACGTCACCATCGACACCCCTGAAGAATCCCAGGGCAAGGTCATGGAAGAGATGGGCCTGCGTAAGGGCGACCTGACCAACATGGTGCCGGATGGCAAAGGCCGTGTGCGTCTGGAATACAACATCCCTGCTCGTGGTCTGATCGGTTTCCGTAACCAGTTCCTGACCCTGACCAACGGTGCTGGCATCCTGACCTCGATCTTCGATCGCTACGACACCATGAAGTCCGGCGACATGTCCGGCCGTCAGAACGGTGTTCTGGTATCGGTAGAAACCGGCAAGGCACTGACCTACTCCCTGGAAACTCTGCAGGCGCGTGGCAAGCTGTTCGTTGAACACGGTCAAGAGATCTACAACGGTCAGATCGTTGGTCTGAACAGCCGTGACAACGACATGGGCGTCAACCCAACCAAAGGCAAGAAGCTCGACAACATGCGTGCTTCGGGCAAAGACGAAACCATCGCTCTGGTTCCACCTGTTCGCTTCACCCTGGAACAGGCCCTGGAATTCATCCAGGACGACGAGCTGTGCGAAGTCACGCCTAAGTCGATCCGCCTGCGTAAGAAGATCCTGGACGAAGGCGAGCGTACCCGCGCTGCCAAGAAAGCCAAGAACTGAGTTAACTCAGGCTGAATGAAAAACGCCCCCGGTCGAAAGGCCGGGGGCGTTTTTTTGTGCCTGCAATTTTTGTGGTGGCTGTACCGGCCCTATCGGGGGCAAGCCCCCTCCCACCTTTGAAATGCGTTCCAATGTGGGAGGGGGCTTGCCCCCGATGGGGCCTTAGAAACCCCCACAAAAACCCGGATCAGAACTTATCGAGCGTCTTGAACTTGGTCTCGCGCACCACTTCCTTGGGCTTATACGCGCAGTACCCCGGCCGCGGCCCGATTTTGGGGTGGTTGCGGCACGTATCCGGGCGCTTGTCATAAATAGTGCAGAAGCGCGTCTTACGATCCAGGTACAGGCAATCGTTGTTGCTCATGCGCTGCAGGGTAAAAATCTCGGATTTGGAATTGAAACGCTCGACGATGCCTTCTTTCTGCAAGCGCTTGGCGATGTTCTTGGGCGGGTCGCCGCGCTCGAATTCATCGACGATGCCAATGCGGATAAGGTCCTTGATCTTCACCTCAACCGGCAGCGTGCAGCAGCTGGACACGCAGCCACCGCACATGTGGGCGGAATATTTCTGCCAGGTCTCGAGACGGTCGAGTTCCGCGGCGGCGATCAGTTGAGACTTCATCAGGGTTCCAAGGTGGGGCTGTATCCGGGCGCGCGATCATACCGGGATTGATGGTTTTTTGAACAATATTTTGTGGTTTTCAGCCCGAAGGCTGCTCAAGCACCGATTGGGCACGACCCCTGCATCAATTTCCCGCAAAGGTGAATGAGTAAAAATACTGCCGAACCAGAGCGTCTACCGTCTGTCAGACCGACTAGGCTCTAGCAACTCCTTCAATCTCGCCCGAGGTCGCACCGATGTCTCAGGAACCGCTTGCACGAGAAGCAGAGGTAGCCGCATTCCGCGATGCTGTCTTGACCAAACTCACCTACGCGGTGGGCAAGGACCCCGACCACGCTTTCGACCACGACTGGTTCGAAGCCATTGCCCTGGCCGCCCGCGACCAGATGGTCGATCACTGGATGGACCACACGCGGCGCATTTACCGCAAAGGCCAGAAGCGGGTTTATTACCTTTCCCTGGAATTTCTTATCGGCCGTTTGCTCTACGACAGCCTGAGCAACCTCGGCGTGCTGGAGATCGCGCGCGAAGCGCTGTCCGAACTCGGTGTGGACCTGGAGCGCATCCGCCTGCTGGAGCCCGACGCGGCGCTTGGCAACGGTGGCCTGGGCCGCCTGGCCGCCTGCTTTATGGAAAGCATGTCGACCTTGGGCATTGCCGGCCACGGTTATGGCATTCGTTACGAGCACGGTTTGTTTCGCCAGGCGATCGTCGATGGCTGGCAACAGGAACAGACCGAGCGTTGGCTGGACTTTGGCAACCCGTGGGAATTCGAACGGGCCGAGGTGATTTACCCCATCGGCTTTGGCGGCAGCGTCGAAACCCTGGCGGACGCTTCCGGCAAGATGATCCAAGTGTGGTCGCCGAATGAAACCGTGCGCGCGGTGGCTTATGACACCCCCGTCGTCGGCTGGCGCGGCGCCAGCGTCAACACCCTGCGCCTGTGGCGTGCACGCGCCGTGGAAGACTTGCACCTGGAGCGTTTCAACGCGGGTGACCACTTGGGCGCCGTCGCCGAAGTCGCCCGTGCCGAAAGCATCTCCCGTGTGCTTTACCCGGCCGACAGCACCGAAGCAGGGCAGGAACTGCGTCTGCGCCAGGAATACTTCTTCGTCTCTGCCTCGCTGCAGGATCTGCTGCGCCGCCACAAAAACATGCACGGCTCGGTATTGAGCCTGGGCGAACACGCCGCCATCCAGCTCAACGACACGCACCCCTCGATTGCCGTCGCCGAGCTGATGCGCCAACTGGTCGACCTGCATGACATTCCGTGGGAAGCGGCGTGGGACGTGACGGTTGAAACCCTTTCCTACACCAACCACACCTTGCTGCCCGAAGCGCTGGAAACCTGGCCTGTAGGTTTGATGGAACGCATGCTGCCGCGGCACATGCAGATCATCTACCTGATCAACGCCCAGCACATCGACTCGCTGCGGGCCAAGGGCATTCACGACTTCGACGTGCTGCGCGCCGTGTCGCTGATAGAAGAAGACAACGGCCGCCGCGTGCGCATGGGTAACCTGGCGTTCCTCGGCTCCCACAGCGTCAACGGCGTGTCTGGCCTGCACACCCAGCTGATGCGCAGCACGGTGTTCTCCGAGCTGCACAAGCTGTATCCGGAGCGCATCAACAATAAAACCAACGGCATTACCTTCCGCCGCTGGCTGTACCAGGCCAACCCCAAGCTCACCGATATGCTGGTGGACGCGCTGGGCCCGGACATTCTCGACACCATGGAAACGCGCCTGACGGAGCTGGAAACCTTCGCCGAGAAGCAATCCTTCCGCAAAGCCTTTGCCGATCAGCGCCTGCACAGCAAGCGTGCACTGGCCGAGATCATCCATGAGCGCCTGGGTATTTCAGTGAACCCGGCGGCGATGTTCGACGTGCAGGTCAAACGCATCCACGAGTACAAACGCCAGCTGCTCAACCTGCTGCACACCGTGGCGTTGTACCAGGCGATCCGCGCCGAGCCGGGCACCGACTGGGTGCCACGGGTGAAGATCTTCGCCGGCAAGGCAGCGGCGAGTTACCACCAGGCCAAGTTGATCATCAAGTTGACCAACGACATCGCCCGTACCGTGAACAACGACCCGACCGTGCGCGGTTTGCTCAAGGTGGTGTTCCTGCCCAACTACAACGTCAGCCTGGCGGAAAGCATCATTCCGGCGGCGGATTTGTCGGAGCAGATCTCCACGGCCGGCTTTGAAGCCTCGGGCACCAGCAACATGAAGTTCGGCCTCAACGGCGCGCTGACCATCGGCACCATGGACGGCGCCAACGTGGAGATGCACGAGCGCGTAGGCGCCGATCACATGTTCATTTTCGGCCTCAGTGCTCAGCAGGTCGAAGCCCGCAAGCACGCTGGCGAATTCAACGCCGGGCCGGAAATTGCTGCCTCCCATCGTCTCAACGACGTGTTGCAAGCGATTCGGGGCGGGGTGTTCTCGCCGGATGATCCCGGCCGCTATGTGGGCCTGATCGACGGGCTGATCGACTACGACCGCTTCCTGGTGTGTGCCGACTTCGATTCCTACTGGGACGCCCAGGCGCGGGTCGAAGCGCATTGGCATGACTCCAAAGCGTGGTGGCGCTCGGCTGTGCTGAATACGGCGCGCATGGGTTGGTTCTCTTCGGATCGCACGATCAGGGAGTACGCGACCGAAATCTGGAAAGCGCTCGACTAACCACCGCAATACAAAATGTGGGAGGGGGCTTGCCCCCGATAGCGAATTGCCAGTTTGCAGATATGTCGACTGGCACACCGCTATCGGGGGCAAGCCCCCTCCCACATTGGCCCCGCGTCGATATACTAGGCCCCGGTTTGCCCGCCTCGGGCTGCTTAGGGATATCAACCATGCAATGGATTTTCATGCTGATTGGCCTGGTGCTCGGCTGGACACTTGATGAGTCGTTCAGTGATGCGGGTATCGGTGCGCTGCTGGGCTTGGGCATTGGCCAGGCCATCCGCCTGGCGAAGCTGTCGGCGCAAGCGGACCAGCAGGCGCGTCAGTTGGAAACCACGCAAAAGGCGCTGATTGCGCTGGGTGAGCGCCTGCGGCAACTGGAGGTGCCCGCGCCGACGAACAGCGTCATGGTCGAGCCCCCCACCCCTGAACCCATCCCTGTCGCCGAGACGCCCCAACTTGTTTGGGAGCTGCCCGCCGAACTGGCGCCTGTCGCCGTGGTTGCCGAGGCGAGCCAGCCGCTGCCGGATCACGTCTGGGCCCCAGCGCCGACGCCAGAACCTAAAGAGCCTGCTATTGCCCGCGGCCCCAACCTGATCGAGCGCGCCATCAGTGGCGCACGCAATTGGCTGTTTGGCGGTAATACCGTGCTGCGCGTCGGCGTGGTGCTGTTGTTCCTGGGCCTGGCGTTTTTGCTGCGCTATGCCACCGAAGGCGTAGTGGTGCCGATCGAGTTGCGTTACGCCGGGGTTGCCGCTGCCGCCATCGGCCTGTTGGGCCTGGGGTGGTGGTTGCGGCTGCGTAACAGCAATTACGGCCTGATGCTGCAAGGCACCGGCATCGCCGTGTTGTACCTGACGGTGTTCGCCGCAATGCGCTTGCACCCGTTGATCGATCCGGGCGCCGCGCTGGGCCTGCTGGTGGCGGTCACGGTGTTCTCGGCAATCCTGGCGATCACCCAGGATGCCCTTGGCCTCGCGTGCGCAGCGGCGTTGGGTGGCTTTGCCGCGCCGATTCTCACGTCAACCGGCGCCGGCAATCACGTGGCGTTGTTCAGCTACTTCGCATTGCTCAACGCCGGCATCCTGGCCATCGCCTGGTTCAAGGCCTGGCGCTTGCTCAACCTAATCGGGTTCGTGGGTACTTTCGGCATTGGTTTCGCCTGGGGCATGCGTTCCTACACACCGGAGCTGCTGTGGAGCACCGAGCCGTTCCTGATCCTGTTTTTCCTGATGTATCTGGCCATCGGCCTGTTGTTCGCCCGGCGCAAACTGCTTGAGATGAGCGACGCACCCGAAGACGACAGTCGGGGTGCGCTGCTGCGCTGGTCGGCGGCCAAGGGTGATTACGTCGATGGCAGCATGCTGTTCGGCCCGCCGTTGGTGGGCTTTGGTTTGCAGTTCGCGCTGGTGCAGCACCTGGAATTTGCCGCCGCATTTAGTGCGCTGGGCCTTGGCATCCTCTACATGGGGCTGGCGCAATGGCTGCGTAGCGGGCGGGCGTTGTTGCTGGCGGAAACCTGCCTGGCGTTGGGCGTGATCTTTGCCAGTTTGGCGATTCCGCTGGGCCTCGACGCACGCTGGACGGCTGCGGCGTGGGCGGTGGAGGGCGCGGGGATTTTCTGGCTCGGCTTGCGTCAGCAGCGGCCACTGGCGCGCGCGTTCGGCCTGTTGCTGCAATTGGGCTCGGCGCTGGCGTTCCTCAGCGAACTGCGCGTAGGCGAACTGACCTTGCTCGACGGTGCGCCATTGGGCGCGCTGTTGCTGGGTGCGGCGCTGTTGTTCAGCTTTAATCAGTTGCGCAAGGCGTCGACCGAGCAGGCGGCGGATTGGGAGCGCAAAGGCCTGCCCGTGCTGGCGAGCCTGGGCCTGAGCTTTTTGTACCTGCTTGCACCGTTGCTGCTGCTGACCCAAGGCACCGCCATCAGTTGGGCAATCGCGGGTCTTGTGACGTTGTTTGTCGGCCTGCGCATCGGCTCGCGCACCTTCCTGTTCACCGCGTTTGGCGTGCAATTGCTCGGTGGCGCGTTGTTCCTGTTGCGCTTGCAGGGCGGTAAAGGGGCGGCGGTATTCAGTGCGGGCTGGAGCGGTTTGCTGACCGCCTCGCTGATCGGCCTGGCGTTGGTCGGCGGCATGCTGCTGGCCGTGCGCGACGACAAGGTGCGCAGCGACATAGGCCTGCTGCGCGGTCTGTCGGTGGTGCTGCTAGCCGGTCTGGTCCTGATCAACCTCGCGGTGCTGTTCGTGCTGCCGTGGGAAAGCGCCAGCGGCGTCTGGGCAGCCAGCGGTTTGCTGATCATCTGGTTGAGCCTGTACCTGCAACAACGCGTGAGTTTTGTGTTTGGGTTGCTGCTGCAACTGATCGGCGGCGCTTCGTTCCTGTTGGCGGTGCCACAGCTGCTTGGGCCGTTGAGCAGCGAAGGCTTGCACCCCTTGGCGCACAGCGGTTTCTGGACGCCAATGGTGTTGGGCCTGGCTGCCTTGGTCGGCGCCTGGCGCTTGCAGCGTGAGCCGCATGCGCCGGTGTTTGCCGTGTTGAAACTGCAACGCCTGTCTGATCTGCTGCTGGTGTGGGGCGCGGCCTGGTGGACGCTGGCGCTGATCGGTGAAGTGTTGCGGTTTATCCCGCAGGCGCTGCAAGGGCCATTTTTGCTCGGCATCGCGGCGGTGAGCGTGGCGATCTGGGCGCTGCTGGCCGAACGTTTGCGCTGGGCGTCGCTGGGCATGTTATGCGCCTTGCTGATGCCGGCGGCGGGCGTGGTGTTGCTGGCCTCAGCCGATGATTATTACCACCCGGCAGCGCAGTACGGCTGGCTGGCCTGGTTGGCGGTGTTCGTTGTGCACTTCATCGCGCTACGGCGTTTGGCGGCGGTGGTGCCGAGCAACGTGCTGAGCATCGCTCACGTACTCGGCTGCTGGATGCTGATCGGCGTGCTGGCGCTGGAGCTGCGTTACGGCCTGTTGCTGCTGTCGAGCGAATACAACGCCTGGCGCTGGCTGGGTTGGGCGATCCTGCCAAGTCTGTACCTCGTGTTGGCGGCTGCGCCACGCCGCTGGCCATGGCCGGTGTCGGCGCATCCGCGTGAATACCGTGTGCTCGCCGCGCTGCCGCTGGCGGTGTTGATGCTCGGCTGGTTCTGGTTGGCCAATATCTTCAGCGACGGCACGGCCAAACCGCTGCCGTATGTGCCGCTGCTCAGCCCACTGGACCTGGGCCTGCTGTTCGCGTTGCTGGGTATTTACCTGTGGTCGCGCAGCGTAGCGCCGCAGCGCGGTCCACGTGCCGAGCTGATCGCCCAAGGTGTCGCGGGGGTTTCGCTGTTTGCCTTTTTCACGGCCCTGGTGATGCGCGCTGCCCACCATTGGGCAGGCGTGCCGTTCCATCCGGAGGCGTTGCTGGAGTCGATGCTGGTTCAGGCCGGCCTGTCGATTGTCTGGACCCTGATCGCCCTCGGGCTGATGATCGGCGGCCATCTGCGCCATCGTCGTGAAGTGTGGTTGATCGGCGCGGCGCTGATTGCGGTGGTGGTCGCCAAGCTGTTCTTCGTCGAGCTGAGCAACCGTGGCGGGCTGGCGCGGATCGTGTCGTTTATCGGCGTGGGTGGGTTGCTGCTGGTGGTGGGTTACTTTGCGCCGCTGCCGCCCAAGCGTGCCGAACCTGTGTTGGAAACTGAAGGAGCATCCTCTTGATCGGTAAGTTGAGCGTGATCGCGGTGGGCGTGTGTATGACGTCGTCGGTGTGGGCGCAGGAAACGCCTGCCGACTTCACCACGCAAGTGCCGCTGGCGGTGAGTGGCAACGGCCCTTGGTATCGCCTGGAGTTGCCGCTGTCTGTGCAACTGAGCGCGCGTCAGGCGGATCTCGGCGATGTGCGCGTGTTCAATGCCGCCGGTGAGCCTCAGGCCTACGCGCTGTCACGCCAATCTGCGCAACGCACCGAAAGCCGCACTGTGACCGACGTGAAGTGGTTTCCGCTGTACGCCGCCGACACGCGCGAAAGCGTGCCGGATGTGGTGATGAAATCCACGGCCGAAGGCACGCTGCTCGAAGTGCGCCCGTCCAAGTCGGGCAAGCAAGTGCTGCGCGGCTGGGTGCTGGACGCCAGTGCGATCAAGGCGCCGTTGCAGCAACTGAGCCTGGACTGGAGCCGCGAACAGGACGGCTTCCAGCGTTTCAGCATTGAGGCCAGCGACGACTTGCAGCACTGGGAGTCGTGGGGCGATGGCCAGGTGGCACGTCTGTCGTTTGCCGACGAGCGTGTCGAGCAACACGAGGTGAGTTTGCCGGGGCAACCGGCGCGTTACCTGCGCCTGGTGTGGCAGGGCCAGGTCGCGCCGACGCTGACCTCGGCCAAGCTGGTGAGCGCCACCAGCAGCAGCCTGCCGATGCCATTGGTGTGGTCGCAGCCATTGTCGGGCGCGCGGCTCAAGGCGGGGGAATACAGCTGGCAGTTGCCGACGGGGCTGCATGTCGAGCGTCTGCGCATCGAGCTCAAGCAGCCGAACACGCTGGCGCCCGTCACCTTGGCGGGGCGCCGTGACGCCAATCAAGCCTGGCAGCCGCTGAGCAATGGCGTGTTGTACCGCTTGACCCAGAATGGCCAGGACGTGGTGCAGGATGAGTTGCAACTGCCGGGAGTGGCTGTCGGCGAGCTTAAATTGCAGGTGGATGAGCGCGGCGGCGGCCTGGGCGTTGAGGCGCCAGCCCTGCGTTTTGCCGTGCGCGCCACGCAGTTGGTGTTCCTGGCGCGGGGTGAGCCGCCGTTTACCCTGGCGTTGGGCAATGGTGCGGTCAAGGCGGCAAACCTGCCCTTGTCGACCTTGATTCCCGACTACAGCGCCGAGCGCCTCAAGACGCTGGGCCAGGCCAGGGTCAGCGGTGACGCTGTGGTTAAAAGCGCCAGCGTTGCCGCATTGCCCGAAGTGGGCACCGACTGGAAGAAACTCGGCCTGTGGGCCGTGCTCCTGTTGGGTGTGGCGGCGCTGGGGGCGATGGCCTACAGTTTGTTGCGTGCGCCTGCGGCCAAACCGTGAACTCTATTGGCGTTAAATCCTCTGATTAGAGGAAATAACCCTCGACTCGCGTTAAACTGCGCGGGTTTTTAAGCCCCCCATTCTCCGGAGCCTTACATGTCCCGCGTTACCCTGAGTCGCTATTTGATCGAGCAGACCCGCAGCAACAACACGCCTGCCGATCTGCGCTTCCTTATCGAAGTGGTGGCGCGTGCTTGCAAGGAAATCAGCCACGCCGTGTCCAAAGGCGCACTGGGTGGTGTTCTGGGCAGCATGGGCACTGAAAACGTCCAAGGCGAAGTGCAGAAGAAGCTCGACGTGATCTCCAACGAGATCCTGCTCGAAGCCAACGAATGGGGTGGTCACCTGGCCGGCATGGCGTCCGAAGAAATGGACAATGCCTACCAGATCCCGGGCAAATACCCGAAAGGCGCCTACCTGCTGGTGTTCGACCCACTGGACGGTTCGTCCAACATCGACATCAACGCACCGGTCGGCACCATCTTCTCGGTACTGCGTTGCCCGAACGAATACCTGAGCCAGAACGAAGCCCTGAACGAAAAGGCCTTCCTGCAGCCAGGCACTGAGCAAGTGGCTGCCGGCTACGCGATCTACGGCCCACAGACCATGCTGGTGCTGACCCTGGGCGACGGCGTCAAAGGCTTTACCCTGGACCGTGAAATGGGCAGCTTCGTGCTGACTCACGAAGACATCACTATTCCTGCCTCTACCCAGGAATTTGCGATCAACATGTCCAACCAGCGCCACTGGGAAGAGCCGGTGACTCGCTACGTCGGCGAGTTGATGGCAGGTGAAGAAGGCCCGTTGAAGAAGAACTTCAACATGCGCTGGGTCGCCGCGATGGTAGCTGACGTGCACCGTATCCTGACCCGTGGTGGCTTGTTCATGTACCCGCGTGACAGCCGCGAGCCGTCCAAGCCTGGCAAGCTGCGTTTGATGTACGAAGCCAACCCGATGTCCTTCCTGGTTGAGCAAGCGGGCGGCGCGTCCACCGACGGCCACCAGCGCATCCTCGACATCCAGCCCGAAGGCCTGCACCAGCGCGTGGCGGTATTCCTGGGTTCCAAAGAAGAAGTTGAGCGTGTGACCGGCTACCACAAGAAGTAAGACGCGGCGATAACTTATCCGCGATGTTGTGAGGCTGTTCACTGTTGAAAAAGCCCCGAAACGTTTCAGCGTTTTCGGGGCTTTTTTGTTTTTGCTCATCGGGAACCAGACACCTCTTTTCCCTTCTAAGCTTCTGGCAGATACCCAAGCTGCTTCGTCCCTCCAGGAGTTTTTCCATGTCGTTACGCCGTCTCGCCCTGCTGGCTTTTTGCGTGCTATTGGCCGCTTGCAGCAAGGTCAACCAAGAAAATTACGCGAAGTTGTCGGCTGGCATGGCCAAGGCTGAGGTGGAGTCGCTGCTGGGCAAACCGACCGATTGTTCTGGCGCACTGGGCATGTCCAGTTGCACCTGGGGCGATAAAAACAGCTTTATCAGCGTTCAATATGCCGGTGACAAAGTTTTGATGTTTTCCGGGCAAGGCCTGAAGTAAACCGGGGCGCGAGCCTGCGGGAGAAGAAGAATGATGCGTTTTGTTTTTTGCCTTTGTGCCAGCCTGTTTTTGGCAGGCTGCGCCAGCCATTCTGGCGATGATCTGCAACCCAAGACAGCAAGCAACGTCAACCTCAAGCGTTACCAGGGCACCTGGTATGAGTTGGCCCGATTGCCCATGTACTTCCAGCGCAACTGCGCGCAGTCCGAAGCCCGCTACACGCTGCTGCCCGATGGCGACATGTCGGTGTTCAACCGCTGCCTGACGCCTGAATGGAAGTGGGAAGAAGCCAAGGGCACGGCCACGCCGCAAGTGCCGGGCAAGACCGACAAGCTCTGGGTGGAATTCAATAACTGGTTCACGGCGCTGCTGCCGGGCGTCGCCAAGGGCGATTACTGGGTGCTGTATGTCAGCGATGACTACAAGACCGCCATCGTCGGCAGCCCAAGCCGGCGTTACATGTGGATATTGTCACGTACGCCGACGGTGAATGCCGACACCCGCGAAGACCTGCTGAGCAGGGCGCGCCAGCAAGGGTATGACACCACGCGATTGATCTGGCGTACGTCGGACAAGCAGATGGCCAAAACCTCGCAGTAATCTGAGGTCACCCTCAATCTAATGTGGGAGCTGGTTTGCCTGCGATAGCATCACCCCGGTGTAACTGATACACCGAGGTGTCTGCATCGCAGGCAAGCCAGCTCCCACATTTGTTATGGGTTGTTGGTCAACCGAGCAAGTCCCTCAATACCTGCGTGAATGCCCGGCTGCTTTTCTCTTCACCGGCATGGCGCCCATCGCGCACCACCCACTTGCCGTTGACCAGCACATCGCGCACTTGCCGATCACCGCCGGCGAACAGCCAGCGATTGAGAATCCCGTCCTCGGTTGCCGTTGCCAGGTACGGATCGCTGCCGTCCAGCACTATCCAATCCGCGCGTTTACCCACTTCCAACCGACCAATCGGCTGGCCCAGCGCCTGGGCGCCGCCGTCCAGCGCGGCATCAAACAGCGTGCGGCCGACCATCGGTTGATCACTGCGGTACAAGCGGTTGCGCCGTTGATCGCGCAGGCGCTGGCCGTATTCCAGCCAACGTAATTCTTCCACCACGCTCAACGACACATGGCTGTCGGAACCGATGCCCATGCGCCCGCCTTGAGCGAGGAAATCGACTGCGGGGAAAATCCCGTCGCCCAGGTTGGCTTCGGTGGTCAGGCACAGACCGGCAATCGCGCGGCTCTTGGCCATGCGCGCCACTTCGTCGGCATCAGCATGCGTGGCGTGCACCAGGCACCAGCGTTCATCCACCTCGACATTGTCATACAGCCATTGCAACGGGCGCTTGCCGCTCCAGGCCAGGCAATCATCGACTTCTTTTTGCTGCTCGGCGATGTGGATATGCACCGGGCACGTCTTGTCGCTGGCAGCCAGGACGTCATTGATTTGGTGCGGCGTGACGGCGCGCAGAGAGTGGAAGCACAGGCCCAACTGCTGCGCCGGTTGCGCGGCGAGGATTGGCTTCAAGCGCGCTTGCAGGTCCAGGTAGTTCTCGGTGCTGTTGATAAACCGCCGCTGGCCTTCATTCGGCGCCTGGCCGCCAAACCCGGAATGGCTGTAGAGCACCGGCACCAGCGTCAGGCCAATCCCGCTGCTGGCGGCCGCCTGGCTGATCTGCCGCGACAGCTCTGTGCGGTCGGCATACGGCTGGCCGCTGACGTCGTGATGCACGTAGTGAAATTCGGCCACCGAGGTGTAACCGGCCTTGAGCATCTCGATGTACAGCTGGCGCGCGATGATCTGGAGTTGGTCCGGGTTGATCTTGCCGACCATGCGGTACATCAGATCGCGCCAGGTCCAGAAGCTGTCATTCGGGTTGCCGGCCACTTCCGCCAGGCCCGCCATGGCCCGCTGGAATGCATGCGAGTGCAGGTTCGGCATGCCCGCCAACACCGGGCCTCTGAGCCGTTCGGCGCCGTCTGCACTGGCGTTGGGCTCAACGTGGGTCAGCACGCCATCGGCGCTGACTTCAAAGCGTACATCGTTGGCCCATCCATTAGGCAGCAGCGCGCGTTCGGCAAAGAAAGCGGACATGATCAAGGCACCCCGGTCGTGTGTTTATTTGTATATACATATACAGACGTTTGCCTGCTCGGTAAACTCCGGCAATCTATGCATCTTTTCCCCCTGCAAGGATTCCCTGTGCCGACTCCGCCTGCCAAGTCTTCGCTGGCTGCCCACATGGACGAAAGTCCGGCGCCCTTGTATGCCCGCGTCAAACAGATGATCAGCCAGCAGATCCTCAACGGCAACTGGCCGCCGCATTACCGCGTGCCGTCCGAGAGCGAGCTGGTCAGCCAGCTGGGCTTCAGCCGCATGACCATCAACCGAGCCCTGCGCGAACTCACCGCCGAAGGGTTGCTGGTGCGCATGCAAGGCGTCGGCACGTTTGTCGCCGAACCCAAGAGCCAGTCGGCGCTGTTTGAAGTGCACAACATTGCCGATGAGATCGCCTCCCGCGGCCATCGGCATACCTGCCAGGTCATCCACTTGTGCGAAGAGGCCGCAGGCTCCGAGCGCGCCGTCGCCCTGGAAATGCGCGAAGGCGGGCGGGTGTTCCATTCGCTGATCGTGCACTTCGAAAACGACATTCCGGTGCAAATCGAAGACCGTTTCGTCAATGCCCTGGTCGCGCCGGATTACTTGCAGCAGGATTTCACCCAGCAAACGCCGTACGCCTACCTCAACCAGGTTGCACCGCTGACCGAAGGCGAGCACGTGGTTGAAGCGATCCTCGCCGATGCCGAGGAGTGCAAGCTGCTGCAGATCGAGCCGAGCGAGCCGTGCCTGTTGATCCGCCGGCGTACCTGGTCCGGTCGCCAGCCGGTGACCGCCGCGCGTTTGATCCACCCCGGTTCCCGCCATAGCCTGGAAGGACGTTTCAGTAAATGAGTGCAGTGAAAGTCTGGCGCGCCACCGATTACATCCGCATGCCGTGGAAAAACGGCGGCGGCAGCACCGAAGAAATTACCCGTGACGCCGGCACCGGCCTGGATGGCTTCGGCTGGCGCCTGTCGATTGCCGATATCGCCGAGTCGGGTGGGTTTTCCACCTTCGCCGGCTACCAGCGCGTGATCACCGTGATCAAGGGTGCAGGCATGGTCCTGACCGTGGATGGCGAAGAGCAGCGTGGTTTATTGCCGCTGCAGCCCTTTGCGTTCAGTGGTGAAAGCGAGGTTTCGTGCCGCTTGATCACCGGGCCGATCCGCGATTTCAACCTGATTTATTCACCCCAGCGTTATCAGGCGCGCTTTCAGTGGATTGATGGCGTGCAGCGGTTTTTCACGACGGCGCAGACGGTACTGGTGTTCAGCGTGGCGGATGAAGTGAAGGTGCTGGACCAGAAGCTGGGGCATCACGATTGTCTGCAGGTGGACGGTAACACTGGCCTGTTGGACCTCTCGGTCAGTGGCCGCTGCTGCATTATCGAACTGACCGCACGCGGTTAAAAAAATGTGGGAGGGGGCGCTCACAGAATCTGTTTCCAGTCCCGCACCAATTTGTTACCGAACGCCCCAGCGTGGCGCAAAGCCGCGCCATCGTGACAAATTTCCCTCGCTTAAAAACGCCTCTGTAAGAAATTTCACCAAACCTCCAAGCCTTAATTTTTAAGGCTTACACACGCCTTCCAAAAAATTCTCAACAGCTCACCCGCAAAGTTGGCCGCTTGATTGCATATGCTTGTATGTACAAGTAAAGATGTGTGCGTAAGACTCTCCTTCGCACCATCAATGTTCGCGCATCGATCGCCGAGGAGTCTGTTGTGACCAAGCCTACAAAGTACCGTGACGTCGAAATCCGTGCCGCTCGCGGTAACAAGCTCACCGCCAAAAGCTGGCTGACGGAAGCGCCGCTGCGCATGCTGATGAACAACCTTGACCCGCAAGTGGCCGAGAACCCGAAAGAATTGGTGGTGTACGGCGGTATCGGCCGTGCAGCGCGCAACTGGGAGTGCTACGACCAGATCGTCGAAAGCCTCACCAACCTGAATGACGACGAGACCCTGCTGGTGCAATCCGGCAAGCCGGTCGGCGTGTTCAAGACCCACAGCAACGCGCCGCGCGTGCTGATCGCCAACTCCAACCTGGTGCCGCACTGGGCCAGTTGGGAACACTTTAACGAGCTGGATGCCAAGGGCCTGGCCATGTACGGCCAGATGACCGCCGGCAGCTGGATCTACATCGGCAGCCAGGGCATCGTCCAAGGCACTTACGAAACCTTCGTCGAAGCCGGTCGCCAGCATTACAACAGCGACCTGACCGGCCGTTGGGTCCTCACCGCCGGCCTCGGCGGCATGGGCGGCGCGCAGCCGTTGGCGGCAACCCTGGCCGGCGCCTGCTCGCTGAACATCGAGTGCCAGCAGGTCAGCATCGACTTCCGCTTGAGCAGCCGCTATGTCGACGAGCAAGCCACCGACCTCGACGACGCCCTGGCCCGCATCGCCAAATACACCAAGGAAGGCAAGGCCATCTCCATCGCCTTGCTGGGTAACGCGGCGGAAATCCTGCCGGAACTGGTCAAGCGCGGCGTGCGCCCGGACATGGTCACCGACCAGACCAGCGCCCACGACCCGCTTAACGGCTACCTGCCGGCCGGCTGGACCTGGGACGAATACCGCGCCCGCGCCAAGGCCGAACCAGCTGCTGTAATCAAGGCCGCCAAGCAGTCGATGGCCGTGCACGTCAAAGCCATGCTGGAATTCCAGAAGCAAGGCATCCCGACCTTCGACTACGGCAACAACATCCGCCAGATGGCCCAGGAAGAAGGCGTGGAAGATGCCTTCGCCTTCCCAGGTTTCGTGCCGGCCTACATCCGCCCACTGTTCTGCCGTGGCATCGGCCCGTTCCGTTGGGCTGCACTGTCCGGCGACCCGCAGGACATCTACAAGACCGACGCCAAAGTCAAAGAGCTGATCCCCGACGACGCCCACCTGCACAACTGGCTGGACATGGCCCGCGAGCGCATCAGCTTCCAGGGCCTGCCAGCACGGATCTGCTGGGTTGGCCTGGGCCAGCGCGCCAAGCTGGGCCTGGCGTTCAACGAAATGGTACGCAGCGGCGAGCTGTCCGCGCCGGTGGTGATCGGCCGTGACCACCTCGACTCTGGCTCGGTTGCCAGCCCGAACCGCGAAACCGAAGCCATGCAGGACGGTTCCGACGCCGTGTCCGACTGGCCACTGCTCAACGCCTTGCTCAACACCGCCAGCGGCGCAACCTGGGTGTCGCTGCACCACGGCGGCGGCGTGGGCATGGGCTTCTCGCAGCATTCGGGCATGGTGATCGTCTGCGACGGCACCGACGAAGCGGCCGAGCGCATTGCCCGCGTGCTGCACAACGACCCGGCCACCGGGGTGATGCGTCACGCCGATGCCGGTTACCAGATCGCCATCGACTGCGCCAAGGAGCAGGGCCTCAATCTGCCGATGATCAAGTAACGAACGGCCAGGTTCCGGTGGGAGTGGGTTTGTGTGGGAGCTGGCTTGCCTGCGATGCGGGCGACTCGGTCTCTCGGCAGAACCGAGGGGATGCCATCGCAGGCAAGCCAGCTCCCACATTTGCCCTGCTGTTTACACAAAACCTGTTTCACCCGCACCACCGAAAAACAATCCATCAGAGGTTGAACACACATGGCTGCAAATGACGCACGTGCAAGCACCACCCCGTTGATCGAAAGGCGTTCGATCGACTACATCCCGGAAGCGGAAAGACACGGTCGTCTATTGAGTCAGTTCACCCTGTGGCTGGGTGCCAACCTGCAAATCACTGCGATTGTCACCGGGGCCTTGGCCGTGGTGCTGGGCGGTGATGTGTTCTGGTCGTTGATCGGTCTGTTGATCGGTCAACTGCTGGGCGGCGGCGTGATGGCGCTGCATGCGGCGCAAGGCCCGCAACTGGGCTTGCCGCAGATGATTTCCAGCCGCGTGCAGTTTGGCGTGTATGGCGCGGTGATCCCGCTGGTGCTGGTGTGCCTGATGTACATCGGTTTTTCGGCCAGCGGTTCGCTGTTGGCGGGGCAGGCGGTGGCGCAGCTGCTGCACGTCGAAGACTGGGTCGGCATCGTGTTGTTCGCCGGGCTGATCATGGTGTTCACCGTCTTCGGTTACCGCGTGATCCACGGTATTGGTCGCGTCGCCAGCGTGCTGGGCGTGGTTGCCTTCATCTACCTGTTCTACAAATTGCTCGCCGGAAACGATGTCGGTGCGCTGCTGGGCAACAAGCATTTTTCGCTGAGCAGTTTTCTGTTGGCGATTTCGTTGTCGGCGTCCTGGCAGATCGCGTTCGGCCCGTATGTGGCGGACTACTCCCGCTACTTGCCGCGCAGTACGCAGGCGTCGAAAACCTTCTGGGCGGTTGGCCTGGGTTCGGTGATCGGGGCGCAGGCGTCGATGGTGTTCGGTGTGTTCGCGGCGGCCCTGGCCGGTGCGCAATTCGCCCACCACGAAGTGTCGTTTATCGTCGGCCTGGGCGGCACCGGCATTGTCGCGGCGCTGCTGTATTTCAGCATCGCCTTCGGCAAGGTCACGGTGACCACCCTCAATGCCTACGGCAGCTTCATGTCGATTGCGACCATCATCAGCGGCTTTCGTGGCAGCCGGCACATTTCAAGTGCGGTACGCCTGCTGTACATCTTCCTGATGGTGTCGATTGCCGCCGCACTGGCGTTGCTGGGCAAGGACTCGTTTCTCAAGGATTTCTCCGCGTTCATCCTGTTTCTGCTGGCGTTTTTCACGCCGTGGAGCGCGATCAACCTGGTGGACTTCTACTGCATCACCAAAGAGCGCTACGACATTCCGGCGCTGTCCAACCCCAATGGTCGCTACGGCCGCTGGAACTGGATGGGCATCAGCATCTACGTGCTGGGCGTGCTGATCCAGATGCCGTTCATCTCCACGCATTTCTACACCGGCCCCCTGGTTGCCAGCCTTGGCGACACCGATATCTCCTGGATCATCGGCCTGGTGGTGCCCGCCGCGCTGTATTACTGGGCCGCGAAAAAGTGGCACAGCGCAATTCCTGAACACCTGATCCTGCCGGTAGAGCAGGGCGCTATACCAACGACAAACGGGCTGGTCGCACAAGCCTGATGGGACGTGGACAGGGCAGGATGCCTACTGACTGCCGTAATCCATTTCAAGATTGGGAGCGTCACAACAATGAAAATGAATAAGACCCTGCTGGCCACGCTGCTCTCTGCAGGCTTGCTCGCCTCCGCTGGCGCACAAGCGGCCGGTTGGTGCGAATCCGGTAAGCCGGTGAAGTTCGCAGGCCTGAACTGGGAAAGCGGCATGTTGCTCACCGACATCCTGCAAACCGTGCTGGAAAAAGGCTACGACTGCAAAACCGACAGCTTGCCGGGCAACTCCATCACCATGGAAAACGCCCTGAGCAGCAACGACATCCAAGTGTTTGCCGAAGAGTGGGTCGGCCGCAGCGAAGTCTGGAACAAGGCCGAGAAGGCCGGCAAAGTCGTCGGCGTTGGCGCGCCCGTTGTCGGTGCCGTCGAAGGTTGGTACGTGCCACGTTACGTGATTGAAGGCGACGCCAAGCGCAAGTTGGAACCCAAGGCGCCAGACCTGAAAAACATCGCTGACCTGGCCAAATACGCCTCGGTGTTCAAGGACCAGGAAGAGCCTTCCAAAGGCCGTTTCTACAACTGCCCGGCCGGCTGGACCTGTGAGCTGGACAACAGCGAAATGCTCAAAAGCTACGGCCTGGAAAGCACCTACACCAACTTCCGCCCAGGCACCGGCCCGGCGCTGGATGCGGCGGTGCTGTCGAGCTACAAGCGTGGCGAGCCGATCCTGTTCTACTACTGGTCGCCGACGCCGCTGATGGGCCAGGTCGACCTGGTCAAGCTCGAAGAAAAGCCTGGTGTGGATAAAAGCGTGAGCATCAAGGTCGGCTTGTCCAATACCTTCCACGAGCAAGCGCCAGAGCTGGTGGCTGTGCTGGAGAAGGTCAACCTGCCGATCGATTTGCTCAACCAGAACCTGGGCCGCATGGCCAAAGAGCGAATTGAGTCGCCAAAACTGGCGAAAATTTTCCTCAAGGAACATCCTGAAGTCTGGCACGCATGGGTGAGCGACGACGCAGCCAAGAAAATCGACGCGGCCTTGTAGGTCAAGCGTGTCCGACTACCCTGAGGGGCTCGTCGGACACCCGGCCACAACCCACTGGATCGAGAGCACGCTATGTTTCCTGAGAGTTTTACGTTTTCCATCGCCGACTGGGTCAACGGTTGGGTGGACTCACTGGTCACCAACTACGGCGATGTGTTCCGGCACATCTCCGACACCCTGCTGTGGGCCATCGTCAACCTGGAAGGGTTGCTGCGCGCGGCGCCCTGGTGGCTGATGCTGGTCATCGTCGGCGGTATCGCCTGGCATGCCACCCGCAAGGTAGTGACCACGGCGGTGATCGTCGGCCTGCTGTTCCTGGTGGGCGCGGTTGGCCTGTGGGACAAGCTGATGCAGACGCTGGCGCTGATGATGGTCGCCACGGTGATCTCGGTGCTGATCGGCATTCCGCTGGGCATCTTGTCGGCGCGCAGTAATCGCCTGCGCTCGGTGCTGATGCCGTTGCTGGACATCATGCAAACCATGCCGAGCTTCGTGTACCTGATCCCGGTGCTGATGCTGTTCGGCCTGGGCAAGGTGCCGGCGATTTTCGCCACGGTGATCTACGCCGCGCCACCGCTGATTCGCCTGACCGACCTGGGCATTCGCCAAGTCGACGGCGAAGTCATGGAAGCCATCAACGCCTTCGGTGCCAACCGCTGGCAGCAACTGTTCGGCGTGCAACTGCCGCTGGCGCTGCCAAGCATCATGGCCGGTATCAACCAGACCACCATGATGGCGTTGTCGATGGTGGTCATCGCCTCGATGATCGGCGCGCGTGGCTTGGGTGAAGACGTGCTCGTCGGCATCCAGACCCTCAACGTCGGCCGTGGCCTCGAAGCCGGGCTGGCGATTGTGATTCTCGCAGTGGTCATCGACCGCATTACCCAGGCCTATGGTCGTCCACGGCATGAGGCGAGCAAATGACTACTGTCAGCAAAATTGAAGTTAAAAACGTCTTCAAGATTTTCGGCAACCGTTCCAAGGACGCCCTGGCCATGGTCGGCCAAGGCAAGACCAAGGACCAGGTACTGGCCGAGACCGGTTGCGTGGTCGGTGTCAACGACTTGTCCCTGAGCATCGCCACCGGCGAGATCTTCGTGATCATGGGCCTGTCGGGCTCGGGCAAGTCCACGCTGGTGCGCCACTTCAACCGCCTGATCGACCCAACCAGCGGCGCGATCCTGGTGGACGGCGAAGACATCCTGCAACTGGACATGGAAGCCCTGCGCCAATTCCGTCGGCACAAGATCAGCATGGTGTTTCAGAGCTTCGGCCTGCTGCCCCACAAGAGCGTGCTCGACAACGTCGCCTACGGCCTGAAAGTGCGTGGCGAAACCAAGCAGGTGTGCGCTGAGCGCGCGCTGCACTGGATCGAAACCGTGGGCCTCAAAGGCTACGAAAACAAATACCCGCACCAGCTGTCCGGCGGCATGCGCCAGCGTGTGGGCCTGGCCCGCGCCTTGGCAGCCGACACCGACATCATCCTGATGGACGAAGCCTTCAGCGCCCTCGACCCGCTGATCCGCGCCGAGATGCAGGACCAGTTGCTGGAGCTGCAAAAGACCCTGCACAAAACCATCGTGTTCATCACCCACGACCTCGACGAAGCCGTGCGTATCGGCAACCGCATCGCGATCCTCAAGGACGGCAAGCTGATCCAGGTCGGCACGCCGCGCGAGATTCTGCATTCGCCGGCGGATGAGTATGTGGACCGGTTTGTTCAGCGGCGGGCGGCGGTGGTTTGAGCACGATTGTGTGGTGAGGCTGCGAGCCCTATCGGGGGCAAGCCCCCTCCCATAGGTTGAACTGTGAACACCTTCAAAGGTGGAAGGGGGCTTGCCCCCGAAGAGGCCGGTAAGGCTGCACAAGAATTGAAGAAGGTATGAAGATGTCCCAGGCAGCAAAAATCATCATCGCCGACGCCCCCCTGCGTTGGCAGGACGTGGTCGCCGTCGCCCGCTTTGGTGCGCAGCTCGAACTCTCGGGCCACGCCTGGGCGCGCATCGACAATGCCCAGGCCATCGTGCAGCGCATCGTCACCAGCGGCGAGCGCGCCTATGGCGTGAACACCGGCCTGGGCGCGCTGTGCAATGTGTCGCTCAAGGGCGAGCAACTCAGCCAGCTGTCGCGCAATACCTTGCTGAGCCACGCCTGCGGCGTCGGCCCGGTACTGAGTGACGAGCAAACCCGCGCGATTATTTGCGCGGCAATTATCAACTACAGCCACGGCAAATCCGGCCTGCACCCACAGGTGGTGCATTCGCTGCTGGCGCTGCTCAACCACGGCATCACGCCGCAAGTGCCGTCCCAGGGTTCGGTGGGTTACTTGACTCACATGGCCCACGTCGGCGTGGCGTTGCTCGGTGTCGGCACGGTGAGCTATCGCGGTCAGATCGTGACAGCGCAAGAAGCATTACACGCAGAAGGTTTGCAGCCGGTGGTACTCGGCGCCAAAGACGGCCTGTGCCTGGTCAACGGCACGCCGTGCATGACCGGCCTGAGCTGCCTGGCCCTGGCCGACGCACATCATTTGCTGCAATGGGCCGACGTGATCGGCGCCATGAGTTTCGAGGCCCAGCGCGGCCAGATCGACGCTTTTGACGAAGCCATCATCGCCCTCAAGCCGCACCCGGGCATGCAGCAAGTCGGCATCAACCTGCGCGCGCTGCTCGATGGCAGTGAAGTGATCGCCAGCAGCCAGGGCATTCGTACCCAGGACGCCCTGAGCATCCGCTCGATCCCGCAAATCCACGGCGCCGCCCGCGACCAGGTTGAACACGCCACGCGCCAGATCGAGACCGAACTCAACAGCGCCACCGACAACCCGCTGGTGCTCGGCACGCCAGACGCCTACCGCGTAGTGTCCCAGGCCAACCCGCACGGGCAGTCCGTGGCCTTGGCGGCCGACATGCTCGCCATCGCCATGGCCGAAATCGGCTCGGTGGCCGAGCGCCGCCTGGACCGCCTGATCAACCCGCACGTCAGCGGCTTGCCGGCGTTCCTGGTCAGCAACCCAGGCGTCAACTCCGGGATGATGATCGTGCAATACGTCGCCGCCTCGCTGTGCGGGCAAAACCGCCAGCTGGCGCAACCGGCGGTGCTCGACAACTTCGTCACCTCCGGCCTGCAGGAAGATCACCTGAGCATGGGCACCAACGCCGCGCTCAAGCTGCACCAGTTGCTGGCCAACGTTACCCAGATTCTCGCCATCGAGTACCTGCTGGCGGCCCAGGCCTTCGAGTTTCTCAAGGACCAGCGTTTCGGCGCAGGCACCGACAGCGCCTGGTGTCTGCTACGTGAAAAAGTCCCACCTTACGAGCAAGACCGCTGGCTGGCGCCGGACATCGCCAGCGCCGCCGCGTTGCTCAAGGACACCGCTTTGCTGCACCACGTATTACCCCATTTGCACTGATTACTTATTCAAAAATTTCAGAAGAACAATTCAAAGGAGCATGAATGTGACTGCGCTAAATCTGATTCCAGGCCAACTGAGTCTTGCCCAACTGCGGGCCATCTACCAGCAGCCGGTAACCCTCAGTCTGGATGACAGCGCCTCGGCGCAGATCGAAGCCAGTGTTGCCTGCGTGGAGCAGATTCTCGCCGAGAATCGCACCGCCTATGGCATCAACACCGGTTTCGGCCTGCTGGCCTCGACCCGCATCGCCAGCGAAGACCTGGAAAACCTCCAGCGTTCGCTGGTGCTGTCCCACGCCGCCGGCGTTGGTGAGCCGATCAGCGACGCGCTGGTGCGGCTGGTCATGGTGCTCAAGGTCAACAGCCTGAGCCGTGGTTTCTCCGGGATTCGCCGCCAGGTGATCGACGCGCTGATCGCACTGGTCAACGCCGAGGTGTACCCGCACATCCCACTCAAAGGTTCGGTCGGTGCTTCGGGCGACCTGGCGCCGTTGGCGCACATGTCGCTGGTGCTGCTGGGCGAAGGCAAGGCGCGCTACAAAGGCGAATGGCTGGAAGCCACCGAGGCACTGAAAGTCGCAGGCTTAACGCCCTTGACCCTTGCCGCCAAAGAAGGCCTGGCCCTGCTCAATGGCACCCAGGTGTCCACCGCCTATGCGCTGCGCGGCCTGTTCGAGGGTGAAGACTTGTTCGCCGCTGCACTGGCGTGCGGCGGGCTGACCGTGGAAGCCGTGCTCGGCTCGCGCTCGCCGTTCGACGCGCGTATTCACGCCGCACGTGGCCAGCGTGGGCAGATCGATTCGGCTGCGGCCTATCGCGACCTGCTCGGCGAAAGCAGCCAGGTCTCCCAGTCGCACCAGAACTGCGACAAGGTGCAAGACCCGTACTCCCTGCGCTGCCAGCCACAAGTCATGGGCGCCTGCCTGACCCAGTTCCGCCAGGCCGCCGACGTGCTGGTGGTAGAGGCCAACGCCGTGTCGGATAACCCGCTGGTGTTTGCTGCCGAAGGTGACGTGATTTCCGGCGGCAACTTCCACGCCGAACCGGTGGCCATGGCGGCTGACAACATGGCGTTGGCCATCGCCGAAATCGGCTCCCTGAGCGAGCGCCGTATCTCGTTGATGATGGACAAACACATGTCGCAATTGCCGCCGTTCCTGGTGGGCAATGGCGGGGTCAACTCCGGCTTCATGATCGCCCAGGTGACTGCTGCTGCACTCGCCAGCGAGAACAAGGCGCTGTCCCATCCGCACAGCGTGGATAGCCTGCCGACCTCGGCGAACCAGGAAGACCACGTGTCCATGGCCCCGGCTGCAGGCAAACGCCTGTGGGAAATGGCTGAGAACACCCGTGGCATCCTGGCAGTGGAATGGCTGGCCGCGTGCCAGGGCCTGGACCTGCGCGACGGCCTGAAAACCTCGCCGAAGCTGGAAAAAGCCCGTGGCATCTTGCGTGCCAAAGTCGGCTTCTACGACAAGGACCGCTTCTTCGCCCCGGACATCAATGCCGCCAGCGAACTGCTCGCCAGCCGCTGCCTGAACGAGCTGGTGCCGGCGCAGTTGCTGCCAAGCCTCTAAGCTCGCCGCTGTCCAAATGTGGGAGCTGTCGAGCCCCGGCGAGGCTGCGAAGGCGTCGGTACAGGCAACATTTTTGTTGCCTGATACACCGCCTTCGCAGCCTCGCTAAAGCTCGACAGCTCCCACATTTAAGTTGCGATAGCTTTGAATTTTCTCGGGATAACAATAACTAGGGAAGAGAAATGCACCAGCAAGAAAAGGGATTGAAACGCGGGCTCAGCGCCCGACATATTCGCTTCATGGCACTCGGTTCCGCGATCGGCACCGGGCTGTTCTATGGCTCTGCCTCCGCCATTCAGATGGCCGGCCCCGCCGTGCTGCTCGCCTACCTGATCGGCGGCGCCGCCGTATTCATGGTGATGCGCGCCCTCGGCGAGATGGCTGTGCACAATCCGGTTTCCGGCTCCTTCGGCCAGTACGCCAGCACCTACCTGGGCCCGATGGCCGGGTTTATCCTCGGCTGGACCTATGCGTTTGAAATGATCATCGTCTGCCTCGCCGACGTCACCGCGTTCGGCATCTACATGGGCTTCTGGTTTCCCGAGGTCGCGCGCTGGGTGTGGGTGCTCGGCATTGTGTTTTTGATCGGCGGCCTGAACCTGTGCAACGTCAAAGTGTTTGGCGAGATGGAGTTCTGGCTGTCGCTGCTCAAGGTCGGCGCCATTGTGGCGATGATCCTCGGCGGTTTCGGCATCATGCTGTTCGGCATTCATTCGGCCGGCGATACCCAGGCCAGCGGCATCAGCAACCTGTGGGCCCATGGCGGCTTCATGCCCAACGGCGTTGGCGGCCTGATCGCCTCGTTCGCGGTGGTGATGTTTGCGTTCGGCGGCATCGAAATCATCGGCATCACCGCCGGTGAAGCCAAGGACCCGCAACGCGTGATCCCCAAGGCGATCAACGCAGTGCCGTTGCGCATCCTGTTGTTCTACGTGCTGACGCTGTTCGTGTTGATGGCGATCTACCCGTGGCCGCAGATCGGCAGCCAGGGCAGCCCGTTCGTGCAGATCTTCAGCAACCTGGGCATCGGCTCGGCGGCGACCATCCTTAACATCGTGGTGATCTCGGCGGCCGTCTCGGCCATCAACAGCGACATCTTTGGCGCCGGCCGCATGATGTACGGCCTGGCCCAGCAAGGGCAGGCGCCCAAGGGCTTTGCGCAGCTGTCCAAACAGGGCGTGCCATGGATGACCGTGGTGGTGATGGGCGCGGCGTTGCTCGGCGGCGTGGTGCTCAATTACCTGATCCCGGAGAACGTGTTCCTGGTGATCGCCTCGATTGCCACCTTCGCCACTGTGTGGGTGTGGCTGATGATTCTGTTCACTCAGGTCGCAATGCGCCGCTCGATGACCAGGGAGCAGGTCGCCGCGCTGAAATTCCCGGTGCCGTTCTGGCCCTATGCGCCCGCAGCGGCCATCGTGTTCATGCTGTTCGTGTTTGGCGTGCTGGGTTACTTCCCGGGCACCCAGGCCGCTTTGCTGGTCGGCGCCGTGTGGATTGTGCTGCTCGTCGTCGCTTACCTGCTGTGGGTCAAACCCGCTGCCGGGCAAGCGGCCAAGGTTCATTACGACCCGGCTTTGTCTCATCGTTAACTTAGGGAGGCGTTGATGAAAACGCTTTGGCAACACTGCCACGTCGCAACCATGGCAGACGGCAAATACTCGATCATCGAGGATGCCGCCATGGTCACTGCCAATTCGCTCATCGAGTGGATTGGCCCCCGCAGCCAGGCGCCGACGGCGGATTACGCCCAGGTGCATGACCTGCAAGGCGCGTGGGTCACCCCCGGGCTGATCGACTGCCACACCCACACGGTGTTCGGCGGCAATCGCAGCGGCGAATTCGAGCAGCGCCTTGAAGGCGTGAGCTACGCCGACATCGCGGCCAAGGGAGGCGGTATTGCCAGCACCGTGCGCGCCACCCGCGCGGCCACTGAAGATGAGCTGTTTGCCAGCGCGCACAAGCGCCTGCGCAGTTTGCTGCGTGACGGCGTGACCACGGTGGAGATCAAGTCCGGCTACGGCCTGGACCTGGCCAGCGAGCGCAAACTGCTGCGGGTCATCCGTCGCCTCGGCGAAGCGCTGCCGGTCAGCGTGCGCGCCACGTGCCTGGCAGCGCACGCATTGCCGCCGGAGTACAAGGACCGCGCCGACGATTACATCGACCACATCTGCCACGAGATGCTGCCGGCCCTGGCAGCCGAAGGGCTGGTGGACGCGGTGGACGCCTTCTGCGAATACCTGGCGTTTTCCCCGGAACAGGTCGAGCGCGTGTTCAAGGTCGCCCAGCAACTTGGCCTGCCGGTGAAGTTGCACGCCGAGCAACTCTCTTCGTTGCATGGCTCAAGCCTGGCCGCGCGTTACCACGCGCTGTCGGCGGACCATCTGGAATTCATGACCGAGGACGACGCCATCGCCATGGCCGCGTCGGGCACTGTCGCCGTGTTGCTGCCGGGCGCGTTCTACTTTCTGCGTGAAACCCAGCTGCCGCCGATGGATGCGCTGCGCAAGCACGGCGTGAAGATTGCCATCGCCAGCGACCTCAACCCCGGCACCTCGCCGGCGCTGTCGGTGCGCCTGATGCTGAACATGGCCTGCACGCTGTTCCGCATGACCCCGGAAGAAGCCCTGGCCGGCGCCACGCAACACGCGGCTACCGCGCTGGGCATGGGCGACACCCACGGCTCGCTGGAAGTGGGCAAGGTCGCCGACTTTGTCGCCTGGCAGATTGATCGCCCCGCCGACCTGGCCTACTGGCTGGGCGGCGAGCTGGATAAACGCGTCGTGCGCCACGGCGTCGATGTCACTGTTTAAGGAGCACTGCTGTGGATAAGGTTCTGAACTTCAAACAAGGCCGAGTGCCGCTGCTGATCAGCATGCCCCACGCGGGCCTGCGCCTGACGCCTGCGGTGCAAGCCGGGCTGATCCCCGAGGCACACAGCCTGCCGGACACCGACTGGCATATTCCCACGCTGTATGACTTTGCCGAAGACCTGGGCGCCAGCACCTTGTCGGCAGAGTACTCGCGGTTTGTGATCGACCTGAACCGGTCATCGGACGACAAGCCGCTGTATGTCGGCGCCACTACGGGGCTGTACCCGGCGACATTGTTCGACGGCGTGCCATTATTTCGCGAAGGCCTGGAGCCTTCCGCCGAGGAGCGCGCCACTTACCTGCAGAAGATTTGGGGGCCGTACCACCGCGCCCTGCAAGAGGAACTGGCGCGGCTCAAGGCCGAGTTCGGCTACGCGCTGCTGTTTGATGCGCACTCGATCCGTTCGGTGATCCCGCACCTGTTTGAAGGCAAGCTGCCGGACTTCAACCTCGGCACTTTCAATGGCGCGGCGTGTGACCCGGAACTGGCCAGCCAGTTGGAAAGCATCTGCGCTCAGCATTCGCAGTACACCTATGTGCTTAACGGGCGCTTCAAGGGCGGGCACATCACTCGCCATTACGGCGACCCGGCGCAGGATATTCATGCGGTGCAGTTGGAGTTGTGCCAGAGCGCTTATATGGAGGAGTTTGAGCCGTTTCGTTATCGGCCGGATTTGGCCGAGCCGACACGGGTGGTGTTGAAGCAGTTGCTGGAAGGGTTGTTGGCCTGGGGGCAGAAGCACTACCGGTAATTTTTGGTACTGCTGAAATAGCTTTCGCGAGCAAGCCCGCTCCCACATTTGGCCGAGTTCCAACATGAGAACGCGGTCCCAATGTGGGAGCTGGCTTGCCTGCGATGAGGCCTCACAGTCGCCCCAGTGCAACTGCCGGTCGCCACAGGTCGTGTTAACAGAGGTCCCGCTGGGTAAGGTTGTGGGTAGGGCGCGCCAGACGCCACTCCCCACAATAAAGCTGCCGAGTGAGACCTCATTCATGAAAAGACTGTTGTTGATCCTCACCGCCGCCGCTTTGATCAGCGCCAACGCCATGGCCGCAGAACCTGCATCCTGCAAAGCCATACGCATGGGCGTGGTCAGTTGGACCGACGTGGTCGCCACCTCCGGCATGGCTGACGTGCTGCTCAATGGCCTGGGCTACGACAGCAAACAGACCAGCGCCGTGCAACAGATCATCTTTGCCGGCATCCGCGACAAGCGCCTGGATATCTTCCTCGGCTACTGGAAACCGGCGATGGACAACAACATCGCGCCGTTCCTGGCCGCCAAGCAGGTCAAGGTCTTCGACACGCCCAGCCTGTCTGACGCCCAGGCCACTCTGGCGGTGCCGCAATACGTGGCCGACGCCGGGCTGAAAACCTTTGCCGACATTGCGCGCTTCAAGGACAAGCTGGGCGCCAAGATCTACGGCATCGAGCCTGGCAGTGGCGCGAATACCGATATCCAGAAAATGATCGACACCAACCACTTTGGCCTGGGCGGCTTCAAGCTGGTTGCCTCCGGTGAAGCGGGCATGCTCGCGGCCGTACAGCGTGCGGTGAACCGCAAGGAGTTTGTCGTGTTTGTCGGTTGGACCCCGCACCCGATGAACATCAACATGAAAATGGCTTACCTCACCGGCAGCGAAGATGTGTTTGGCGCTGACGAAGGCCGGGCCACGGTGTCCACCGTGACCGCGCCGGATTTCGCCGAGCGTTGCCCCAACGCCAACCGGCTGCTGACAAACCTGACCTTCACCGCCGCGCAGGAAAGCCAGTTGATGGTGCCGATCATGGAGCGCCAATCGCCGCAGGAAGTCGCCAAGCAATGGCTGCGCGAGCACCCCGAGGATTTGCAGCGCTGGCTGGCTGGGGTGACAGCGTTTGATGGCGGCGATGGCGTGGCGGCCGTCCAGTCCAGCCTCAAACCCTAAGCCAACGCACGGTAGCTCAAACAACACAGGGCAAATGTGGGAGCGGGCTTGCCCGCGATAGCGATGTATCAGGTCACTCACAAGTGGCTGACACACCGCTATCGCAGGCAAGCCAGCTCCCACACTGGATCTACAGCGATTAGGGATATTTGCGCATGTATCCGATTTCTCCGCAGCTTGCGGCGTTCGTCACTAAAACCGAATCCTTCAGCAGCGACGACTCGTCGCTCGCAGGTTTACGCCGTAACTACGACCGCATGTGCCAGGCATTCACTCCGCCGAAGCCAGCAGGGCTGCATGTCTCTGACTTTGCCCTCGGTGCAGTCGGCGTGCGCAGCTATCTCCCTTCGGCGCCCACGCCAACCGAAGGCTGGCCATGCCTGCTTTATATGCACGGCGGCGGCTGGGTGGTCGGCGGGCTGGATTCCCATGACTTCATCTGCTTCGAACTGGCCAGCACGCTTGAAGTACTGGTGATCGCCATCGACTACCGCCTGGCGCCGGAACACCCGTTCCCGGCGGCATACCAGGATTGCCGCGCAGTGTGGCAGGCCATCCAGGCCGGGCAGGGGCCGCACGCCATCAACCTGCAGCGCCTGGTGGTGATGGGCGACAGCGCGGGCGGCAATCTGGCTGCGGCGTTGTGCCTGGGTTTGCGCGATGACGGCCAGCCGCTGCCCCGCGCCCAAGTGCTGATTTACCCAGGTTTGGGCGGCGCGGCGGACCTGCCGTCGCGCCGTGATTGCATGGATGCGCCCTTGCTCAGTACCGCCGACACCGACTGCTACCTGGCGCTCTATCTGCCGGGCGCGGACACGCCATCGGCCTATGCCATGCCACTGCTGGCCAAGGACTTCAGCGGTTTACCCAAGGCGTTGATCGCCGTGGCCCAGTTCGACCCGCTGCGCGACGACGGCATGCTGTATGCCGAACGCCTGCGGGCGGCAACTGTTGAGGCGGTGTTGTATCCCGGCAAAGGCCTGGTCCACGGTTGTTTGCGCGCGCGCGGCCAAGTGGCGCAGGTGGATCAGCTCTACGACTATCTATTGGGCTACGTGCGGCGCTGCCTGGGGAGCGAAGGGCTGACACAGGTCTAAGTGCTCAAGGACATGCTCATTGCACAATTCGGGTTTATGATGCCAGACGGCAAAAATAATAGACGTCCCCTCAGGGATGAACCCGACACCCTACGGAGCGCGCAATGCAGACTTGGTACCCGCAGATCAAACCCTACGCCCGGCACGATCTGGCCGTCGATGACACCCACACCCTGTACGTCGATGAAAGCGGCTCCCCCGAAGGCTTGCCCGTCGTCTTTATCCACGGTGGCCCGGGCTCCGGCTGCGACGCCCAGAGCCGCTGCTACTTTGATCCGAATCTGTACCGCATTGTCACCTTCGATCAGCGCGGCTGCGGACGCTCCACGCCTCGCGCCAGCCTGGAAAACAACACCACCTGGGACCTGGTCGCCGACCTTGAGCGCATTCGCGAACACCTGGGCATCGAAAAGTGGGTGCTGTTTGGCGGCTCCTGGGGCTCGACCCTGTCGCTGGCTTACGCGCAAACCCATCCCGAGCGCGTGCATGGCCTGATCCTGCGCGGGATCTTCCTGGCGCGTGACCAGGACATTCATTGGTTTTACCAGGAAGGCGCGAGCCGCATGTTCCCGGATTACTGGCAGGACTACCTGGCACCGATCCCGGCGGATGAGCGCCACGACCTGGTCGCCGCCTACCACAAACGCCTGACCGGCAACGACCAGATCGCCCAGATGCACGCCGCCAAGGCGTGGTCCGGCTGGGAAGGCCGCATGCTGGGCCTGTGCCCGAGCCCGCAGCATGTCGAGCGGTTTTCCGAGCCGCAGCGCGCGCTGTCGATCGCACGTATCGAATGCCACTACTTCACCAACAACTCTTTCCTTGAGCCCAACCAGCTGATTCGCGACATGCACAAGATCGCCCACTTGCCTGGCGTAATCATTCATGGGCGCTACGATATGATCTGCCCGCTGGACAATGCCTGGGAGCTGCATCAGGCGTGGCCCAACAGTGAGCTGCAGGTGATTCGCGAGGCCGGCCATGCCGCGTCCGAGCCCGGCATTACCGATGCCTTGGTGCGTGCAACCGGCGAAATGGCACGGCGCCTGCTTGATCTGCCGCCAGAAGAAGCATGAAGGGCCTGTTGCAACGGGTGCGTGGCGCCCGCGTCGAGGTGGCGGGCGAGGTTGTAGGCGCAATTGACCAGGGTTTGCTGGTGCTGGTCGCCGTTGAGCCTTCAGATACCCCAGAGAGCGCCGACAAACTGTTACACAAGCTGCTTAACTACCGGGTATTCAGTGATGACGAGGGCAAGATGAACCTGTCCTTGAAAGACATTGGCGGCGGTTTGCTGCTGGTGTCGCAGTTCACCCTGGCGGCCGATACCAAAAGTGGCCTGCGGCCAAGCTTCTCCACGGCGGCCCCTCCGGCGCTGGGAGCAGCGCTTTTTGATCACTTGCTGTTACAAGCGCAACAATTGCATGGCAAGGTGGCGTCAGGGCGTTTTGGGGCGGATATGCAGGTGCATTTGGTCAATGATGGCCCTGTGACCTTCCTCTTACAGACATGAATGTATTAAAAACGACGTTAATGCCTAAAAACGCAGGGTTTCGCTACAAATACTTCGTTGTCCCTGATGCGTTGTTTCGCGGGCTACTAGATAATCGCGCGCTACGGGGATCAGCGTTGTTTGGTCCATTTTTGACTTAGGTAGAGACTTGTCCGACAAACCAATGGGGAATCATTTTGACCCAAGGGAGTCGGAACAATGCTCGCCAACCTGGCATATAGATAGCTGGCCGTTGGTTTTTTGATCTGTTTTCGGCGAGGGTTGCTCGTGATTGTTAGTCCCTGTAATGCACCAAAATTGTCTGCCAAACGGTTACGAAACGCACTGGTAACGGGCTCTGCCCTGTTTTGCCTGTTCGGCGCGGGTCAACTGTGGGCATTCAGTCTGGATGATGTGTCGGCCAAGGCAAAAGAGCTGGCCGGGCAGAAATACGAAGCTCCGCGCAGCAATCTTCCGAACGAATTTCGCGAAATGAAATTCGCCGACTATCAGAAGATTCGTTTCCGTAACGGAAAAGCCGAGTGGGCCGATCAAAACACGCCGTTCAAGCTGTCCTTCTATCACCAGGGCATGCACTTCGACACGCCGGTGAAAATCAACGAAGTCACCGCCGACACCGTCCAGGAAATCAAATACGACCCGACGCGTTTTGATTTCGGCGACGTGAAATACGATCCCAAGTCCACTGAACAGCTGGGTTATGCCGGTTTCCGTGTGCTGTACCCGATCAACACGCCCGACAAGCAAGACGAAATCATGACCATGCTCGGCGCCAGCTACTTCCGCGTCGTCGGCAAAGGCCAGTCGTATGGCCTGTCTGCCCGTGGCATGGCGATCGACACTGCATTGCCGTCCGGTGAAGAGTTCCCGCGTTTCACCGAATTCTGGATCGAGCGTCCAAAACCGGGTGAAAAGCAGTTAGTGATCTTCGCCTTGCTGGACTCCCCACGCGCCACCGGCGCCTATCGCCTGACCCTGCGCCCTGGCACCGACACCGTTGTCGACGTCAAGTCGCAGATGTTCCTGCGCGACAAGGTCAGCAAACTGGGCGTTGCCCCGCTGACCAGCATGTTCCTGTTCGGTGCGAACCAGCCGTCCAAGGTGCTCAACTACCGTCGTGAACTGCACGATTCCAGCGGTCTGTCGATCCATGCCGGCAATGGCGAGTGGATCTGGCGCCCTCTGAACAACCCTAAACACCTGTCGGTCAGCAACTTTGCCATCGAAAACCCGCGTGGTTTCGGCCTGCTGCAACGTGGCCGCGACTTCAGCCACTACGAAGACCTGGACGACAACTACGACAAGCGCCCAAGCGCCTGGATCGAGCCTGAAGGCGACTGGGGCAAGGGTTCGGTCGATTTGGTAGAGATTCCGACCGCCGATGAAACCAACGACAACATCGTTGCGTTCTGGAGCCCGGCCGAGCTGCCAAAAGTCGGCGAGCCGCTGGACATCAGCTACCGCCTGCACTGGACTATGGACGAGAAAGCCCTGCACCCGGCCGACAGCGCCTGGGTCAAGCAGACCCTGCGTTCGACCGGTGACGTGAAGCAATCCAACCTGATCCGTCAGCCGGACGGCAGCGTGGCCTACCTGGTTGACTTCGAGGGCCCGTCCCTCAAAGCCCTGCCGGCAGACGCCGCGGTGCGCAGCCAAGTGAGTGTCGGCGACAACGCCGAAATCGTTGAAAACAGCGTGCGTTACAACGAACACACCAAAGGCTGGCGCCTGACCCTGCGGATGAAGATCAAGGACGCAGGCAAACCGACTGAAATGCGTGCGGCCCTGGTCCAGGACATCCCGCAGCCGGAGCCTGAAAAAGCGTCGACCCAAGTGATCAAGGCCGACAAGCTCTTGGCCAAGCAACACGAGAAACAGGCCAAGAAAGAAGCTAAAGAAGCTAAAGAAGCTAAAGACGCGAAAGAAGCCAAAGACAAGGAAGCCAAGCAGCCAGAAGCTGCCCCGGCCACGCCACTCTCTAATCCGGAGCCGGCCAAGACAGAACACGTCCTGACCGAAACCTGGAGCTATCAGTTGCCTGCCGATGAGTAATTCTCAAGCCACGCCCGAGACTCTGTCCGAGTACCTGGCGCACCTCCCGATGACCGCCGAGCAGCGCGCCGAGCTGGCGGGCTGCACGTCCTTCAGCGAGCTGCATGAGCGGCTTTCGTCCGCGACCTTCGACGCACCAACCGACGCTGCCCAAGCGTCGGTCGGCCGTCGGCTGACCCTCAACACCGCCGAAGAGCTGCAAGACGCGGAAATGCTTGCGCTCGACGCCAGCGGCCGGGTTTGCCTGAAGGCCACACCGCCGATCCGTCGGACCAAAGTGGTGCCTGAGCCTTGGCGCACCAACATTCTGGTGCGCGGTTGGCGCCGGATGACCGGTCGCACCAACCCGCCGAAGCCGCCCAAGGACGATCGTGTACTGCCTGCCGCGCGCTGGCGTACCGTCGGTTCGATCCGCCGCTACATCCTGCTGATTTTGATGCTCGGTCAGACCATCGTTGCCGGCTGGTACATGAAAGGCATCATGCCGTACCAGGGCTGGTCACTGGTCGACTTCGACGAAGTGCGCAACCAGACCTTGCTGCAAACCGCGACCCAAGTCCTGCCTTACGCGCTGCAAACCAGCATCCTGATCATGTTCGGGATCTTGTTCTGCTGGGTCTCGGCCGGTTTCTGGACCGCGCTGATGGGCTTTCTGGAACTGCTGACCGGTCACGATAAATACCGGATTTCCGGTAAAAGTGCCGGTGACGAGCCGATTCCGAAAGACGCCCGCACCGCTTTAGTAATGCCGATTTGCAACGAAGACGTGCCCCGGGTATTTGCCGGCCTGCGCGCCACCTTCGAATCGGTGGCCGCCACGGGCGATCTGGATCGTTTCGATTTCTTCGTCCTCAGTGACAGTAACGAAGCCGATATCTGCATCGCCGAACAGCAAGCCTGGCTTGACGTATGCCGCGAAGCCGGAGGGTTCGGCAAGATCTTCTATCGCCGTCGTCGCCGTCGTGTCAAACGCAAAAGCGGCAACCTCGATGATTTCTGCCGTCGCTGGGGCGGTGACTACAAGTACATGGTGGTCCTCGACGCCGACAGCGTGATGAGCGGCGAATGCCTGACCAGCCTGGTGCGCCTGATGGAAGCCACGCCGGATGCCGGGATCATCCAGACCGCGCCGCGTGCGTCGGGCATGGACACCCTGTATGCGCGCATGCAGCAGTTCGCCACCCGTGTGTACGGCCCGCTGTTTACCGCTGGCCTGCACTTCTGGCAGCTGGGTGAATCCCACTACTGGGGCCACAACGCGATCATCCGCATGAAGCCGTTTATCGAGCACTGCGCCCTGGCGCCGTTGCCGGGTAAAGGCGCGTTTGCCGGTGCGATCCTCTCCCACGACTTCGTTGAAGCAGCGCTGATGCGCCGTGCCGGCTGGGGCGTGTGGATTGCCTACGACTTGCCGGGCAGCTACGAAGAACTGCCGCCGAACCTGCTGGACGAACTCAAGCGTGACCGTCGCTGGTGCCACGGTAACCTGATGAACTTCCGCCTGTTCCTGGTAAAAGGCATGCACCCGGTGCACCGCGCGGTGTTCCTGACCGGCGTGATGTCGTACCTGTCGGCGCCGTTGTGGTTCTTCTTCCTGGTGCTGTCGACGGCGTTGCTGGCGGTGAACACCCTGATGGAGCCGCAGTACTTCATGGCGCCACGCCAGTTGTACCCGCTGTGGCCGCAATGGCATCCGGACAAGGCGGTGGCGTTGTTCTCCACCACCATCGTGCTGTTGTTCCTGCCTAAGTTGCTGAGCATCATCCTGATCTGGGCCAAGGGCGCGAAAGAGTTCGGCGGCAAGTTCAAGGTGACCTTGTCGATGCTGCTGGAGATGCTGTTCTCGATGCTGCTGGCGCCGGTGCGGATGATCTTCCACACCCGTTTCGTGCTGGCCGCGTTCCTCGGCTGGGCCGCGACCTGGAACTCGCCACAGCGTGACGACGACTCCACGCCGTGGAGCGAGGCGGTCAAACGTCACGGCCCGCAAACATTGCTTGGCTTCCTCTGGGCATTGTTGGTGGTGTGGCTGAACCCAAGCTTCCTGTGGTGGCTGATCCCAATTGTCGGTTCGCTGATGCTGTCGATTCCGGTGTCGGTAATTTCCAGCCGCGTGAAGCTGGGCCTCAAGTCCCGCGACGAGAGCCTGTTCCTGATCCCTGAGGAATACAATCCGCCGCAGGCCTTGCTGTCGACCGAGAAGTACACCCACGAAAACCGTTGGCACGCGCTGAACGACGGGTTTGTGCGTTCGGTTGTCGACCCGCAGCAGAATGCGCTGGCCTGCGCCCTGGCGACCTCGCGTCACCGTGAAGCGGAGCCGATCGAGCATCTGCGTCAGGAGCGTGTCCGCCACGCATTGAAAGTCGGCCCTGCCGGCCTCAACAACGGCGAGCGCGTGGCGCTGCTCAGCGATCCGGTCGCCTTGGCTCGCCTGCACCAGCAAGTCTGGAGCGAAGGTCACGCCGAGTGGCTCGGCGCCTGGCGTGCTTCGATCAAGGCCGACCCGCACGCGCCTTTGCTGCCGCTGCAACCGCTGTCGTCCCAGACTCAACCGGCCTGATTCATACGCCCCCGAGGGCTCACCTCGGGGGCGTTTGAAGCGCTGGTCCTACAGCGTTTCGCGCTTCTTCCTCTACGCACTAACGCCTTGTTATTTCGAAACAAAAGTCCTTTGTTCGCGACGTATTGCCGTGCCTGTGGCTGGGTTAGCATCGCCCCCTCGAATTGACGAGGTCACAGGGGGAATCATGAGCAAAAGCTATTGTTGGGCGTGGCTGACAGGCGCTGTCGCATGGGTGTACGCGGGCCTGCTGAGTGCCGGCGCCCTGGATGACGCCGTGCGCCGTGGCGTGCTTAAGGTCGGCACCACGCCCGCCTATGTGCCCTTCGAGATGACGGACAAGCAGGGACGCATCGTCGGCTTCGAGATCGATTTGCTCAAGGCCATGAGCCACGCCCTGGGCGTCCAACTCGAATTGGTCACCATGCCCTATACCGACCTGGTACCGGGGCTGATGGCGAACAAGTTCGATCTGATCGGCAGCGGCATGACGGTCACTCAAGAGCGCAATCTGAAGCTCAATTTCAGCGACTCCTTCATCGTGGTTGGCCAAACCGCGCTGCTGCATCCGAGCCTGGCCGGCAAAATTTCCAGTATCGAAGACCTCGACGAAGCGGGTTATCGGATCGCCGCCACGGCAGGTACCACCGCAGAGACAGCGGCGCGACGCTTTCTCGGGGCGGCCCGGCTAAGCAGTTTCGCCACCGCGGAAGAGGGCGTGCGGCAGGTGGTGGAGGGTAATGCCGATGCCTTCATTCATGACGCACCCTACAACCTGATCGCAATGGCCCGGCCGGAAAACCGCACACTGTTGGCGCTTGAGCAGCCATTCACCTTCGAGCCTCTGGCGTTCGGGTTGAAAAAGGGTGATTACGACAGCCTCAACTGGATCAACCACTTCCTCAGCCAGGTGGCCCAGGACGGGACCTACGATCGCCTGCACGACAAGTGGTTCAAGGACACCGCCTGGATGGCCGAGATTGATTGATCGTCATAACCACTTATCTATCAAGACGTTGCCGCGCTCTCCCGCTGAACCTGTCTGACCCTGCGCGTTGCTGCACCGTTGTGGGGCTTTTCCGACATACGCAGGGAACATTTACCCGTGAAACCTTTGTGACGGGCAGCGAGTGGGGTAGGATCGCACCCCGAATTGGTGCAGCCCTTTTGCGCGCCGACTTTATAAGAACCGTTCAGGGGACTTGATGATGAAAAAGTATCTTTCGATGCTGATGCTCGGCGTCACCGCGCTGGTCGCGGCCACTGCGGCCCACGCTGGCGCCATCGATGATGCGGTCAAGCGCGGCACGCTGAAAGTCGGTATGGACCCGACTTACATGCCGTTCGAAATGACAGACAAGCGCGGTGACATCATCGGCTTTGAAGTCGACATCCTCAAGGCCATGGCCAAATCGATGGGCGTCAAACTGGAGCTGGTGTCCACCGGTTACGACGGCATCATCCCGGCCTTCCTGACCGGCAAGTTCGACATGATCGGCAGCGGCATGACCCTGACTCAGGAACGCAACCTGCGACTCAATTTCAGCGAACCCTTCATCGTGGTCGGCCAGACGTTGCTGATTCGCAAGGACCTGGAAGGCACCATCAAGTCCTACAAAGACCTCAACGATGAGAAATACCGCCTGACCTCCAAGCTGGGCACCACCGGTGAGATGGTCGCCAAAAAGCTGATCTCCAAGGCCAAGTACCACGGCTACGACAACGAGCAGGAAGGCGTGCTCGACGTGGTCAACGGCAAGGCTGATGCCTTTGTGTATGACGCGCCGTACAACGTGGTTGCCGAGAAAAAGGTCGGCAACGGCAAACTGGTGTTCCTGGAAGAACCCTTCACCTTCGAGCCGTTGGCGTTCGGCCTGAAAAAAGGCGATTACGACAGCCTCAACTACATCAATAACTTCCTGCACCAGATCCGCAACGACGGCACCTACGATCGCATCCATGACAAGTGGTTCAAGAGCGCCGAGTGGCTCAAGGACATGGAATAAGGGCTGACACCCAGTCGACTTCATCGCAGGCAAGCCAGCTCCCACAGTTGAAATGCGTTCCCTTATGGGAGCGGGCTTGCCCGCGATGACGGCATGCCAGGCGATACATCTTCGGAAAGTGAAATGAAACAGAAAAAAGCCCAATGGCCCTGGCACCTGCTGACCGTGGTCGTGCTGGTTGGCCTGGCTGGCGCGTTGTACTACGCCACCTCGCTGATGTCTTACGAGTGGCGCTGGAACCGCGTGCCGCAGTACTTCGCCTATCAGGCCGAAACGTCGCAGCGCGCCGCCGACATCTCCACCGTGGTGGAACTGGTGCACAAAGGCGACGTCGCTGAAGTGACCCTGCGCAACGACGCCGGCATTGAGCAAAAGCTCACCGTGGCCGACAACAGCCTGCAAGTGTCGCGTGGCGACGATGTTGCCGAGGGCGACGTGGTGGGCGTCACCCGGCATTGGGCGCTGGGGCCGTTGATGTGGGGCTTGTGGACCACATTGTGGCTCTCGGTGGTGTCCGGCATTCTCGGCCTGGCGATCGGTTTGGCAACCGGCCTGTGCCGTCTGTCCAGTAACCCGACCTTGCGTGACCTGTCGACGATCTACGTCGAGCTGGTACGCGGTACGCCGCTGTTGGTGCAGATCTTCATTTTCTATTTCTTCATCGGCACGGTGCTCAATCTGTCGCGGGAGTTTGCCGGGATCGCGGCGCTGTCGCTGTTCACCGGCGCTTATGTGGCGGAAATCGTGCGCGCCGGTGTGCAGTCGATCACCCGCGGCCAGAATGAAGCCGCGCGTTCCCTGGGCCTGAGTGCCAGCCAGTCGATGCGCCATGTGGTATTGCCGCAAGCGTTCAAGCGTGTGCTGCCGCCTTTGGCCGGGCAATTTATCAGCCTGGTCAAGGACACGTCGCTGGTGTCGGTAATCGCGATTACCGAGCTGCTCAAAAGTGGCCGCGAGGTAATCACCACCTCGTTCTCGCCGTTTGAAATTCTGTTCTGTGTGGCAGGCCTGTACCTGCTGATCAACCTGCCGCTGTCGAAAATGGCCAGCCGGCTTGAGCGGAGGCTCGCGCAAAGTGATTGAAGTCCGCGATCTGGTAAAAGTCTTCGACACCCGTGGTCACGTGGTGCGCGCGGTGGACCACGTCACCACTCACGTCGCCAAGGGCGAAGTGCTGGTGGTGATCGGCCCGTCGGGTTCCGGCAAATCCACCTTCCTGCGTTGCCTGAATGGTTTGGAAGCATTCGACTCGGGCTCCGTCAGCATCGACGGCCTGCAACTGGCTGACCCGAAAACCGACGTGAACGCCTACCGTCGCGAAGTCGGCATGGTGTTCCAGCATTTCAACCTGTTCCCGCACATGACGGTGCTGGAAAACCTGTGCTTGGCGCAAAAAGTCGTGCGCAAGCGCGGCAAACAAGAGCGCGAGGCCAAGGCCCTGGCGCTGCTCGAAAAGGTCGGTATTGCGCAAAAGGCCAACGAGTTTCCGTCACGTTTGTCCGGTGGACAGCAACAGCGCGTGGCCATCGCCCGCGCGTTGGCGATGGAACCCAAGGTCATGCTGTTTGACGAGCCCACTTCGGCGCTGGACCCGGAAATGGTCGGTGAAGTGCTGGACGTGATGAAGACCCTCGCCCTGGAAGGCATGACCATGGTCTGCGTCACCCACGAGATGGGTTTTGCCCGCGAAGTGGCCGACCGGGTGCTGTTTTTCGATCATGGCAAATTGCTGGAAGACGCGTCTCCTGCCGCGTTCTTTGACGCGCCGAAAGACCCGCGGGCCCAGGCCTTCCTGCGTCAGGTCCTGTAAACCTCAACGCCGGGCACGACTGGGTCAACTGAGCACCGGCGGCCGCGGTGTGTGGCGACACACACCGCACCCTCATCACACCGCGATTAATCTTCTCCGGCACTGCATTGTGCGGTGCCTGCAAGCGGGTGAGCCGAAACAGGCTCAAACGCTCAATGGGTTCGGCGGCCCGGGTCGGCCGCCATGCAAGGCGGCTCAGATGCGGAAGCGGCCTACCAGGGTTTGCAAGTAAATCCCCAGGCGCGCCAGTTCGGCACTGGAGGCGGCGGTTTCCTCACTGGCCGAAGAGGTCTGTTCAGACACATCGCGCACATTCAGCACACTGCGGTTGATCTCTTCGGCCACGGCACTCTGCTGCTCGGCGGCGGTGGCGATCTGCGAGTTCATCGCCTGAATGGTCGAGACCGTGCGGGTGATATTGCCCAGCGCATTGCCGGCCCGACGGGTCAGCTCGACGCTGCTGTCGGTGAGGCCACGGCTGTTGTCCAGGATGGTGGCTACTTGCTGGGTGCCGCTTTGCAGGCCGACGATCAGCTCTTCGATCTCTTCAGTGGACTTCTGCGTACGCTGGGCCAGGCTGCGCACCTCATCGGCGACCACGGCAAAGCCACGTCCGGCTTCACCGGCACGCGCGGCCTCGATCGCGGCGTTAAGCGCCAGCAGATTGGTTTGCTGGGCGACCGACTTGATCACGTCGAGCACGCTGCCGATCTTGTCGCTTTCGCGCTTCAGATGGCCCATGGCTTCGGTGGAATTGCCCACCTCAGTGGCCAGGCGCTCGATCTGGGCGATGGCCTCACCCACGACCTTGTCGCCTTCGCGGGCCTGCTGGTCAGCGGCCACGGCGGCTTCAGAGGCTTCCTCGGCGTTACGCGCCACTTCCTGCACGGTGGCCGCCATTTCATTCATGGCAGTGGCCACCTGGTCGGTCTCGACCTTTTGGCTATTGACCCCCGCGCTGGTCTGCTCGGTGACGGCCGACAGTTGCTCGGCGGCGCTGGCGATCTGAGTGACGCCATCGCTGATCCCGCCGATCAGCTCGCGCAGGCCGACGGTCATGCTTTGCGTGGCGCGTTGCAGCTGCCCCAACTCATCCTGGCGCGCAGAGTTGAGGTTGTGGCTCAGGTCGCCGGAGGCGACGTGCTCAGCGACTTTGAGCGTCTGGTTCAGCGGAATGACGATTTGGCGCGTGATGGCCCAGGCGGCGACCACGCCGAAGATCAGCGCCAGTACGGTGGCCAGCAGCAACAGCTGCTTGGCATGCGCCGCGTCGGCATCGCGTACTGCGGTTTGCGAGACGGTGAGTTTTTCGCTGTGGCCCAGCAGGATATCGCCTTGCTCGGTCATGATTTTCAGGGCCGCAGCGCTGGCGACCTGGGAGTCGCGGTACTGGCTGACGGCGACGCGATAGGCTTGCAGCGACACGCCGGCTTCTTGCAAGTTGGCCTGGTACTGGGCAGGCAATTGGCCTTCCAGTTCAGTGATTTTCTTCAGGGCGTTGTCGATGGCATCCAGGGCAGGCTGCTCGGCCTCCGTCTTGGCGCTGTAGGTGTAGCCGCGCACCTGGAAGCGCGATTGCTGGATCAGCTTGCTCAAGTCGACCACGCTGTTGAACTGGGTGACGCTGTCACCTTGCAGCAGCGCCTTCTCGACCTCATTGGTCTTGGCCACGGCGTTGTCGGCGGTGTCGCCGAGCTTGCTGCGCGCGCCTTCGCGCTTCAGCCCGGCCTGGACCATGGTGGCGAAGGCTTTTTTGTATTGGTTCAAGGCCTCCTGTTGTTGCTCCACCAGGGCCTTGTCGTCGGGTTGCTCGATCAGGGTTTGTGCGGTTTTAAGGCCGTTGTCCAGCTGGGTAAGCAGGCTGTTGACCGCATCCGTGCCTTGTTCGCCGCGACGCATTTCGAAGTCCAGGCGCGCCAGGCGCAGGTCTTTGGTCAGGCCGTTGAGGCTGGAGATAAAGCCCAGTTTGTCACCGCGATTGATCACATCGCCCAGGCCGGTCCAGCCGGTGAAGGTGGTCAACAACGTCAGGACTAACACCAAGCCAAAGCCAATGCTCAGCTTGCGGTTGACGCTCACATTCCCCAGTTTTTCGGCTAACCAACGATACATACTGCGAACTCCCTTTGAACAAGGCTTGGACTTATTCAGAGGCTATCGGCTGCGCAGGATTATTCTGTAGGCGCGATGGATCATGTTGCGCGTTTTGAGGTGGGCAGGTTTTTTGTGGCGAGCGGGCTTGCCCCGCGTTGGGCTGCGCAGCAGCCCCAGTCAGAGCAACGCCGTATGTCAGGCATACCCAGTTGACCGTTTTTGGGCTGCTTCGCGCCCCAACGCGGGGCAAGCCCGCTCGCCACAAAAAGCCCGCTTGGCAGCAAACGGTGAGGTTTAGAACAGGCGGGCGAGCAGGGCGGTCACGGCGGTTTCTACGCGCAGGATTCGTGCGCCGAGCTGCACGGGTTGCAAGCCGGCTTTGGTCAGCAGGTCCACTTCGTAGGGTATCCAGCCACCTTCCGGGCCGATGGCCAGCGTTACCGGTTCATCCAGCGCACGCGGGCAGGCTGGGTAGTCGCCGGGGTGGCCGATCAGGCCGAGGGTGCCTGCGGTCATGGCTGGCAGGCGATCTTCGACGAACGGCTTAAAGCGCTTTTCGATTACGATCTCGGGCAGCACCGTATCGCGCGCCTGCTCCAGACCCAGAACCAGCTGCTCGCGAATCGCCTCGGGCTCAAGGAACGGGGTTTGCCAAAAGCTCTTCTCCACGCGGTAGCTGTTGACCAGCACCACCTTGGGCACGCCCATGGCTGCGACGGTTTGCAGCACTCGGCGCAGCATCTTCGGGCGCGGCAGGGCCAGCAGCAGGGTCAGCGGCAGTTTGGCCGGCGGCTGCAGGTCGAAGCTGACTTGCAGCTCGGCTTCGCCCGGTTCCAGGCGCAGCAGTTGGGCGTTGCCCATCAGCCCGCCAATGCGGCCCACACGCAGGTTGTCACCCACCACTGCGCGGTGGACGTCCTGCATATGCACCAGGCGCCGATCACGCAGAATCACCCGGTCGGCCGCGATAAAGTCGGCCTCCTCAAGCAGCAGCAGGTTCACGGCTGGGTCGCTGGCGGCTGATCGTCGTTGGCGGGTTGGTCATCCGGGTGCTCGCCACGTTTGCTGATCAAACTGCCAAACAGGATGCCGATCTCGAACAGCATCCACATCGGCACAGCCAACAGGGTCTGCGAGAAGATGTCCGGTGGCGTCAGGATCATGCCGACCACAAAGCAACCGATGATCACGTACGGGCGCACTTTCTTCAGGTACTTGACGTCAACCACGCCGATCCATACCAGCAGCACCACGGCCACCGGGATTTCAAAGGCCACGCCAAAGGCGAAGAACAGCGTCATCACGAAGTCGAGGTAACTGGTGATGTCGGTCATCATTTCCACACCGGCCGGGGTGGCGGCGGCGAAGAACTTGAAGATCAGCGGGAACACCAGGAAATAGGCGAAGGCCATGCCGGTGTAGAACAGCAGGATGCTCGACACCAGCAATGGCACCGCGATGCGTTTCTCATGCTTGTACAGGCCCGGCGCGATAAAGCCCCAGATCTGGTGCAGGATCACCGGGATCGCCAGGAACAGCGAAACCATCATGGTCAGCTTCAACGGCGTCAGGAACGGTGACGACACGTCGGTGGCGATCATCGTCGCGCCGGCCGGCAGGTACTGGCGCAGCGGTGTCGAAACGAAGGTGTAGATCTGCTGGGTGAAGGCGAACAGCCCGGCAAAGATGATGAAAATCGCCGCTACGCAACGCAGCAGGCGGGTACGCAGCTCGGTGAGGTGCGAGACCAGCGGCATGTGCTGGTCGTTTTCCGGTTTATCAGCGCTCATGGGGCTCGCGGCGGCAATGTAGGGTCATGGGGAGCGGGCGACGCAACGGGCGTCGGCGCTGGCGCTGTCGGGGCAGGTGCGGTGGGTGCCGGGGTGTGTTCCACCACGGGTGCAGCATCAGCCGCGGCCGGCGGCGCGATGCTGTGCTCGGCCACGGGCTCTGCCGGTTTGCTCGGCTCATTGACCGGCGACAGAATCTTGCGCGCTTCCTGCTCCAACGAAAGGATATGTTCGTTGTGCAGCTGGCGGCGAATCTCGTCGGCGCCGATTTCCCGTTCAACTTCCTGTTTGATGGCGTTGAAACTGCGTTTCAGGCGCCCGATCCATAGGCCGGCCGTGCGCGCGGCACCGGGCAGGCGTTCCGGCCCCAATACCAGCAGGGCGACGAGGCCGACGAGGAGCAGTTCAGAGAAGCTGATACCAAACATTAGTCAGTGCTCACGAGTCTTTGCGGGTCGGCTCTTGGACTTTTTCAGCCTGCACGTCGAAGGTACGACGTTCGGTGATGGGCTGGGTGGCCTGCGGGTGCACAGGCTGCGCCGGGGGGACCGGGTTGGCGGCAGGTTCGGCGGGCTTTTCATCGTCGTTCATGGCTTTGCGAAAGCCCTTGATCGACTCGCCCACGTCAGTGCCCAGGTTTTTGAGTTTCTTGGTGCCGAACACCAGTACCACCACCACCAGAATGACGATCCAGTGTTTCCAGTCAAAAATGCCCATGCTGCAATTCCTCTGTAAAAGTTATTCAGGTGGACGGGCGCGAGGCCTTTTCGGCATGCCCGGACAAGCCGAAGCGACGGTCCAGTTCATCCAGCACTGCCTGCGGATGCTGCCCCAGTTGGGCGAGCATGACCAGGCTATGGAACCATAGGTCAGCGGTTTCGTAGATGACATCGCTGCAGTCGCCGCTGATCTGTGCGTCTTTGGCAGCAATGATGGTTTCGACGGATTCCTCGCCGAGTTTTTCCAGAATCTTGTTCAAACCCTTGTGGTACAGGCTGGCGACATAGGAGCTGTCGGCGTCCGCGCCTTTGCGGTCTTCCAGCACCTGGGCCACGCGGTTGAGGGTATCGCTCATGTCTAGTGTCCTGCCGAGTAAATGGCGTGCGGGTCTTTGAGCACCGGTTCGACCACCTTCCATTCGCCATTCTCGAACACGCGATAGAAGCAGCTGTGACGGCCGGTGTGGCAGGCGATGTCGCCGATCTGCTCGACTTTGAGGATTACCACGTCGGCGTCGCAGTCGATGCGCATCTCGTGCAGGGTTTGCACGTGCCCGGACTCTTCGCCCTTGCGCCACAGTTTGCCACGCGAACGTGACCAGTAAATGGCGCGCTGCTCAGTGGCAGTGAGGCTCAGGGCCTCACGGTTCATCCAGGCCATCATCAGCACGCGCCCGGTCTTGTAGTCCTGGGCAATGGCCGGCACCAGGCCGTCACTGTCCCATTTGATCTCGTCCAGCCAGTCTTTCATGTTCCGCTCCGGCAATTTGCGACAGTGTATAACCGGATCGGCTATCGACGCACGATCAGATAAACACCCACGGCGACCATGATGCCGGCCGGCCAGTGGCCCAGTTGGTTCAACGGCCCACCGATGGCCAGCATCACGCCGCCGACCAGGTGCGCGGCGCCCAGCAGGCGCAGGAACCAATCGTCCTTGCGCTTCTGCCAGGGCGGCGCGGGGTCTTTGGCGTGGGGCTGGGACATGCGCTCGAGCAGGTCGCGCGTCATGTTGGCCAGGTGCGGCAGCTGCTCGACCTGGCTTTGCAGGTTGCCCAGCAAGGTTTTCGGGCTGACGCGCTCACGCATCCAGCGCTCCAGGAACGGCTGCGCGGTGTTCCACAGGTCGAGGTCCGGGTACAGCTGACGGCCCAGGCCTTCGATGTTGAGCAGGGTTTTCTGCAGCAGCACCAGTTGCGGCTGCACTTCCATATTGAAGCGCCGCGCGGTCTGGAACAGGCGCATCAGTACCTGGCCGAATGAAATATCTTTTAACGGTTTTTCAAAGATCGGTTCGCACACGGTGCGGATGGCCGCTTCGAATTCGTTGAGCTTGGTTTCTGCCGGCACCCAGCCCGAATCGATGTGCAGTTGCGCCACGCGGCGGTAGTCACGCTTGAAGAAGGCGAACAGGTTGCGCGCCAGGTAATCCTGGTCTTCCGGGGTCAGGCTGCCGACGATGCCGCAGTCGATCGCAATGTACTGCGGGCTCCACGGGTTGACGGTGCTGACGAAGATGTTGCCCGGGTGCATGTCGGCGTGGAAAAAGCTGTCGCGGAACACCTGGGTGAAGAAGATCTCCACGCCGCGCTCGGCGAGCATTTTCATGTCGGTGCGCTGGTCGGCCAGGGTGGCGAGGTCGGTAACTTGCACGCCGTAGATGCGCTCCATCACCAGCACTTTGGGGCGGCACCAGTCCCAATACACTTGCGGCACGTACAGCAGCTGCGAGCCTTCGAAGTTGCGCTTGAGCTGGCTGGCGTTGGCGGCCTCGCGCAGCAGGTCGAGTTCGTCGTAGATGGTTTTTTCGTAATCGGCGACCACGTCCACCGGGTGCAGCAGGCGCGCGTCGGCGGAGAAGCGCTCGGCGGCGCGCGCAAGAATGAACAGCCACGCCAGGTCCTGGCCAATGATCGGCTTGAGGCCGGGGCGAATCACCTTCACCACCACTTCTTCGCCAGTCTTGAGCTGCGCGGCGTGCACTTGCGCGACCGAGGCCGAGGCCAGCGGGTCGACGTCGAAACGGCTGAATACTTCGCTGATCTTTTTGCCCAACTGCTCTTCGATCAGCTTCATCGACTGTTGGGAATCAAACGGCGGCACGCGGTCCTGCAGCAGCATCAACTCGTCGGCGATGTCTTCGGGCAACAGGTCGCGGCGGGTGGAGAGGATCTGCCCGAACTTGATAAAAATCGGCCCCAAATCCTGCAACGCCAGGCGCAGGCGCGCGCCACGGCTCAGCTCCAGCGGTCTGCGCGGGAGCCAGCGCCACGGCAGCACATAGCGCACCGCCAGCAGAAACCACGGCAAGGGCAGGGCGAACAGCAGGTCATCGAGGCGGTAGCGGATTACGACGCGCTGGATACGAAACAGACGGCGGACGGCGAGCAGCTTCATGCGTTATCGCTTGGATCAAGGGAACGGCTCAGGCGCTCAACGCGCGCTTCGAGGCGTTCCAGGTCGATTTTGGCCTTGTCGAGTTCGCGAAAGCGCGCTTGCGCTTCCCGTTCTCCGACCAGGGTGCGCGATTCTTCGCTCAGGTATTCGGCAAGGTTCTGGTTGAGGGCGGCGAACCCTTGCTGGTACCAGCGCGAGCGGCTGCGCAGGTGCCCGCTGATCAACTGAGTGGCCACGGGGCCGATCCAGCGTGACAGCTCGTATTCCCAGTCCAGTTCCAGGTCTTGCAGCACAGCGGCCAGGTCCATCAGCACCGCGCTGTCGCCTTCCAATTCCACGTCGGGGCCGTGGAGGATGGCGGTTTTGTTGCGGCTCAGCGCCAGGTGCAACAGGCTCGAGGCGGGCGCACGCAGGGTGCAGTCGGCTTCGGCGGCCCATTGGGTCGCGAGCAGCACGCCTTCATCGCTGGGCAGGATAAATAGCTGCAAGGCGGGGCTCGTGCAGTCGACGGCAATGATTTTGCCGTTCAAGTGCGCGAGCCGCGCCAGGGCGGTGCTGTCCAGGCGCAGCACACGGTTGAGGCCGTGTTCAACGCTGGCGAGAAGGCCTGCGAACAGCATCAGGGTTTGATGCCGCGGTGCAGGGCGACGATGCCGGAGGTCATGTTGTGGTAGGTCACGCGGTCGAAACCGGCGTCTACCATCATCGACTTCAGCGTTTCCTGGTCGGGGTGCATGCGGATCGATTCGGCCAGGTAGCGGTAGCTCTCGGCGTCATTGGTGATCAGCTTGCCCATCAACGGCATGAAGGCGAACGAGTAGGTGTCGTAGACCTTGGACATCAGCGCGTTGGTCGGCTTGGAGAACTCCAGCACCAGCAGGCGGCCACCTGGCTTGAGCACACGCAGCATCGAGCGGATGGCGTCTTCTTTGTGGGTCACGTTGCGCAGGCCGAAGGCGATGGTTACGCAGTCGAAATGGTTGTCCGGGAACGGCAGCTTTTCAGCGTCGGCCTGGACGAATTCGATGTTGCCGGCTACGCCTTTATCCAGCAGGCGATCGCGGCCAACCTTGAGCATCGAACCGTTGATATCCGCCAGCACCACCTGGCCGGTCGGGCCGACGAGCTTGGAGAACTTGGCGGCCAGGTCGCCCGTGCCGCCGGCAATGTCCAGCACGCGGTTGCCGGTGCGTACACCCGACAACTCGATAGTGAAGCGCTTCCACAGGCGGTGCATGCCGCCCGACAGCACGTCGTTCATCAGGTCGTACTTGGCGGCTACGGAGTGGAACACCTCAGCGACTTTTTCCGCTTTCTGGCTTTCCGGAACGTTCTTGAAGCCGAAGTGAGTGGTGGGTTCGGCATCGCTGCCTTTGCGCTGATCAGTCATATCGCTGTCACCAAAAGAGAATGCGGGACATGATAATCCCCAAGGCTTGCTTTGTCTTGGCAAGGCTGAAGGTAAGATAGACGGTCACCGAGACCTTTTGCCGCATGGCAGGTGTTCTGAGTCGTTATAAAGAGGAGTCATTGCAATGGCCCGTATTACCGTAGAGCGCGCACATTCCCTGGGTAAAGAAGGCGCGCGGGCGAAGGCCGAGAAGTTGGCGCACAAACTCAAAGAGCAATATGGCCTTGAGCCCACGTGGTCCGGCGACACCCTGATGCTCAAACGGTCCGGGGTGAAAGGCACGGTACTTGTAGCGGATGATTCGCTGCGCATTGATGTGGAACTCGGCCTGTTGATGTCGGCCATGAGTGGCACTATCAAATCCGAAATCGAGAAAGCCGTGGATAAGGCGTTGGCCTGATTCGAGTGCGCTTAGGGTGCCGATTCTAATTTTTCACCCTACTTTGTGCCCAAGCCCTCAACTCCTGTGGGCCGTTCCTCGACCCTGATTTGCGTGAGGTGCACCATGGCCAAAGTTATTTTGAAGAAAAAAATCGACATTCAGACCACCGCCCTGAGTGACGTTAAAAGCTACGCCCGCAAGATCTGGCTGGCAGGTCTTGGTGCCTACGCCAAGGTCGGCAATGAAGGCAGCGACTATTTCAAAGAGCTAGTTAAGACTGGTCAACATGTTGAAAGTAAAGGCAAAAAAGTTGTCGTTGAACAACTTGATGCTGCCAACAGTCAGATTGATCAAGTAAAGAGTAATGTCTCAAGCGTCAAAGGTTTGGTTGAAGTTCAACTGGATAAAGTTGAAAAAGCTTTTGACACGCGTGTTGCAAGTGCCTTGAATCGGATCGGCATTGCGTCTAAACATGACGTTGAGACACTCTCTGCTAAGCTCGAAGAGCTGACGGCATTGCTAGAACGTGTCGCGCGTAAACACTAAGGAGACATCGGGATGGCTGTTAAAAAGACTACTCAGAAAGAAGGCAGCTCGTGGATCGGGGAAGTTGAAAAATATTCCCGTAAGATCTGGCTTGCTGGTTTAGGCGTGTACTCGAAGGTTAGCAGTGACGGCGGTAAGTACTTCGAGACTTTGGTCAAGGACGGCGAAAAGGCCGAGAAGTTGACCAAGACTACAGTCGGTAAGAAAGTAGAAGCGGCAAAGGCGAGTGCGGGTTCTGCCAAGTCGAGCATTTCTGACACGTGGGGCAAGTTGGAAGAAACTTTCGACAAGCGCCTTAACAGTGCCATTTCGCGACTGGGCGTGCCGAGCAAAGCTGAGCTGAAGACGCTGCACGGCAAAGTCGATACGCTGACCCGTCAAATCGAAAAGCTCACGGGCGCAAAAGTGGCCCCGGCTAAAGCCGCAGCGGCCAAACCAGCGGCCAAACCAGCTGCCAAGCCTGCCGCTAAAACGGCTGCGGCTAAACCTGCTGCGAAAGCTGCAACCAAGCCTCTGGTTAAAGCGGCGGCTAAACCCGCTGCCAAACCTGCGGCCAAGGCTCCAGCCAAAGCCGCGGCTAAACCGGCTGCCAAGCCTGCCGCTAAAACAGCCGCTGCCAAACCAGCCGCCAAGTCTGCTGCTAAGCCAGTGGCGGCTAAAGCAACTGCCAAGCCAGCGGCTAAACCTGCGGCTAAAACGGCTGCTGCAAAACCCGCTGCCAAGCCTGCCGCGAAATCTGCAGCCAAGCCAGCCGCGGCAAAACCGGCTGCCAAAGCTGTGGCGGCCAAGCCAGCGGCAAAACCAGCCGCCGCCAAGAAGCCTGCTGTAGCGAAAAAGCCAGCAGCGGCAAAACCAGCGGTTGCGGCCAAGCCTGCAACGCCGGCGCCGACCGCTTCGACAGCCAACTCGGTGTCCGCATCGACGCACGCTGCTACTGCCCCGACTGCATCGCCGGCAACCCCGACGCCATCCAGTCAGTCCTGATTTTTTCAGGGCACAAAAAACGCCCGGCCTGTGAAGGTCGGGCGTTTTTTATTGGCCATCTTATGACCCACATAGTTCCAATGTGGGAGCGGGCTTGCCCGCGATTGCGGTCTGCCGATGACATAGGTGCTAACTGACTCACCGCTATCGCGGGCAAGCCCGCTCCCACATTTTCAATCCAGATCATCCAGATATTTCAGGGCAAACTTCTCGGTCGCCTGTCGCGCCGGCAGCAACAGATGCGGCGCCACCAGCATCATGATCTGGTACACCACCACGCGCACTTCGCCTTCTCGGTCGAGGATGCGCTGGTAGTCCAGCGAAAACAGCAGCGTCAGGGTGATCTGCTCTACCAATTGCCCCAGTGCCTGGGTATCACTGACCAACTGCCCCGCCGCCTTCAAGCGCGCAAGCAGCGACGCCAGCGTGCGCTTGAGCGCCGTGAGCAAGGTGCGAATGCCCTTGGCCAGCTTTGGCAGGCGCCCCGCGAGGTTTGACAGGTCCTGAAACAGGAACCGGTAATGGGCCATGCGCTCGACGATCAGGTGCAGGAACAGCCAGTAATCCTCGGCGCTGAGCTGCGCGTCCGCCGGCGGGTCAAGCAGCGGCGCCAGTTCATTCTGAAAGCGCTCGAACAACCCGAGCACCAACGGCTCCTTGCCATGGAAGTGGTAGTAGAGGTTGCCGGGGCTGATCCCCATTTCATTGGCTACCTCCATGGTCGACACGTTCGGTTCGCCCTTGTGGTTGAACAACTGCAAGGCACATTCAAGGATACGGTCGCGGGTCTTCATCCAGTCTTCTTAATGTGATCGTTGAGCTCAGCGCACATGCACGTAAGTGCCCGGCGCCGCTTCCATCGGTGGGTAATTCTGGTTGCCCAGGGCGGTGAGGGTTTCGCGCTGCACGCCGGAGCGTTGTTGAATCCACTCCAGCCACTGCGGCCACCAGCTGCCTTCGACGTGGTGGGCGTCGTAGTACCAGGCTCGCGGGTCGCTGCTCAGCTTGAGGTTTTCGACGTAATTGGCCTTGGGGTTGCCCGGCGGGTTGAGGATGCTCTGCACATGCCCGCTGTTGGACAGCACGAAGCGCCGCTCACCGCCCAGCAATTGCGTGGAGCGATACACCGCATCCCACGGCGTGATGTGGTCGTTGATGCCCGCCACGCTGAAGCTGTCCACCGTGACCTTCTGCAAGTCGATAGGCGTGCCGCACACCTCCAGGCCACCGGGATGGCTCAAAGGGTTGTGCTTGAAGAAGTCCAGCAAGTCGCCATGCAGCGCGGCAGGCAGGCGCGTGTTGTCGTTGTTCCAGTACAGGATGTCGAACGCCGGCGGCTCCTTGCCCAGCAGGTAATTGTTGATCCAGTAGTTCCAGATCAGGTCGTTGGGGCGCATCCAGGCAAACACCTTGGCCATGTCCCGGCCGTCGAGCACGCCTTGCTGGTAGGAACGGCGCTTGGCGGCTTCCAGGGTCTGCTCATCGGCGAACAGAGTGGCGGGGCTGTCGATCTGGCTGTCCAGCAGGCTCACCAGGTAGCTGGCGCTGGAGATGCGTCGCAACTGGCGCTTGGCTTGCAGATGGCCTTGCAGTGCGGCGATGGTCAGGCCACCCGCGCAGGCGCCCATCAGGTTGACTTCGCGGGCCCCGGTAATCGCGCGGCACACGTTCAGCGCTTCCTCCAGCGCGGCGACGTAGGTGGACAGGCCCCATTCACGGTGACGCACATCCGGGTTGCGCCAGCTGACCATAAACGTCTGCAGGCCGTTTTTCAGTGCGTACTGCACAAAGCTGTTGGCTGGGCTGAGGTCAAAAATGTAGTACTTGTTGATTTGCGGCGGCACGATCAGCAGCGGCTTGGCGTACTGTTTTTCGCTCATGGGTTTGTACTGGATCAGCTCCAGCAGCTCGTTGCGAAACACCACCGAGCCGGGTGTGGTCGCCACGGTCTTGCCGACTTCGAACGCATGCTTGCTGACCTGGCGGGGCAGGCCGTTGTTGTGCAGCAAATCATCAACCAGGTTGCTCACGCCGCGCACCACGCTGTTGCCGCCGGAGTTGAGCAGTTCCTTGACGGCCAATGGGTTGAGCAAGGTGTTGGAGGGCGACACCGCATCGTTGAGCAGCGAGAACGCAAAGTGCGCGCGGGCGCGATCGTCAGGGTTGAGGGTGCTGTCGTCGATCCAGTGGCGGGTTTGTTTCTGCCAGCTCAAATAGGCTTGCAGGCTGCGGCGGTACAACGGGTTGAGCTTCCAGGTCGGGTCAATGAAGCGCGCGTCGTTGGGGTTGGGCTCATGCACGGTTTCGCCCAGCAGCACGCGGCCCAGCTGACCACTCAGCGCCAGGGCGTGGCGCGCGGTGTGCACCGGGTTGCGCAAGCCGTGGGCGGCGACGCTGCGCAGGGTCGCCAGCAAATCCCGACCGCGCAGGCCGGTGATTGCATTTTGCGCGTTGATGAACACGGCAGGGGTGGGCGCCGGGTTCGTCACGGGTCTTTCTCGCATGAGCCAACACTCCTTCGTCAAGGCAACAACGGGCACGCCAATTCAGAACCATAGTCGGTTCTCGGCAAGTTGCGCGGCGGTGCGGTCCTTACACGGCCGGTCGCGGGTGAATCACGGCCCGCAGGCGCTCCTCTTCGAGAAACTTCATGATGATCGGCGCCACGGCTTCGGCCCGGGTGATCAGGAACAGGTGACCGTCATCGATGATGTGCAACTGCGCGTTGGGAATCCGCCAGGCCAGCATGCGCATATTGATCAGCGGAATCAGCGGGTCGTCGTCGCCCGCCAGCACCAGCGTGGGTTGGCGGATCTTGTGCAGCCAGTGAATGCTGGTCCAGCCCAGCCCGGCGAACAGCTGCCAGTAATAGCCGAGCTTGCCGGCCGAGCGCACTTTGCTGGCGTGCTCGGCGGCCAGTTTCGCGTCACGCCGGAACGAGCCGCCATAAATCATCGGCGCGATGCGCACCACGTGGGACGGTTGGATATAGCGCCGTGGGCTTGCCATCAGCCACAGCACCTTGGGCTTGCCCGGCACCATAAATGCACCGGCGGCGGTGGCGGCGAGGATGAGTTTTTTGCAGCGCTCCGGGTAGTCATAGGCGAACTGCTGCGCGAGCGCGCCGCCCCAGGACACACCCACGGCATTCACTTGGCCGTAGTCGAGGTAATCGAGCATGCGCGCGGTGAGTTTGGCCAGGCCAGGAAAGCGATAGGGCCGACTCGGCGTCGAGGAACCACCGACGCCGGGCACATCGAAGGCGATCACTTCCAGGTCCGGGTCCAGCGCCTGGACGAGCGGAAACACCAGCTCAAGGTTGGCGCCGATGCCGTTGAAAATCAGCAACGGCGTCAAGTGAGGCTTGCCCGGGCGTACCGCCGTGCGGATGGCTTGGCCATCCAGGTCGATGGTACGGAAGATGAACGGTTGCGGCATGGGCTTACCCTGCAAAATGGCGCTATTTCCCTGCGGGAACATGGTCAATGTGGGAGCTGGCTTGCCTGCGATGCAGGCGCTGCGGTGTATCAGGCCTACCGAGTGGATGCCATCGCAGGCAAGCCAGCTCCCACATTTGATCCCATTCCAGCCTACCTTTCGTGAACGTATGTACCCGGCGCCGCCTCAGCTGCGGCATAGGTTTTGTTACCCAAAATTGTCGGAGCTTTCTTCAACTTGCCCGCCCGCTCTGCCTGCCACACCTGCCAATGCAGCCACCACGAGTCAGTGTGTTTGGTCGCATTTTCCTGCCATTCCAGCGCCTTGCCCGCCAGGCCATCGCTGGTCTGGTAGCGCGCCTTGGGGTTGCCCGGTGGGTTGAGGATGCTCTGGATATGCCCACTGCTGGACAACACAAACTCGACCTTGCCGCCAAACAACTGCGCCGACTTGTAGCAGGATTGCCACGGCGTGATGTGGTCGTTGGTGCCGGCCAGGGAGTAGATGTCGGCGGTAACCTGCTTGAGGTCGATCGGCGTGCCGCACACTTCCAGGGCGTTGGCACGCACCAGCGGGTTGTTCTTGAACAGCTCAATCAAATCGCCATGGAAGGCGGCCGGCAAACGCGTGGTGTCGTTGTTCCAGAAGAGGATGTCGAACACCGGCGGCTCGTTGCCCAGCAGGTAGTTATTGACCCAGTAGTTCCAGATCAGGTCGTTGGGGCGCATCCAGGCAAACACCTTGGCCATATCGCGGCCTTCCAGCACGCCGGCCTGGTAGGAGTGGCGCTTGGCCGCCTCCAGGGTCTGTTCGTCGACGAACAGCGCCACCTGGGTGTCCAGGGTGGTGTCGAGCACGCTCACCAACAGGGTCAGGGCGTTGACCTTCTTCTCCCCAAGCGCCGCGTAGTGGCCCAGCAGCGCGGTGCAGGTGATGCCGCCGGAGCAGGCGCCGAGCATGTTGATGTCTTTGCTGCCGGTAATCGCCGTGACCACATCGACCGCTTCCTTGAGCGCCTCGATATAGGTCGACAGGCCCCACTCGCGCTGGGCCTTGGTCGGGTTGCGCCAGCTGACGATAAACGTCTGCTGGCCATTACGCAGGCAGAAGCGCGCCAGGCTCTTCTCCGGGCTCAGGTCGAATACATAGAATTTGTTGATCTGCGGCGGCACCACCAGCAGTGGGCGCTCGTGCACCTGCTCGGTGATCGGCTTGTACTGGATCAGCTCCAGCACGTCGTTGCGAAAGACCACGGCGCCTTCGGTGGTGCCCAGGGTCTTGCCCACTTCGAAGGCACCCATGTTGACCTGGCTCGGCATGCCGCCGTTATGCACCATGTCCTTGGCCAGATGGGACAAGCCATCGAGCAGGCTTTTGCCGCCGGTTTCAAAGAAGCGTTTGACCGCCGCCGGGTTGGCCGCGCTGTTGGTGGGGGCCATGGCTTCGGTCATCAGGTTGATCACGAAGTGGCCGCGGCTGATGTCTTGATCCGACAGGTTGCTGTCGCCGATCCAGTCGTGCAGTTCCTTGCGCCACGCCAGGTAGGTTTGCAGGTAGCGTTTGTAGAGCGGGTTCTGGCTCCACGCCGGGTCGCTGAAGCGACGGTCATCGCCTTCAGGCACAAGCGCGGATTTGCCGAACATCACGTTCTTCAACTCAACACCGAAATGCGCGACGTGTTTGACGCTGTGTAACGGTTGCTTGATGGCTTGGGTCAGCACCATCTTCGCCGAAGCGAGTAAGTCCTTTTTTCGTAACGCGATGATCGGGTTCAGCCCCAGGGTGTTTTCAGAGGCCTGGCGTTTCAAGTCATCGTTATTCTTGTTACTCATCTACGACGCTCCATTGTCCGAAAGACGAGTACCGGCGATTGCTGCGCACCCAATTTCGATACACGACACCAGCCTGGTACTGCGACTCGGGTGACCGTTGATACCGCATCGTCAAATGCAGGGAACTTGCCAGTTCCATTGGTTACCCGAGTTTAATTTTTTTCGCAAGCGGGCCAATCGTTGACCACGCGACAGGGCATTCAAGCAGATGAAATTAGAAAATGCCCTCTAAAGAGCAAGACGCCTGAGTTAGAGCATCAGCCGCACGACCGACTCGCTCGGGTCGCGGGTTTTACCGGCTGCTTTGAGCTCAGCAAGATAGTCGGCCCACAGGGCTTCCTGGCGTACGGCCAACTGGTAGAGGTAGTCCCAGGTGAACAGTCCGCTGTCATGGCCGTCGTCGAAGGTCAATTTCAGTGCGTACTGACCGGCCGGTTCTACCTTGATCAGCCTGACGTTGATCTTGCCGAATTGCAGGATGGGTTTGCCGTGGCCCTGGACCTCGGCGGAAGGCGAGTGGGTGCGCAATAGTTCGGCGGGGAGCTGGTAGACCTCGTCGGGCCCGTAGGTGAGACCGAGGGTGTTGGAGGTTTTGTGCAGGTTTACAGCAGTAGGAAATTTCGACATTGATAATAATCCTGAAGAAACCGGCTCAAAAATGTGGGAGGGCTTCTGTGGGAGCCGGGCTTGCCCGCAATGCAGGCACCTCGGTGTTTCAGAAACACTGAGGTGATGCTATCGCAGGCAAGCCAGCTCCCACAAAAGCCAGGCTCCTACATACGCCTTTTTCTAAAAGGCTTACAGGATATAACGAGACAGATCTTCGTTCTGCGCCAATTCGCCCAGGTGGCTGTTGACGTAGTCGGCGTCGATCTTGATCGCTTCGCCATTCTGCGCACCGGCCATGTCGCCAGCGCTGAAAGACACTTCCTCGAGCAGGCGCTCAAGCAAGGTGTGCAGACGACGCGCACCGATGTTCTCGGTCTTCTCGTTAACCTGCCAGGCAATCTCTGCCAGGCGCTTGATCCCGTCCGGCAGGAACTCGATCGCCAAGCCTTCGGTTTTCAGCAGCTCACGGTACTGCTCGGTAAGCGAGGCATGCGGCTCGCTGAGGATGCGTTCGAAGTCGCCGGGGGTCAGCGCCTTGAGTTCCACACGAATCGGCAGACGGCCCTGCAGCTCCGGCACCAGATCGCTTGGCTTGCTCAGGTGGAATGCACCGGAGGCGATAAACAGGATGTGGTCGGTCTTGACCATACCCAGCTTGGTGTTCACGGTGCAGCCTTCGATCAGCGGCAGCAGGTCGCGCTGTACGCCCTCGCGGGACACGTCGACGCCACCAGAGTTACCGCGCTTGGCCACCTTGTCGATCTCGTCGATAAACACGATGCCGTGCTGCTCGACCGCTTCCAGCGCCTTGGCCTTGAGTTCTTCCTCATTCACCAGGCGACCGGCTTCCTCGTCGCGCACCAGTTTCAGCGCTTCTTTCACCTTGAGCTTGCGGCTTTTCTTCTTGCCCTTGCCCATATTGGCGAACAGGTTCTGCAGCTGGCTGGTCATTTCTTCCATGCCAGGCGGTGCAGAAATATCCACGCCAGACACTTCGGCGACTTCGATCTCGATTTCCTTGTCGTCCAGCTGGCCTTCACGTAGGCGCTTGCGGAACAGCTGACGGGTATTGGAATCGGACGACGGCGCGGCGTCTTCGTTAAAGCCCATGCGTGCCGGTGGCAGCAGGGCGTCGAGGATACGTTCTTCGGCGGCGTCTTCGGCGCGGTGGCTGACCTTGGTCATTTCCTGTTCGCGCAGCAGCTTCAAGGCGGCGTCGGCCAGGTCACGGATGATCGACTCGACGTCGCGGCCCACATAGCCCACTTCGGTGAACTTGGTGGCTTCGACCTTGATGAACGGGGCGTTGGCCAGTTTGGCCAGGCGCCGGGCGATTTCGGTTTTACCGACGCCGGTCGGGCCGATCATCAGGATGTTCTTCGGCGTTACTTCAACGCGCAATTCTTCCGGCAATTGCATCCGGCGCCAGCGGTTACGCAGCGCAATGGCAACGGCGCGCTTGGCATCGTCCTGGCCGATGATATGGCGGTTAAGTTCATGGACGATTTCGCGGGGAGTCATGGACATAGTGTTTGGCGGCCTCAAGCGGGAATAAGCCTACGGCTTACTCGGCGAGGTCCTGCTCCTCAATGGTGAAGTTGTGGTTGGTGAACACGCAGATGTCGCCGGCAATGCCCAAGGCAGTCTCGACGACTTCACGGGCCGACAGGTCGGTTTTCTTCAGCAAGGCGCTGGCCGCCGCTTGGGCATAACCGCCGCCGGAACCCATGGCGATCAGGCCATGTTCAGGCTCAACCACATCGCCATTACCGGTGATGATCAAGGACGCGTCTTTGTTGGCGACGGCCAACATGGCTTCCAGGCGGCTGAGGGAGCGGTCGGTACGCCATTCTTTGGCGAGTTCGACAGCAGCGCGAACGAGGTGGCCCTGGTGTTTTTCCAGCTGGCCCTCGAAACGCTCGAAGAGAGTGAAGGCGTCGGCGGTAGCGCCGGCAAAGCCCGCGAGAACCTGACCGTGGTATAGACGACGCACCTTTTTGGCGTTGCCTTTCATCACGGTGTTGCCAAGGGAAACCTGGCCGTCGCCGCCCATGACGACTTTGCCGTGGCGACGTACTGAAACGATGGTGGTCAAGGGGAGAGTCTCCACGCAGCGGGGCGAAAATGCCCTGATGGAATCTCATATGGGGGTGGCGGGAGGGATTTCAACCGTAGAGGGTTATGGCGGACGGGCGGTGTTTATAGGTCTTACACCTTCTCAAGCACACCGCAAAACCGAATGTGGGAGGGGGCTTGCCCCCGATGGCGGTGCATCAGTCGCCAAAAATAGTGACTGATCTACCGCTATCGGGGGCAAGCCCCCTCCCACATTTTGATCCGCGTTGACTCTGAATCAGCGGCTCTGGCGTTGTTGTAACAACAGGTTGCTAAACCCTGCGCCGGCCAGTTGCTTCTGCGCCACGGTCAGCTGTTCACGGTTGCTGAACGGCCCCACCAGCACGCGATACCAGGTCGCATCCTTCACCGTGCCGGACTCCACCGTCACCGCCTGGCCCAGCAGGATGATCTGCGCACGCACGCGATCCGCGTCCGCCTGTTTCGGGAACGAGCCCGCTTGCAGGAAGAACTTGGTCACCGGCGCAGCCTTGGTGGTGGCCACGGGCGGCGGCGGCGGCGGGGTGATCCCGGCCAGCGCAGCTTGCGCCCGCGCGGTGTCGATTTTCGCCGCTTCCGCTGGCGTCACCGGCGTGGTCGGCACTTGCGGCGTCGGCAGGGTTTTCTCCGGCACGGCGTCGGGCGGCACAATCACTTCCGATTCTGGCAGCAGCGTGTAGAAGTCGTATTTCGGCTTCACCGGTGCAGTCGGGCTTGGCGCCGTCTTGTTGGCTTCAGCCATTTTCGTGGCCTTCTGCTGCTCTTGCTTGACGCGCTTGACGTCATCGCCCTTGCCCGGCTCCAGCTTCATCAGGATCACGACGAACGCACCGACCGCCAGGCCGATGGCCATCCACAACCAGCCCGGAATAGGCTTCTTTGCCGGGGCTTGATAGCGGCTGGCGCCGCGCTTGGGTGCAGGTTTTTTCTTGGCAGCCAACTTACATACGCTCCAGGGTTTCCAGGCCTAACAGTTCCAGGCCTTGCTTGAGGGTCCGTCCAGCCAGTGCGGCGAGGCGCAGGCGACTTTGCTTTTGGGCTTCGTCGTCGGCGGTGAGGATCGGGCAGTTCTCGTAGAAGCTGGAGAACAGACCGGCGACTTCGTACAAATAGGTGCACAGGATATGTGGCGTGCCTTTCTCACCGACGCTGTTCAGCACTTCGCCGAATTGCGCCAGTTTGGCCGCCAGTTCCTGTTCATGCGCGGCATCCAGCACGATCTGGCCTTCAACTTCGCTGAAGTCCTTGCCCAGCTTGCGGAACACACCGGCGACGCGAGTGTACGCGTACAGCAGGTACGGCGCGGTGTTGCCTTCAAAGTTGAGCATCAGTTCGAAGTTGAAGCTGTAGTCGCTGGTGCGGTGCTTGGACAGGTCGGCGTATTTCACCGCGCCAATGCCCACCACGCGGGCGATGTTGCGCAGCTCGGCTTCGGCCAGTTCCGGGTTCTTTTCCTTCACCAGGTTGTAGGCACGTTCCTGGGCTTCGTTCAGCAGGTCGATCAGCTTCACGGTGCCGCCGTCGCGGGTCTTGAACGGGCGGCCATCGGCGCCGTTCATGGTGCCGAAGCCCATGTGTTCCATGTGCATCGGGTGGGTGACGAAACCTGCGCGGCGTGCCACTTCAAACACCTGCTGGAAGTGCAGGGCCTGGCGCTGGTCGACGAAATACAGCGCGCGGTCGGCCTTGAGCACGCCGCTGCGGTAGCGCACGGCCGCCAGGTCGGTGGTGGCATAGAGGTAGCCGCCATCGGCCTTGACGATGATCACCGGCAGCGGCTCGCCGTCGGCGGTCTTGAATTCTTCGAGGAACACGCACTGTGCGCCGTTGCTCTCGACCAGCAGGCCTTTGGCCTTGAGGTCGTTGACCACGTTGATCAGGTCGTCGTTGTAGGCGCTTTCGCCCATCACGTCGGCCATGGTCAGTTTTACGTTGAGCAGTTCGTAGATTTCCTGGCAGTGCGAAAGCGAGATCTCGCGGAAGCGGCCCCACAACGCCAGGCATTCCTCGTCACCGGCTTGCAGCTTGACCACCAGGCCACGGGCGCGGTCGGCGAATTCTTCGGATTCGTCAAAACGCTTTTTAGCGGCGCGGTAGAAGTTTTCCAGGTCGGCCAGCTCGTTGCTGGTGATCGGGTTTTCCTGCAGGTAGGCCATCAGCATGCCGAACTGGGTGCCCCAGTCGCCCACGTGGTTTTGACGGATCACGGTGTCGCCGAGGAACTCCAGCACCCGCGCCACGCCGTCGCCGATGATGGTCGAACGCAAGTGGCCGACGTGCATCTCTTTGGCCAGGTTGGGTGCCGACAGGTCGATAGCCACGCGCTGCAGCGGGCCGGCCTTGCGCACGCCGATCCTGGCGTCGGCCAGGGCGGCGTCCAGGCGCGAGGCCAGGGCCTGGGTGTTCTGGAAGAAGTTGATGAAGCCTGGGCCGGCGATTTCGGCCTTGGTGACGCTGTCGTCAGCCGGCAGCGCGGCAATGATTTTTTCCGCCAGGTCGCGCGGCTTCATGCCCGCAGGCTTGGACAGCATCATCGCGATGTTGCTGGCGAAGTCACCGTGGGTCTTGTCGCGCGTGTTTTCCACCTGGATCGCCGGCGTCAGGCCTTCAGGCAACACACCTTCGTTGACGAGTTGGGTGAGGGCTTGTTGGATCAGCTGGCGAATGGTGTCTTTCATGGTGTTCTCTTTCGACCGCAAGCGGCGGCGCGCGATGCGCAGGTGGAAAAACTGGGCATTATCCGTGGCGAGGGCGGGCTTGCCAACCGTTCAGACCAGATGGCGGACCTGCGGGCCTCATCGCGGGCAAGCCCGCTCCCACATTTAAAGGTGTTCACATTTCAAATGTGGGCGCTGGCTTGCCTGTGATCAATACAAATCTACCGGGTCCACATCCAATGACCATCGCACCTGGCGGCCACTGGGCATTTGCTCCAGAGCAAGCAACCAGCTACTTAATAGTCGATGCAGGGGCGCGCGGGACGTTGCCTGCAAGAGTAGCTGAGCGCGATAACGCCCGGCGCGGCGCTCCATGGGCGCAGGCACCGGGCCGAGCAATTCGATGCCGGTCAGACCCAGTTCGCCGAGCAAACGTTCGGCGGCGCTGCACGCCTCATCCAGAAAACCTTCCGCCTGCCCCGGTTTATGGGCTTCGGCCCGCAACAGTGCAAGGTGTGAGAAGGGCGGCAAGCCGGCGGAGCGACGTTCGCTCAGCGCCTGCTCGGCGAAGGCGAAGTAGCCTTGTTCTGTCAGCTGGATCAGCAGCGGATGGTCGGCCAGGTGCGTCTGGATAATCACTTTGCCCGGTTCTTCAGCGCGCCCGGCGCGGCCTGCGACCTGCACGATCAGCTGCGCCATGCGCTCGCTGGCGCGGAAATCACCGGAGAATAGGCCGCCGTCGGCATCCAGGATCGACACCAGTGTCACCCGTGGAAAGTGGTGCCCCTTGGCAAGCATCTGCGTGCCGATCAGGATGCACGGCTGGCCTTTCTGGATGGTTGCGAACAGCTGGTTCATCGCGTCTTTGCGCGAGGTGCTGTCGCGGTCGACCCGCAGCACCGGGTAGTCCGGAAACAGGATGCCCAGGCGCTCTTCGGCGCGCTCGGTGCCCGCGCCCACTGGGCGCAAATCCACTTTGCCGCACTGCGGGCAGTGGCGCGGCACCCGCTCCACATGGCCGCAGTGATGGCAGCGCAGCTCGCCGTGGCGCTGGTGCACGGTCATGCGCGCATCGCAGCGCTCGCACTCGGACATCCAGCCGCAGTCATGGCACAGCAACGTCGGCGCAAACCCTCGGCGGTTGAGAAACACCAGCACTTGCTGGCCGGCGGCGAGGGTCTGGCCAATGGCTTGCTGCATCGGCCCGGAAATGCCGCTGTCCAGTGGACGGCTTTTTACATCCAGGCGCAGGAAGCGCGGTTGCTTGGCGCCGCCTGCACGCTCATTCAGGCGCAGCAGCCCGTAACGGCCGGTGTAGGCGTTGTGCAGGCTTTCCAGGGACGGCGTGGCCGAGCCCAGCACAATCGGGATGTCTTCCTGGCGTGCGCGCACCAGCGCCAGGTCGCGGGCGTGGTAGCGCAGGCCTTCCTGCTGTTTATAGGAGCCGTCGTGCTCCTCGTCGATGATGATCAGCCCGGGGTTCTTCATCGGCGTGAACAACGCCGAGCGGGTGCCGATAATAATGTCGGCTTCGCCGTCCCGCGCGGCCAGCCAGGACTCCAGGCGCTCGCGGTCGTTGACCGCCGAATGCACCAGGGCGATGCGCGCGTTGAAGCGCTGCTCGAAACGCGCCAGGGTTTGCGGGCCCAGGTTGATCTCGGGGATCAGCACCAGCGCCTGCTTGCCGGCCTGCAGGGTTTCGCGGATGAGCTGCAGATAGACTTCGGTCTTGCCGCTGCCCGTCACGCCCGCCAGCAGGAACGCGTGGAAGCTGTCGAAGCCTGCGCGAATCGCTTCATAGGCAGCACGTTGCTCGGTGTTCAGCGGCAGTTCGGGCTGGGCCAGCCAGTGTTCGTGGCGTGGGTCGGGGGCGTGCTTGCGGATTTCCACCTGCACCAAGCCCTTGGCCAGCAGCAGGTCGAGGCTGTCCTTGCTCAGCATCAGCTTGCTCAATAGCTGATGCGCCACGCCGTGGGGATGCTGCGCCAGCGTGGCCAGGGCTTCACGCTGGCGCGGCGCGCGTGCGATGCGCGGGTCATCGAGGCGCGCGCCGGGCACCATCGACCAGAAGCGCTCCTGGCGTGCCTCGGCCAGCTCGCCCTGACGCAGCAGCACCGGCAGCGCCCAGCTCAAGGTATCGCCCAAACTGTGCTGATAATACTGGGCGGTCCACAGGCACAGCTTGAACAGGGCCGGTGGCAGCGGCGCAGTGGCGTCGAGGATCGCGATGGCCGGCTTGAGCTTTTCTGCGGGTACTTCGCTGTGGTCGGCGACTTCCACCAGAATGCCGATCATTTCCCGGCGCCCGAACGGCACGCGCACGCGCATGCCTGGCTGCAACTGCGCCCGCAGCACGCCGGCGGGGGCTCGGTAGTCGAACAGACGGCGCAGGGGCGAGGGCAGGGCTAGGCGCAAAATGGCGTCGGGCACGCGGGGAGTCTCATATATAGGCAGGCGGTGGCGCAGGGGCGGGAGCCTAGCAGACCTGCGGTAGAGGTGTCCTGTCTCTACTGCACGAGGCAGCGCTTCTGTGGGCGCTGGGCCTTTTGTGGCGAGCAGGCTTGCCCTGCGCTGGGGCGCGCAGCGGCCCCGATGCCCGCAGCAAGTTTCAACTGCAAAATCGCACTAGCTTTATTGGGGCTGCTTTGCAGCCCAGCGCAGGGCGAGCCTGCTCGCCACAACACAACCCGGCTCCCATATTGATCGTGGTGTGTCGGGGGTTTTTCTGATGAAAGGGGCTTATATGTGGGCAATCGGCCGGAAGCGCCGCTTGCGCGTTTAAAAAGGTCTGGTAGAATCCGCGGCCTAATTACGTGCGGTATTCGACAATAGTGTCGAGTGGCGGCACGCTAGCCCGAGGAAGTCACCATGAAAGCCGATATCCATCCAGCGTACGAAACCATCGAAGTAACCTGCAGCTGCGGCAACAAGTTCGAAACACGTTCGAACCTGTGCAAGCCACTGGGTACTGACGTATGCAACGAGTGCCACCCGTTCTACACCGGTAAGCAGAAAACTCTGGACACCGGCGGCCGTGTACAGCGCTTCGCAGATCGCTTTGGTGCTTTCGGCAAGAAGCCTGCTACTCCAGCAGAGTAAGGCTCAAAAGCCCTCCGGGTTTTTGTCAGCTGTTGAAGAAGGCGTCCTTTGGGACGCCTTTTTTGTGCCTGCAATTTGGTCGCGCGTGATTCAAATCATTTTTAATAAAAAAATTGTAGACATTTTTTAATGCGATTGTGAACAGTTGAGCCCTTGTATCCCGTGGCTCTTGGCCAAAAGTCGTAGCGCAGGGCCCTTGACACCTGTGACTGCCCAGTCTTGTAGGGACTTTGCGACACGCGTATCCTCGGCGGTCCGTCGACCAACAGTAAAAGCGGAATGCCGATATGTCTGATTTGAAAACTGCCGCTCTCGAATATCATGCCCATCCTCGTCCAGGAAAGCTGAGTGTAGAGCTCACCAAAGCCACTGCCACCGCCCGCGACCTGTCGCTGGCCTACAGCCCTGGCGTTGCCGAGCCCGTACGTGAAATCGCCCGCGACCCTGAACTGGCGTACAAGTACACCGGCAAAGGCAACCTGGTTGCAGTGATTTCCGATGGCACCGCGATTCTCGGCCTGGGCAACCTTGGCCCATTGGCGTCCAAGCCAGTCATGGAAGGTAAAGGCGTGCTGTTCAAGCGCTTTGCCGGCATCGACGTTTTCGACATCGAAGTCGATTCCGAAAGCCCGCAGGCTTTCATCGACACCGTAAAGCGCATTTCCATCACGTTCGGTGGCATCAACCTGGAAGACATCAAGGCACCTGAGTGCTTCGAGATCGAAAAGGCCCTGATCGAGCAGTGCGACATTCCGGTATTCCACGATGACCAGCACGGCACTGCGATCGTTACCGCGGCCGGCATGATCAACGCCCTGGAAATCGCCGGCAAAACCCTGGCTGACGCGCAAATCGTCTGCCTGGGTGCCGGCGCTGCAGCCATCTCCTGCATGAAATTGCTGGTGAGCATGGGCGCCAAGCTGGAAAACATCTTCATGGTCGACAGCAAGGGCGTTGTTCAGTCCGAGCGTACCGACCTGAACCAGTACAAGGCGATGTTTGCCCACGCCACCGACAAGCGCACCCTGGCTGACGCCCTTGACGGTGCAGACGTGTTCGTTGGCCTGTCTGGCCCGAACCTGCTGAGCGCCGAAGGCCTCAAGTCGATGGCGGCCAACCCGATCGTGTTCGCCTGCTCCAACCCTGATCCGGAAATCTCCCCGGAACTGGCCCACGCCACCCGTAACGACGTGATCATGGCCACCGGCCGTTCGGACTACCCGAACCAGGTCAACAACGTACTGGGCTTCCCGTTCATCTTCCGCGGTGCCCTGGACGTTCGCGCCAAGCGCATCAACGAAGAGATGAAAGTGGCTGCGGCCAATGCCCTGCGTGAACTGGCCAAACTGCCGGTGCCTCAGGATGTATGCGATGCGTACGGTGGTGCTCCACTGGCGTTCGGCCGTGAGTACATCATTCCTAAACCAATGGATAAGCGCCTGATCACCCTGATCTCCGATGCCGTGGCCAAAGCCGCGATCGAGACCGGTGTGGCGACCCTGCCGTATCCGAAGCACTACCCGCTGCAAAGCGTGGATGATGTGTTCAACGGCTAAGTCGTTGTAGCGCACCAACAAAAAGCCCCGGCTCTTGCGAGTCGGGGCTTTTTATTACCTGCGATTTAACTGGAGCTGTTTAGACATCCAAATGTGGGAGGGGGCTTGCCCCCGATTGCGGTGTATCAGTCAGCGGATTCATTGGCTGAAAGTTCGCTATCGGGGGCAAGCCCCCTCCCACATGTTGCATCTCATCGGCTTGAGGTCGCGATCAGAACAAATCGATCGGCGCCCCTTCATCCGCCGGCAGCGGGCTGCCCGGCGCAACGCCATTGCCCAGTTCGTTGACCGACGGCGGCGTGTCTTCGCTCTTGAACAGCTCGAAGTACGCGTTCGGCGTGCTTGGCGAAGCCGCACGGCCACTCACCGGGTCAATCCGCAGGCTGAGAATGCCTTCAGGCTCAGGCTGGGTGTGCAGCGGCTTGTCTTTCAAGGCCGCGCCCATGTAGCTCATCCAGATCGGCAGCGCGACGGTGCCACCAAACTCGCGGCGACCCAGGCTTTCCGGCTGGTCGTAGCCGGTCCACACGGTGGTCACGTAGTCGGCGTTGTAGCCGGAGAACCAGGCGTCCTTGGAGTCGTTGGTGGTACCGGTCTTGCCGGCGATGTCCGCACGGCCCAGCGCCAGGGCGCGACGGCCGGTGCCTTTCTTGATCACGTCTTCCAGGATGCTGTTGAGGATATACGTGGTGCGGCCATCCACTACGCGTTCAGCGACTGCTGGCGTTTGTGGCTCGTTTGCGGCGGAGGTGTTCGGTGTGGCTGGCGCTGCGCCCGGTGTCGGCTCGATGGTGATGCCGCCGTTGCTGGGCGCCGCGATGCCATCAGGCGCCGCCACGCCGTTGACCACGTCACCCGGCACGCGCGGAGGGTTGGCGGTAAACAGGGTGTCGCCATTGCGGCTTTCGATCTTGTCGATCAGGTACGGTGAGATCTTGTAGCCGCCGTTGGCAAAGGTGCTCCAGCCCGTGGCGATCTCCATCGGCGTGAGAGTCGCGGTGCCCAGCGCCAGGGACAGGTTGGGCGGCAGGTCCGACTTGTTGAAGCCAAAACGCGTCATGTAGTCGATAGTTTTGCCCACGCCCATCGCCTGCAGCAGGCGGATCGACACCAGGTTACGCGACTTGTACAGCGCCTCGCGGATGCGGATCGGGCCGAGGAAGGTGTTGGTGTCGTTCTTCGGGCGCCAGACCTTGTCCAGGTACTCGTCGACAAACACGATCGGGGCGTCGTTGACCAGGCTGGCGGCGGTGTAGCCGTTATCCAGTGCGGCGCTGTAGACGAACGGCTTGAAGCTCGAGCCCGGCTGGCGCTTGGCCTGGATGGCACGGTTGTAGTTGCTCTGCTCGAAGGCAAAACCGCCGACCAGGGCGCGGATCGCACCGTTCTGCGGGTCCAGGGACACCAGCGCGCCTTGGGCCACAGGGACCTGGCTGAATTTCAGGCTGTCGTCTTTCTGGCGTTGCACGCGGATCAAATCACCCACCTGTGCCACGTCCGACGGCTGCTTGGGCATCGGGCCCATGCTGTTGGTGTTCAGGAAGGGACGTGCCCACTTCATGCTGTCCCACGCCACATGCGCTTCGCCGGAGCGGGTCAGCACCTGCACGCCATCTTTCTTCACTTGGGTGACGATGGCGGGCTCCAGGCCGCTGATCGGGCGCTGTTTGCCCAGTTCAGTGGTCCAGGCGCTCAAAGTCTTGCCTGGCAGGCGGGATTCGGGGCCCCGGTAGCCGTGGCGCTGGTCATAGGTGACGAGGCCATCGCGTACCGCGTTGTTGGCAATTTCCTGCAAGTTGCTGGGAACGGTCGTGGTCACGCGGAAGCCTTCGGTGTAGGCCTCGCTGCCGTAACGGCCGACCATCTCGGCGCGCGCCATTTCAGCGATGTACGGTGCGTTCACCTCCGGCGTCGGCACGTGGTAGCTGGCATTCAGCGGTTCGGCCACGGCGCTTTCATAGGCGGCCTGGTCGATCTTGCCCAGCTTGTACATGCGGCCGAGGATCCAGTCGCGGCGCTCTTTGCTGCGCGCCGGGTTGGCCAGCGGGTTAAAGCGCGAAGGGGCCTTGGGCAGGCCGGCAATCATTGCCATTTGCGCCAGGCTGGCGTCACGAATCGACTTGCCGTAGTAGACCTGCGACGCCGCCTCGATCCCGTAGGCGCGGTTGCCCAGGTAGATCTTGTTGACGTACAGCTCGAGGATCTCGTCCTTGGTCAGCTGGCGTTCGATCTGCAGGGCCAGCAGGATTTCAGTGGCCTTGCGCGAAAAACTGCGCTCGCTGGTGAGGAAGAAGTTCTTCGCCACCTGCATGGTGATGGTGCTGCCACCGGATTGAATGTGTCCGCTTTTTACCAGCTGGGTAGCCGCACGCACCAGACTGCTGGGGTCAACGCCGTAGTGATTGGCGAAATTATCGTCTTCTGCCGACAGCAGGGCATTGATGAAATTGGGTGGAATGTCGGCGAAACGGATCGGTGTGCGGCGCATCTCGCCGAACTCCGCGATCAGTTTTTCGTCGCTGCTGTAGACCCGCAAAGGAATCTGCAACTGGATACTTCTGAGTGCCTCTACGGAAGGCAAACCCGGACTAAGGTAGAGGTAGGCACCGCTGAGTACGAGCAGCAGCCCGCAGACAATCGCGACAATGGAGTACCCGAAAAACTTCAGCAGACGAATCAAGGCTTTTGGATTTCCAGAGAAAAGAATGAGTTAGGCGTCGGGGCATGCATGGCAAACGATGGATCGACCCGAGCAGCAGATAAATAGCGGGAAAAAACGCTGGGCATTAAAGCATTTTTCGGCTTGGGGCGTCATTCACGCCACTCAAACAAGTCGACCGAATGCACGATGGTCGGCGGCAATCAGGCGGTATGACAGGCAAAGTTTTGGGGAGTTTTATGAGAAAAGGATTTTTCAGGCGCAAAACCGACACCCTGCTGGGCGTCGACATCAATGACATGGGCATCAAGCTGATAGAGCTGGACCATTCGGCCGCGGGTTACCGGGTGCAGGGCTACAGCACCCAGGTGTTGCCGCCGAATGCGATGGTCGACGGCACCTTGTTGGACCTTGAAGAGGCAGGGCGGGCCTTGCACCTGGCGTTATCCCGGCTGCGTACGTCCGCTCGGCAGGCGGCCGTCGCTGTGGCGGGCCCTTCGGTCATCACGCGGGTCATCGACATGGAGGCCGGGCTCAGTGATGAAGAGATGGTCTGGAAGATCCAGATGGAAGCCGATCAGTACATTCCTTACCCGCTGGATGATGTAGCCATCGATTTTCAGGTGCGTGGCACTTCGGCCCAGGATCCGGCCCGGGTCGAGGTTTTACTGGCTGCCTGCCTGAGGGAGCAGGTCGAGGCGCGCACTGCGGTTTTGGCCCTGGCGGGGCTCGTGACACGGGTGGTGGATGTCGAAGGGTTTGCATTGGAGCGCGCTTGCAGTCAGGATTTCGCCAGCTTCACGCCGGGTCATCAAGTCGATGGCACACAATGGGCCGTGGATGCCCACGGGATGGGAATTGCTTGCGGGTTGGCCCTGAGGAGTTTCGCTTGATGACAAGAATCAACCTTTTGCCTTGGCGCCAAGCCCTGGCGGACCGGCGTCGCAAATACTTTCTGATGTTTTTGCTGGCGTTCGCCTGTGCGGCCTTCGCGGCGTTATGGCTGGCGGACCAGGTGATTGACCAGGCCATCGACCGGCAGGGTGCACGCAATAACCACCTGAGCAAAGAAGTGACTGTCGTCGATTCGCGCATCAAGACCATCGGCGACTTGCAGGAGCAAAGCCAGCAACTGGCCGCGCGCATGAAAGTCGTGCAGGACCTGCATGATGCCCGCTCCTCTAGCGCGCAGATGTTTGATCAACTGGCCCGCGCGGTGCCCGAGGGTGTCCATCTGCATGAAGTGGTGGCGAACGGCGACACCATCAGTGTCAGCGGGAGTGCCGAGTCCAGCCAGGACATTGCTCAGCTGATGCGCCGCCTGGAAGCCTCGCAAGGCACCCACGCCACTCGGCTTCAGCATGTGCGGGCAGAGGGCGAGCGTGGCGGTAACGAATTCCAATTGATGGTGCGCCAGGGGGAATCCACCGAGGCTCAGCCTTGAGCCTGCCCAGGCTCGACTTTTCCACGTTCTCTCACAACGCTTCGAAATGGCCCTTGCCGGGCAAGCTTCTGCTGGGCTGTGCGCTGGCAGGCTTGGTGCTGGCGGTGGGCGATAGCGTTTATTTGAGCCCGTCACGCGAGCGTTTGCACGAGTGGGAGGCGCAGGAAAAGGCCTTACAACAGGTACTCGCGCAGAAGGTCGATCTGGCCACCCGCCTTGAGGGCAGCGCCCACCTGGCTCAGGTGATGCAGGAAAAAACCGATGGGGGCTTAGGGCAGTTGTCTGGCGCACCTGACATGCCAGCCCTGCTGGATGAAATGGCGCGGCTGGTGGCTGCCAACGGCGTGGTGGTTGAAGGTGTCACGGTGCTGGACGAGCAAACTCGGCCGTTTTACATCGAGGAGCCGGTGCAGGTCGATGTGGTTGGGGCTTACCACGACCTGGCTACCTTCGTGAGTGCGTTGGGCGGCTTGTCTCGGATTGTTACCGTGCATGACATCACGCTTCGTTCCGAAGGGTCGTTGCTGCGCCTTGGCATGTTGGTGAAGACCTACCGGAGCACGTCGCTGCGCGGCGAACCTGACTCGGTTTTCGAGTCGAGGCCGGCATTTGTCTACGACGCATTTTCCCTGCGTGACCCGTTCCAGCCGGTCGCATTGCAGGTTAATCACCTGCCCGGACGCCCGGTGCTGGCGCCTGACCTTGCCCGGGTCCGCGGCGCCCTGGAAAAGGTCGCTATCGACCAGTTCGAGATGGTCGGTACGCTGTCCCGTGGGGAGCAGAGCTTTGCGCTGTTGCGTGTGGCCTCCACGGTGCACCGGCTGGCCGTTGGCGACTACCTGGGGCTGAACCACGGCAAGGTCACGGCCATTCATGACGGCTACATCGAACTGGCAGAGCTGTTCCCCGATAAACAGGGCGCGTGGCTGGAGCGCCCGCGAACCCTCGTGTTGAAACTCAACTCATAACGGAATCAAACAATGAAATGGACTTTCTCGTCCTTCGGTGTGGCGCTATGGATAGCGTTCACGGCACCGACGGCATTCGCTGTGCCCACTCGTGTGGATCTGATCCAGCTGCCGCCGCCTGGCAGTGCGGCGCCAGGCACCTACCACGGCGCCAAGCTGAACCTCAACTTCCAGAACATCGATGTGCGCGCGGTATTGCAGCAGATTGCCGATGTCGCCGGGCTCAATCTGGTTGCCAGCGATGAAGTGCAAGGCTCCATCACCTTGCGGCTCAAGGACGTGCCCTGGGACCAGGCGCTGGACCTGGTATTGCAGACCAAAGGGCTGGATAAGCGGGTGAAGGCCGGCGTTTTGCTGGTGGCACCGGCCGATGAGCTGGCTGCGCGTGAATTGCTCACGCTGGAATCGCGCAGGCAGATGGCCGAGCTGGCGCCTTTGCGCCGGGAGCTGTTGCAGGTCAACTACGCCAAGGCGGCGGACCTGGCCAAGCTGTTCCAGTCGGTGACAGGCCTTGAAGGCGCCGGCGATGAGCGCGGTTCCGTGGCAGTGGATGACCGCACCAATAACATCATTGCCTACCAGACTGGCGAGCGCCTCGAAGAGCTGCGCCGGATTGTGGCGCAACTGGACGTCCCGGTGCGCCAAGTGATGATCGAGGCACGGATCGTCGAGGCCAATGTTGATTACGACAAAAGCCTCGGCGTGCGCTGGGGAGGGCGACTCAACCGTGCCAATTGGGGCGCTGGGGGCATCAGCAAACCCTTGGCCGCCGGTGCCGAGCCACCGCAGAACCCTGTCAGTTCGCCATTTGTCGACATGGGGGCGCTCACCGGTACATCGGGCTTGGGCATCGCCTATATCACCAACAACCTGTTGCTGGACCTTGAACTGACGGCCATGGAGAAAACCGGCAACGGCGAAATCGTCTCACAGCCCAAGGTGGTCACTTCCGACAAGGAAACGGCACGGATCCTCAAGGGCACCGAGATTCCCTATCAGGAATCCAGCTCCAGTGGCGCCACCTCAGTGTCGTTCAAGGAAGCTTCGCTATCGCTGGAGGTGACCCCGCAAATCACCCCCGATGGCTGGGTGATCATGGAGGTCAAGGTCACCAAGGATGAGCCCGACTACCTGAACAAGCTCAACGACGTGCCGCCGATCAAGAAAAACGAAGTCAACGCCAAGGTGCTGGTCAAGGATGGCGAGACCATCGTCATCGGTGGCGTTTTCTCCAACACCCAAAGCAAAGTGGTAGATAAAGTGCCATTTTTAGGCGATGTGCCGTATCTTGGCCGCCTTTTCCGGCGCGATGTGATGGCGGAAAGAAAATCCGAGCTGCTGGTATTCCTGACTCCGCGTATTATGAATAACCAGGCGATTGCTGTGAGTCGTTGATTCTGTGCGAAATTTGATTCTTGTAGGACCGATGGGGGCTGGAAAAAGCACCATCGGCCGTTTGCTGGCCAAAGAGCTGCGCCTGCCATTCAAAGATTCCGACAAGGAAATTGAATTGCGCACGGGCGCCAATATCCCATGGATCTTCGATAAGGAAGGCGAACTGGGCTTTCGCGACCGCGAGCAGGCGATGATTGCCGAGCTGTGCGGTTGCGACGGCTTGGTATTGGCCACCGGCGGCGGCGCTGTCATGCGCGATGAAAACCGCCGGGCGCTGCATGCCGGTGGGCGCGTGGTCTACCTGCATGCGTCAGTCGAGCAGCAAGTGGGTCGCACCGCCCGCGACCGGAATCGCCCATTGTTGCGCACCGCTGACCCGGCAAAAACCCTGCGGGATTTGCTGGCGCTGCGCGATCCGCTGTATCGGGAAATTGCCGATCTGGTGGTGGAAACCGATGAGCGGCCGCCGCGAATGGTCGTTCTCGACATTCTCGAGCGTTTACAGCAGCTGCCACCCCGTTAAAGCCAGACCCGAAATGCGCTATTCTCGGCGGCGCGCTAACAGCCTTCGAGGTGTGGCGTAGAGCCATCAGGCAGCGTCAGATCCGAGCGTTGCCGATCGTATATCCATCTTCACGCGGGGACACATGCAGACACTTAAGGTCGATCTAGGCGAGCGCAGCTACCCAATCCATATTGGTGAGGGTTTGTTGGACCTGCCCGAGTTGCTCGCCCCGCATATTGCCGGTCGGCAAGTGGCGATCATCTCCAATGAAACGGTCGCGCCGCTGTATCTTGAGCGCCTGAGCCGCAGCCTTGCGGCGTACTCGGTGATTTCGGTGATCCTGCCTGACGGCGAGGCCCACAAGAACTGGGAAACCCTGCAACTGATCTTTGATGGCCTGCTGACTGCGCGTCATGACCGCCGGACCACGGTGGTCGCTTTGGGCGGCGGTGTAATCGGCGACATGGCCGGCTTTGCGGCGGCCTGTTATCAGCGCGGCGTGGACTTTATCCAGGTGCCGACCACCTTGCTGTCCCAGGTCGATTCGTCGGTAGGCGGCAAAACCGGCATCAACCACCCGCTGGGCAAGAACATGGTGGGTGCGTTCTATCAGCCCCAGGCCGTGCTGATCGACACCGCGACGCTGAACACGCTGCCACCGCGCGAGCTGTCGGCGGGCCTGGCGGAAGTCATCAAGTACGGGCTGATCTGCGACGAGCCGTTCCTGACCTGGCTTGAAGAGCATATGGACGCCTTGCGCGCTCTGGATCAAGTGGCACTTACCGAAGCGATTTCCCGCTCCTGCGCCGCCAAGGCGCTGGTGGTGAATGCCGACGAGCGGGAGTCTGGCGTACGCGCCACCTTGAACCTGGGTCACACCTTCGGCCATGCGATCGAAACGCACATGGGCTATGGTGTGTGGTTGCATGGGGAAGCCGTAGCGGCTGGCACAGTGATGGCGTTGGAGATGTCGCAACGCCTGGGCTGGATCAGTGCCCAGGAGCGGGATCGGGGTATTGGCCTGTTCCAGCGCGCCGGTTTGCCGGTAGTTCCTCCTGAGGAGATGACCGAGGCGGATTTCCTCGAACATATGGCAATAGACAAGAAAGTGATCGACGGTCGCCTACGACTGGTGCTGCTGCGCCACATGGGCGAAGCGGTAGTGACCGACGATTATCCGAAAGAGATTTTACAGGCCACGCTGGGAGCGGATTACCGCGCCCTGGCCCAGCTTAAAGGTTAATAAGATCCCGATGACTAGTTTGCATGCCGACGAGGCGTTCCTCGGCCATTACCAGTTAAGCCACGACCCTTTTGCTCCGCGGGTACCTGGCTTCAAATTTTTCCCTGCCCAGCGCAAGCCGGTGCTTGGCCAGTTGCACCATCTGGCGCGCTACAGCCAGCTGTTGCTGGTGGTCACCGGGCCGTTGGGCAGCGGCAAGACCCTGCTGCGCCAGGCACTGGTCGCCAGCACCAACAAGCAATCGGTACAGAGCGTGGTGGTGTCGGCCCGCGGTGCCGGTGACGCGGCGGGCGTATTGCGCCAAGTGGCCCAGGCGCTGAACGTGTCCAATGCCGAGCCGAACGCGATCCTCAAGCAAGTGGTGCAGCTGGGCCTGACCGGCCAGGAAGTCTACTTGCTGGTCGACGACGCCGAGCAGCTCGACGAATCCGCCCTGGAAGCGCTGTTGGCGCTGGCTGCGGGCACGCCTGAAGGCCGCCCGCACGTGTTCCTGTTTGGCGAGTCGTCGTTGATCGCCGATCTGGAACAGATCAGCGGTGATCAGGAGCTGTTTCACGTCATCGAATTGCAGCCGTACGAAGAGGAAGAAACCCGCGAATACCTGGCGCAACGCCTTGAGGGCGCCGGGGCCGGTATCGAACTTTTCTCCGCTGCGCAGATCTCTGATATTCACGAAAGCTCCGACGGCTGGCCTGGCACCATCAACCAGGTTGCCCGGGATGCCTTGATCGAAGCCATGATTGCAAGCCGCTCTGCGGTTAAGCGTCCAAAGATGGGGTTTACTATGCCTAAGAAGCACGTATTGGCTATTTCCGCCGTTGTCGTGGTCGCTGTCGCCGCCGCCTGGTTGATCCCTGGCCGTAGCAAGGCGCCCGCCACCGCCGGCGCGCCAACCGAACAGGCGCAGTTGCCACTGGGCAAGCCCACACCAAACGTCGAATTCGCCAACTCCGGCCAACCGACCAACCTGCCGATGGTTGGCCAGCCGGTAATGCGTGGCCCGCTCGCCGAAGAAGCCGGTGGCATTTCCGAAGGCGACGACGGTGTGCCGGTGGAGGGCTCCAGCGCCACGCCGCCGACCGTAACCACTACCGCGCCGCCTGCGGGCGTGCCAGCCGGTCAGCCGGCAGCGCCGGTTGCCAAGTCGACCCCTGCACCGACTGTCGCCACTGCCAAGCCAGCGCCAGCGCCGGTGACCAAGCCTGTCGCACCCGCGCCAGCCGCCAAGCCAGCGCCGGCACCGGCCGCCAAGCCTGCCGAGAAACCTGCGGCGACCGTCGCCAAAGCAGGCGGCGCCGGCAGCAGCTGGTACACCAGCCAGCCAACCGGCAACTTCGTGGTGCAGATCCTCGGCACCAGCTCCGAAGCCAACGCTCAGGCGTTCGTGAAAGAGCAGGGCGGTGAGTACCGTTATTTCAAGAAAGTGCTCAACGGCAAGCCTCTCTACGTGATCACCTACGGCAACTTCTCCAGCCGTGCAGCAGCTGAATCCGCTATCAAGGCCTTGCCAGCGAAGGTTCAGGCTGGTAAACCTTGGCCTCGCACTGTCGCCAGCGTCCAACAGGAACTGGCAACAACTCGCTGAAGATTCGGCGGCCTTACCCAGGCCGCCTCTCCCGGCACCTCAAAAAACTACAAAAGCGTGCAGCCCTGAAGGCCGCGCGCTTTGTGGTGTCTGCGCCCGTTGCTTTTGAGTCGTAGCGGTCAAAATTAAAAAAGTTTTGACTAGCACAGCATATCGTTTTAAACCTTTCATAAATGCGACATAGATTTGCGACATTTCGTCGTTAAATTTGTGAGCGTTCGTGACGGTGTGTACAATGACCTCCCTTTTGCCCCCGCTAAGCCGGCGTACGTTCGGCGTGGAAGGTAACCGGTTGAATTGAAAAGAAATTTGCCTCGTTATAAGAGGCAGCCTGGTGAGAAAGTGTCTATGAAAGCAGGTCTGTACCAACCCGATGAATTCAAGGATAACTGCGGTTTCGGCCTGATAGCCCACATGCAGGGCGAGCCCAGTCACACCCTTTTGCAAACGGCCATCGAGGCCCTGACCTGCATGACCCACCGCGGTGGGATCAACGCCGACGGCAAGACCGGTGACGGTTGCGGCTTGCTGATTCAAAAGCCCGACCAGTTCCTGCGCGCTGTCGCAAAAGAGCAATTTGCGGTCGACCTGCCCAAGCAGTACGCCGTGGGCATGGTGTTTTTCAACCAGGACCCGGTTAAAGCCGAAGCCGCTCGCGAAAACATGAACCGCGAAATCCTGGCTGCCGGCCTGCAGCTCGTCGGCTGGCGCAAAGTGCCAATCGACACCAGCGTGCTCGGCCGTCTGGCCCTGGAGCGCCTGCCGCAGATCGAACAAGTGTTCATCGCAGGCGAAGGCCTGAGCGACCAGGACATGGCGATCAAGCTGTTCACCTCGCGTCGTCGTTCGTCGGTGGCCAACGCCGCCGACACCGACCACTACATCTGCAGCTTTTCGCACAAAACCATCATTTATAAAGGCCTGATGATGCCGGCGGACTTGACCGCCTTTTATCCAGACCTGAGCGATGAGCGCCTGCAAACCGCGATCTGCGTGTTCCACCAGCGCTTCTCCACCAACACCCTGCCGAAATGGCCGCTCGCCCAGCCATTCCGCTTCCTCGCCCACAACGGCGAGATCAACACCATCACCGGCAACCGCAACTGGGCCGTGGCCCGTCGCACCAAGTTTGCCAACGATTTGATGGACCTCGAAGAGCTCGGCCCGCTGGTCAATCGCGTGGGTTCGGACTCCTCGAGCATGGACAACATGCTCGAACTGATGGTCACCGGCGGCATCGACCTGTTCCGTGGCGTGCGCATGATCATTCCGCCAGCGTGGCAAAACGTCGAAACCATGGACCCGGACCTGCGTGCGTTCTACGAGTACAACTCGATGCACATGGAGCCGTGGGACGGCCCGGCGGGCGTGGTCATGACCGACGGCCGCTACGCGGTGTGCCTGCTCGACCGTAACGGTCTGCGCCCGGCGCGTTGGGTCACCACCACCAACGGTTTCATCACCCTGGCGTCGGAAATCGGCGTGTGGGACTACAAGCCTGAAGACGTGATCGCCAAAGGCCGCGTCGGCCCTGGCCAGATCCTGGCCGTGGACACCGAAACCGGGCAGATCCTCGACACCGATGCCATCGACAACCGCTTGAAGTCGCGTCACCCCTACAAGCAATGGCTGCGCAAGAACGCCCTGCGCATCCAGGCGACCATGGAAGACAACGACCACGGTTCGGCTTTCTATGACGTCGACCAGCTCAAGCAATACATGAAGATGTACCAGGTCACGTTCGAAGAGCGCGACCAGGTGCTGCGTCCGCTCGGCGAGCAAGGCTATGAGGCCGTCGGCTCCATGGGCGATGACACGCCGATGGCCGTGCTGTCCCAGCGCGTGCGCACGCCGTACGACTACTTCCGCCAGCAGTTCGCCCAGGTGACCAACCCGCCAATCGACCCGCTGCGCGAAGCCATCGTGATGTCGCTGGAAGTGTGCCTCGGTGCCGAGCGCAACATCTTCCAGGAATCGCCTGAGCACGCCTCGCGTGTGATCCTCAGCTCGCCGGTGGTGTCTCCGGCCAAGTGGCGTTCGTTGATGACCCTGGATCGCCCAGGCTTCGACCGCCAGATCATCGACCTGAACTACGACGAGAGCCTCGGCCTTGAAGCCGCAGTGCGTAACGTCGCCGATCAGGCCGAAGAAGCCGTGCGTGCCGGTCGTACCCAGATCGTGCTGACCGACCGCCACATCGCGCCGGGCAAGCTGCCGATCCACGCCTCGTTGGCGACCGGTGCGGTGCACCACCGTCTGACCGAAAAAGGCCTGCGTTGCGACTCCAACATCCTGGTTGAAACCGCCACCGCCCGTGACCCGCACCACTTCGCGGTGTTGATCGGCTTCGGCGCCTCGGCGGTGTACCCGTTCCTGGCGTACGAAGTGCTCGGTGACCTGATCCGCACTGGTGAAGTGCTGGGCGACCTCTATGAGGTGTTCAAGAACTACCGCAAAGGCATCACCAAGGGCCTGCTGAAGATCCTGTCGAAGATGGGCATCTCCACCGTCACGTCCTACCGCGGCGCGCAGCTGTTCGAGGCCATCGGCCTGTCCGAAGAAGTCTGCGAGCTGAGCTTCCGTGGCGTGCCGAGCCGCATCAAGGGTGCGCGTTTCGTCGACATCGAGGCCGAGCAGAAAGCCCTGGCAGCCGAAGCCTGGAGCGCGCGCAAGCCGATCCAGCAAGGCGGCCTGCTCAAGTTCGTGCACGGTGGCGAATACCACGCCTACAACCCGGACGTGGTCAGCACCCTGCAAGCCGCCGTGCAGCAGGGCGACTACGCCAAGTTCAAGGAATACACCGCGCTGGTGGATAACCGCCCGGTGTCGATGATCCGCGATTTGTTCAAGGTGAAAACCCTGGACACGCCGCTGGCCATCAGCGAGATCGAACCGCTGGAATCGATCCTCAAGCGTTTCGACTCCGCCGGTATTTCCCTGGGCGCCTTGTCGCCTGAGGCTCACGAAGCCCTGGCCGAAGCCATGAACCGCCTGGGTGCGCGTTCCAACTCCGGCGAAGGCGGTGAAGACCCGGCGCGCTACGGCACCATCAAGAGCTCGAAAATCAAGCAGGTCGCGACCGGCCGTTTCGGTGTCACCCCGGAATACCTGGTCAACGCCGAAGTGCTGCAGATCAAAGTCGCCCAGGGCGCCAAGCCGGGTGAAGGCGGGCAACTGCCAGGCGGCAAGGTCAACGGCCTGATTGCCAAGCTGCGTTATGCGGTGCCGGGCGTGACCCTGATTTCGCCGCCGCCGCACCACGACATCTACTCGATTGAAGACTTGTCGCAGCTGATTTTCGACCTGAAACAAGTCAACCCGCAGGCGTTGGTCTCGGTGAAACTGGTCGCGGAAGCCGGCGTGGGCACCATTGCCGCTGGCGTGGCCAAAGCCTATGCCGACCTGATCACCATCTCCGGCTACGACGGCGGCACCGGCGCATCGCCGCTGACCTCCATCAAGTACGCCGGTGCGCCGTGGGAACTGGGCCTGGCGGAAACTCACCAGACCCTGCGCGGCAACGACCTGCGCGGCAAAGTGCGCGTGCAGACCGACGGCGGCCTGAAAACCGGCCTCGACGTGATCAAGGCGGCGATCCTCGGCGCCGAAAGCTTCGGCTTCGGTACCGCGCCAATGATCGCCCTGGGCTGCAAATACCTGCGCATCTGCCACCTGAACAACTGCGCCACCGGCGTGGCGACTCAGAACGAGAAGCTGCGCAAGGATCACTACATCGGCACCGTCGACATGGTGGTGAATTTCTTCACCTACGTCGCCGAAGAAACCCGTGAGTGGCTGGCCAAGCTGGGCGTGCGCTCCCTCGAAGAACTGATCGGGCGTACCGACCTGCTCGACATCCTCGAAGGCCAGACCGCCAAGCAACAACACCTGGACCTGACGCCGCTGCTGGGCAGCGATCACATCCCGGCAGACAAGCCGCAATTCTGCCAGGTGGACCGCAACCCGCCGTTCGACAAAGGCCTGCTGGCCGAGAAGATGGTCGACATGGCCAGTTCCTCGATTAACGACGCCAGCGGTGGCGAATTCGCCCTGGACATCTGCAACTGCGACCGTTCCATCGGCGCACGCATCTCCGGCGAAATCGCGCGCAAGCACGGCAACCAGGGCATGGCCAAGGCGCCGATCACCTTCCGTTTCAAGGGCACTGCGGGCCAGAGCTTCGGCGTGTGGAACGCCGGCGGCCTGCACATGTACCTGGAAGGTGACGCCAACGACTACGTGGGCAAGGGCATGACCGGCGGCAAGCTGGTGATCGTTCCGCCAGTCGGCAGCGTCTACAAGACTCAAGACAGTGCCATCATCGGCAACACCTGCCTGTACGGCGCAACCGGCGGCAAGCTGTTTGCAGCCGGTACGGCCGGTGAGCGTTTCGCGGTGCGTAACTCCGGTGCCCACACCGTGGTGGAAGGCACGGGCGATCACTGCTGCGAATACATGACCGGTGGTTTTGTCGCGGTGCTGGGCAAGACTGGCTACAACTTCGGCTCGGGCATGACTGGCGGTTTCGCCTACGTGCTCGACCAGGACAACACCTTCGTCGACAAGGTCAACCACGAGTTGGTCGAGATCCAGCGGATCAGCGGCGAAGCGATGGAATCCTATCGCAACCACTTGCAGCATGTGCTGGACGAATACGTCGAGGAAACCAACAGCGAATGGGGTCGTAACCTCGCTGAAAACCTTGATGACTACCTGCGTCGTTTCTGGCTGGTCAAGCCCAAGGCTGCCAACCTGAAATCGTTGCTTTCCAGCATCCGTGCCAACCCGCAGTGATATGCGCCTGAAGAGTTTGATGAGGTTTTAACATGGCTGAACGTCTGAATAACGACTTCCAGTTCATCGATGTCGGGCGCAAAGATCCGAAGAAGAAACTGTTGCGTCAACGCAAGAAAGAGTTCGTGGAAATCTACGAACCCTTCAAACCCCAGCACTCGGCCGACCAGGCCCACCGCTGCCTGGGTTGCGGTAACCCGTATTGCGAATGGAAGTGCCCGGTGCACAACTTCATTCCCAATTGGCTGAAGCTTGTGGCCGAGGGCAACATCCTCGCCGCCGCCGAGCTGTCGCACCAAACCAACACCCTGCCGGAAGTGTGTGGCCGGGTGTGCCCGCAGGATCGTCTGTGCGAGGGTGCCTGCACCCTCAACGACGGCTTTGGCGCGGTGACCATCGGTTCGGTGGAGAAGTACATCACCGACACCGCGTTCGCCATGGGCTGGCGCCCGGACATGTCCAAGGTCAAACCGACCGGCAAGCGCGTCGCGATCATCGGCGCGGGCCCGGCGGGCCTGGGCTGCGCCGACGTGCTGGTGCGTGGTGGCGTGACCCCGGTGGTGTTCGACAAGAACCCGGAAATCGGTGGCCTGCTGACCTTCGGCATCCCCGAGTTCAAGCTGGAAAAAACCGTACTGAGCAACCGTCGTGAAGTGTTCACCGGCATGGGTATCGAGTTCCGTCTCAATACCGAAATCGGCAAAGACATCACCATGGAGCAACTGCTCGCCGAATACGATGCGGTGTTCATGGGCATGGGCACCTACACCTACATGAAAGGCGGCTTTGCCGGTGAGGACCTGCCGGGCGTGTATGACGCGCTCGACTTCCTGATCGCCAACGTCAACCGCAACCTGGGCTTTGAAAAGTCGCCGGAAGATTTCGTCGACATGAAAGGCAAGAAGGTTGTGGTACTGGGCGGTGGCGACACCGCGATGGACTGCAACCGTACCTCGATCCGCCAGGGCGCCAAGTCGGTGACCTGTGCGTACCGTCGTGACGAAGCCAACATGCCCGGCTCGCGCAAAGAGGTGAAGAATGCCAAGGAAGAAGGCGTGAAGTTCCTCTATAACCGCCAGCCGATCGCCATTGTCGGCGAGGACCGTGTCGAAGGCGTGAAAGTGGTCGAGACCCGTCTCGGCGAGCCGGACGCCCGTGGCCGTCGCAGCCCCGAGCCGATCCCGGGTTCCGAAGAAATCATCCCGGCCGACGCCGTGGTCATCGCCTTCGGTTTCCGCCCAAGCCCGGCGCCGTGGTTCGAGCAGTTCGAAATCCAGACCGACAGTCAGGGCCGCGTTGTAGCCCCGGAACAAGGCCAGTACAAGCACCAGACCAGCAACCCGAAAATCTTCGCCGGTGGCGATATGGTGCGCGGTTCTGACCTGGTGGTCACCGCGATCTTCGAAGGGCGTAACGCTGCCGAAGGCATCCTGGATTACTTGCAGGTCTGATCCCGATCCCGATCCCGAGCTGAAATGGGATCAAAATGTGGGAGGGGGCTTGCCCCCGATAGCGGTGGTTCAGTGACAAAGACTGAAACTGACACACTGCAATCGGGGGCAAGCCCCCTCCCACATTGGTTTTGCAGCGCTTCCATGTCCGCGACAAATTGACCCGATAGACAAAAGGCACGGCTCACTCCGTGCCTTTTGCGTCGCGCTCTGAGAAAATGCCCGCACTTTTTTTGCGGATGCCGACATGACTGCCCTCAAGAACGACCGTTTCCTTCGTGCCCTGCTCAAGCAACCCGTAGACGTCACGCCCGTGTGGATGATGCGTCAAGCCGGTCGCTACCTGCCGGAATACCGCGCCAGTCGCGCCCACGCCGGTGACTTCATGAGCCTGTGCATGAACCCGGAGTTCGCCTGCGAAGTCACGATGCAGCCGCTGGACCGCTACCCACAACTGGACGCGGCCATTCTGTTCTCCGACATCCTGACCATCCCTGACGCCATGGGCCAAGGCCTGTACTTTGAAACCGGCGAAGGCCCGCGTTTCAAGAAAGTCGTCAGCACCCTGGCCGACATCGAAGCCCTGCCGATCCCCGATCCGCACAAAGACCTGGGCTACGTGATGGACGCGGTCAGCACCATCCGCCGCGAGCTCAATGGCCGTGTGCCGCTGATCGGCTTCTCTGGCAGCCCGTGGACCCTGGCCACCTACATGGTCGAAGGCGGCTCGTCGAAAGACTTCCGCAAGACCAAAGCCATGCTCTACGACAACCCACAGGCCATGCACCTGCTGCTGGATAAACTGGCGCAGTCGGTTACCGCCTACCTCAACGGCCAGATCATGGCCGGCGCGCAAGCGGTACAGATTTTCGATACCTGGGGTGGCAACCTGTCGGCGGCGGCGTATCAGGAATTCTCCCTGGCCTACATGCGCAAGATCGTCAGCGGCCTGATCCGCGAACACGAAGGCCGCAAAGTGCCGGTCATCCTGTTCACCAAAGGCGGCGGCCTGTGGCTGGAAAGCATCGCCGACGCGGGCGCCGATGCGCTGGGCCTGGACTGGACCTGCGACATCGGTGAAGCCCGTCGTCGCGTTGGCAACCAAGTCGCGCTGCAAGGCAACATGGACCCGACCGTGCTCTACGCCAAGCCTGAAGCGATCCGCACCGAAGTCGGCCGCATCCTGGCCAGCTACGGCAAGGGCACCGGGCATGTGTTCAACCTCGGCCATGGCATCACCCCGGAAGTGAATCCGGAGCACGCCGGCGCGTTCCTGCGCGCGGTGCACGAGTTGTCCGCCCAGTATCACGAATAAACGCAAAACCAATGTGGGAGGGGGCTTGCCCCCGATAGCGGTGTATCAGTCACCAGATTCATCGGCTGACACACTGCAATCGGGGGCAAGCCCCCTCCCACATTAAAAGCCAAAAATCCTCAGGCTTTCACATGGCCCAGCGGTGGCAGCTTCGCCAGCTTCAGCGCCACCAACAGCGCGCCAATCAGCAATGCCACGATAAACCCGCCAATCCCGTTCCACCCGGCAAAGTGCCAGAAGAACCCGCCCGCCGTCCCCGCAATGCTTGAGCCCACGTAGTAGCAAAACAGGTACAGCGACGACGCCTGCCCCTTGGCCTTGACCGCGCGCCGGCCAATCCAGCTGCTGGCCACCGAGTGCGCGCCGAAGAAGCCGAAGGTAAAGATCAGCATGCCCGGCACCACCAGCCACAGCGGGGTGAACAGGGTCAGTAACATGCCCGAAAGCATCAACACGATCGTGCCCCACAACACGCGCCGCCGGCCGAGGCGGTCGGCCAGCGAGCCGATTTTCGCCGAGCTGTAGATGCCCGACAGGTACACCAGCGACAGCAGGCCGACCACGGCCTGGCTCAACGCGTAAGGCGACGCCAGCAGGCGATAGCCGATGTAGTTGAACATCGTCACGAACGCGCCCATCAGCAGGAAGGCTTCGAGAAAAAGCCAGGGCAGGCCGGCGTCCTTGAAATGCATCACAAAGCCGTCTACCAGGCTGCGCGGCTTGAGGCTGCTGGCGCGGAAGTTGCGCGACTCGGGGAGGATCTTCCAGAACACCGTGGCAGCGATCAACGCCAGGGCGCCGATGATCAGCGTGGCGGTGTGCCAACTGACGAAGTCGATCAACACGCCCATGATCAGGCGCCCGCTCATGCCGCCAATCGCGTTGCCGCCGATGTACAAGCCCATGGCCAGGCCGATGTGTTGCGGGTGGATCTCTTCGCTCAGGTAAGTCATCGCGACGGCTGCCAGGCCGCTCAGGGACAGGCCGACCAGCGCACGCATCAGCAGGATGCCTTCCCAGGACGGCATCAGGCCGCTGGCGATAGTGGCCAGTGCGGCGCAAAACAGCGCGGCGACCATCACCGGTTTGCGCCCGAGGGTGTCGGAAATCGGTCCGGTGATCAGCAGGCCAAACGCGAGCATGGCGGTGGCGACTGACAGGATCAGGCTGCTCTGCGCCGCGTTGATGGAAAACTCGTGGGACAGCGCGGGCATCATAGGTTGCACGCAATACAGCAGGGCAAAGGTGGCAAACCCACCGGAGAACAGCGCCAGCACGGTGCGCATGAACATTGGCGTGCCTTTTTCGATGAACTGCTCGTTGAGCTGGGCCACCACCTCATCCAGGGCGGTAGGCGGGACTTCTTGAGCAAATGGAGCGACAGCAGATTTCACGGGGACCTCGGCGAGGGAAAGCCTGCCAGAACTGGCAATGCAAAAAAGAATATAGCTGGCTAATGATTCTTTCCAATATATTGTTCGACCTGTTTGATAGCTTTTACGACCTAAAGAGGTTTGCATGGAATTGCGTCACCTGCGGTACTTCATCGCCGTCGCCGAAGAACTGCATTTCGGCCGCGCCGCGCAGGTGCTGGGCATCTCGCAACCGCCGCTGAGCCAGCAGATCCAGGCCCTGGAGCAAGAGGTGGGCGCGCGCTTGTTTGAACGCACCAATCGTCGGGTCGAGCTCAGTGAGGCCGGGCGCTTGTTCCTGCAGGAGGCGCGACTGGTGCTGGCACAGGTCGACAAGGCCGCGGATGTTGCTCGGCGTGCCCAGTTGGGAGAGCTGGGGGAACTGAAGATTGGTTTCACGTCTTCCGCACCCTTCAATTCGAGCATTCCGCAGGCGATCTTTGCGTTTCGCCAGGCCTTCCCGGCGGTGCACTTGAGCCTGCAGGAAATGAGCAGCACCGAAGTGGCCGAATCGTTGGTGGATCAGTCGATCCAGGTCGGCCTGATGCGCCCGCTGCCGTTGCCGGATTCGCTGAGTGTCATCGAGCTGATGCGCGAACCGCTGGTTGCCGTACTGAACGCCGGCCACCCGCTGGCGGAAGGCAGCGAGCGCGGTTTGCACCTGGCGCAACTGGCACAGGAGCCGTTTGTATTCTTCCCGCGCAGCTATGGCAGCGGCCTTTACGCGCAGCTGCTCAACCTGGCCCGTGACGCCGGCTTCAGCCCGCACTTCGCCCAGGAAGCGGGGGAGGCGATGACGATTATCGGGTTGGTGGCGGCGGGCTTGGGCGTGTCGGTGCTGCCGGCGTCTTACCAGCGCATACGCATTGATGGCGTGGTGTATCGCACGTTGCTCGATCAGGAAGCGGTCACGGCGGTGTGGCTGGTGCAGCGCAAGGGTGCGCAGTCGCCGAGGGCGAGGGCGTTTGTAGAGTTGTTGACGCGCAAGGCCGTGGTGTAGGCGAAGTCACATATCAGGTAACGGGACTGGCTTAGTGACGGTTGTGCCTTTGAGCACCACCGCCCCGCAAACGCTGCTGGAGCATCATTTGCAGCTAGACAGTCATCTTCAGGGCGCGAACCCCATCTGCTGGGCGAAGTGCGACATTGTGGCGACCGTAAGCCTGGGGCGACTGGATCGAATCAAAAGCAAAGACCGTCATGGAAAACGAACTTACAAAATCGCGGAGCTCACCAATGATCAGTTTTCAGCGATAAAAGCAGCGGTGCGCAGTGCGCTGGGGTTGCGATGAAGTGGGTAAGGAATAAGCGGCGCTTTGCCACCGATTGCAGGCGAGTTGTTTTCAGGCATACTGGCCGAGTTCCCGAAAGGGGCTTGTGAGACTCTGAGGATCCTGGGCAACCAGCCATCGCAGAGCCAGGCAGGAAGCGGCGATGACAAGCCAACCTGTTTGTGAAGAGGGCGCCGAAAGGCGCCCTTTTTCGTTTCTGACGGACCGCGATCCTCAGTTCTGCTTCGACGCCCCTGTCTGCTCAAACGACTGCGCCGCAGGTCCCGGCGCGTTACCCACGCCATTGCTGCGCAGCGCGGCCATGATGTCGCGATCGAGCATGCTCACCCAGCGGTTGTAGTTGCGATGGATCTTGCCGTCCTTGTAGCCCAGGTCGCGGCTGTCGCGGTAGGTGATGGCGTAGCTGTTGCGGCTGTAACGGATGTCGATGGCCGCGTAGAACTGGTTGCGCACGGTGATCTGGGCCTGCACGAGTTGTGGGCTGAAACGCTGCACGGTCCACTCGCGTTTTTGCAGGGCCGTGACGATGACCTGCTTCATGGTTTCTTCGCTCACCTGAGTGCCGGCCGGCAGCTCGTGCTGGGTGTTGAGCACGGGTTTGCTGGTGCAACCGGCGGCGGTCAGCAAGGCCAGGGTGATCAGGGTGGCGCGTAGCAAGGAAGACATTCCATTTTCTCCAATCAATTAAAAAATCAGGCCCAGCGACGGAAGATCAGCGAGGTGTTGACGCCGCCAAACGCAAAGTTGTTGTTCATCACGTAGTCGTGGTGCATCTCGCGAAAGCCGCCCTGCAGATAATCCAGCTCGCCACATTGCGGGTCGACCACGTCCAGGTTGAAGGTGTGTACGTACTGGTCGCGGTTCATCATTTCGATGCTGAACCACGACTCCAGCGCGCCGCATGCACCCAGGGTGTGACCAAGGAAGCTCTTCTGCGAACTGATCGGCATGTGGCGGCCGAACAGGCTGCTGGTGGCCAGGGTTTCGGCAATATCACCTTGATCGGTGGCGGTGCCATGGCCGTTGACGTAGCCAATGGCCGACGGCTCCAGCCCGGCATCTTCCAAGGCCAGCTCCATCGCGCGGCGCATGGTTTTCTGCTCCGGGCGGGTGGTGTGCTGGCCGTCGGCGTTGCTGCCGAAACCCACGAGTTCGGCGTGGATGTGCGCACCGCGCGCCAACGCGTGTTCCAGTTCTTCGAGCACCAGCATGCCGCCGCCTTCACCGATCACCAGGCCATCACGGCCGCTGTCGTACGGACGTGGGCTGGTCTGCGGCGCGTCGTTTTTCAGGCTGGTGGCGTAGAGCGCATCAAACACCATGGCTTCGGTGGGGCACAGCTCTTCGGCGCCGCCGGCGAGCATCAACGGCAGGCGTCCGAACTTGATCGCTTCATACGCATAGCCGATGCCCTGGCTGCCGCTGGTGCAGGCGCTGGACGTCGGGATCAGCCGCCCGGTAAGGCCAAAAAAGATGCTGATATTCGCCGCCGTGGTGTGCGGCATCATGCGCACGTAGGAGTTGGCGTTCAGCCCCTCGGCCACCGAGTTCAGCAGCATGTTGCCGAATGCCTTGATCTCGTCGGTGCTGCCGGTGGACGAGCCACAGGCCACGCCCATGCGCCCGTCCTTGATCGACTCGTCGCCGAGCAACCCGGCGTCCTGCAACGCCTGCTCCGCCGCCCACACTGCCAGGCGCGACACGCGGCCCATGCTGCGCAGTTGCTTGCGCGTCCAGTGGGCCGGCACCACGAAATCGTCAATCGGCCCGGCCAGGCGCGTGTTCAGTTCGGTGAAACGGTCCCACTCGTCCATGCGCCGAATGCCACTGCGGTTGGCGCGAAAGTTGGCGGCGATGGTGTCCCAATCGCTGCCCAGGGAGGTCATGCCGGCCATGCCGGTGACGACGACGCGTTTCATCAGCACAGGCCTCCGTTCACGGCCAACACCTGGCGCGTGATGTAGCCGGCTTCGGCCGACATCAGGAAATTCACTGCACCGGCCACTTCTTCCGGGGTGCCCATGCGCTGCGCCGGGATCATTTTCATCAGTTCTTCGACCGGCACGTTTTCATCCAGCATCGCGGTGTCGATCAAGCCGGGCGCTACACAGTTGACGGTGATCTTGCGCTTGCCCAGCTCGATGGCCAGCGCCTTGGCCGCGCCAATCAGACCGGCCTTCGACGCGCTGTAATTGACCTGCCCACGGTTGCCGATCAGCCCCGACACCGAGGTGATGCACACAATGCGGCCGGCGGCGCGACGACGAATCATCGGCATCATCACCGGGTGCAGCACGTTGTAGAAACCGTCGAGATTGGTGCGCATCACCACGTCCCAATCGTCTTCGGACAAGGCCGGGAACGCGCCGTCACGGGTCAGGCCGGCATTGAGCACCACGCCGTAGTAGGCGCCATGTTGCTCCACGTCGGCTTCAAGGATTTGCTTGCAGCTGGCGCGATCGGCCACGTCAAACTGCAGCACCCGCGCCTTGCGGCCCAGGGCTTCAATCTCGACCTGCACCGCGTCCGCTTCCGCGCGACCGCTGCGGCAATGCAGCACGATGTCATGCCCGGCCTGCGCCAGACGCAGGGCAATGGCGCGGCCGATGCCACGGCTGGAGCCGGTGACCAGTACGGATTCAGTCATGGCGTTTCGTCCTTCGATTCATCTAAATAGGTGGCCGCCTGGGGCGGTCGAAATACGTTCAAGCGCGCGCTGGCCTGGATACCGTCGCCGGTGAGGTGGCATTCGAACACACCCATGCCGTTGTCGTCTTCCAGCGAGCGCAGGCCGTGGATACGCAGTTCGGCGCCTGCCGGAAAGTGTTCCACGTTGCACTCGAACTTACGCGTGCCGAGCAGGAAGCCCAGCTCCACTGCTTCGCCGTTCTGGCGCGCGCGGCACCCGGCATACGCGGCGACGCTCTGCGCCATCAGCTCGATGCCGACCCAGGCCGGCAGGCTGCCGTCCGGGCGGTTGAACAGGCCGCCGGGTTTGACGGTAAGGCGCGTGTGAATCTGCTCTTCATCGAACGACAGCACCTGGTCGATCAGGATCATGTCGCCCGCGTGGGGCAGCAATTGGGCGAGTGGCCAATCAATCATGGGGCCTCTGCGATTATCAGGCTGACGTTGTTACCGCCGAAGGCAAACGAGTTGCTCATCAGGCAGCGTTTTTCCAAGGTGTCGCCGGTCTGCGCCCATTGCAGGGCGGGCAGCGCCGGGTCGGCCTGGCCGTCCCACACATGCGGCGGCACGCAGCCGTGGGTCAGGCTCAGCCAGCAGAACGCCGCTTCCAGCGCGCCGGCTGCACCGAGGGTGTGGCCGCTCATGGGTTTGGTCGACGAACAGGCCACGCCGTGGGGAAACAGGCTGGCCACGGCCAGGCTTTCCATGGCGTCGTTGTGCTGGGTGGCGGTGCCGTGCAGGTTCAAGTAACCGATCTGCTCGGGCACCAGCTTCGCGCTGGCCAAGGCCTTGCGCATCGCCTGCAATGCGCCTTTGCCGGTAGGCTCGGGCGCGGAGATATGGTGCGCGTCGCAACTGGCGCCACTGCCCAGCAGGGCAATCGGCGCCGGTTGTTGGGTCATCACAAACAGCACGGCCGCTTCGCCGATATTGATGCCATTACGGTTCACTGAAAACGGATTGCAGCGCTCGCTGGAGACCGCCTCCAGCGCGGTAAAACCGTTGAGTGTCAGCTTGCACAGGCTGTCGACACCGCCGCAGATCACCGCGTCGCACACGCCCAGATCCAGCAGGCGTTGGGCGCTCATCAACGCGCGGGCGCTGGAGGTGCAGGCGGTAGAAATCACATAGGCCGGGCCGCTCAGTTGCAGCCAGTCGGCGAGGAAGTTGGCGGGGGCGCTGAGTTCCTGTTGCTGGTAGTCGTAGTCGCCGGGGAACTGCTTGTCGCGCAGGTAATTGGCGATGCCGCGGCTGGCCTCGTCGATGCCCGAGGTGCTGGTGCCCAGCACCACACCGACTCGCGAGGCGCCATAGGTGTGAATGGCCTGGCGGATCTCGCCCTCGATCTGCAACGCCGCTTCCAGTAACAACTGGTTGTTGCGGCTGCTTTGCTGGTTCAGTTCGAGCGGAATAGTCACCAGCTCGCTGCGCACGCCGCCGACCGGCAACACGCGTTCCGGCACCCAGCCACTCTCGGCACGCATGCCCGAGCAGTCGCCGGCAAACAGGCTGCGACTGACCTCGGCCTGGCCGCGTCCCAGGGCGCAAATCACGCCCAGCGCATTCAGATAAGCCGTCATCGAGCGACCCCCAGCGGTGTGATGCGATAGCTCAGCGGTTGGCCCGTCATGTTCACGCTGAACACCTCTGAAGACTGATAGACGATTTGCCAATGGCCCGGCAGCGTGCGTGTGAGGTCCATCGCCTGGGCGCTCGGGTAAAGCGCGCGCACGTTATCCGATGAAGTCAGGGCAAACAGCAAGGCGGCAAACAGCTCGCGCGCCGCCGGGTTGGGCGGCAGCAGACCATCGGCCTGCCACTGGCCATTAAGCAGTTTTTGCCGGGCCTGGGGAATGCCCAGCGGGTCCATCATCGACCAGCGAAGGGCCGCGCCTTCGCGCTGGATCACCAACAGCCAGTCCTGGCTCTGGCCACCCGAAAGGCGCTGCACATGCAATTGCATCGGCAAGGCCAGCGCCGGGGTTTTTGCGGGCAGCGGCGGTTGGCTGGCGCAGGCGCTCAGCAGCAACAGGCAACCGATCAACAGCAGACGGATCATGGTGCGGCGCTCGCTGCAGGTTTGCGCGCTACACAGTTGACCAGCGTCTCTTCGCGCTGGCCCACCGGTGGCGGGTTGCGCAGGCCCCAGCGCTCGAGCAGGCCAAAATCACTGGAGCGGCTCCACCACAAGTACGGGTACGAGACGTTCTGCGGGGCGAATTCAAACCCCTGCTCGCGCAGCATCTCCAGGTATTCGTCGGCGCTTCTCTGCACGTGCATCGGGTGGCGGAACAGCCAGCGAATCACCCAGGTATCGATATAGGCTTCGGTGGACTCGGCAAACAGCAGGTAGCCGCCCGGCTTGAGCACGCGGTAGAACTCCTTCAAGGCGCGATGCTGTTCCACCAGATGGTGGAAGGTCTGGTGGCAGAACAGGATATCGACGCTGGCGTCGGGCACCTCAAGGGTGGCGCAGTCACTGCCGATCAGCTCGACGGCCAGGCCCTGGCGCTCGGCTTCGGCCTTGCTCAGCGCCAGGCTATGCGGGTCGGCATCCACCCCGATCAGGCGCTGCGGCGCGAACACCTGCTGCAAATACTGGAACGACTTGCCCTGGCCGCAACCGGCGTCCAGCAGCACCGGCGCGACCGGCAATGGCTCGGTGAACAAGCTGCGCAAGTCGTTGATCGCCACGCGCAACACGTGGTGCTGCCAAGTGTGGCTGCGCAGGAACCAGAAGCCGAACCGGGTTTCTTCGACGTAGTTTTTACTCAGGTAGTTTTTTTCCAGCGCTGGACTGCTCATACCGGCTCACTCGCGCAAATCTCCGACAACATCCGCAACCGCCGCTTGGGCTCGCTGACAAACGGGTTGCGCTCATCCCACGCGTAGCCGGCGAGGATCGAGCTGATCATCCGGCGAATGTCCGGCGAGCTGCCCGGATGGAAAATCACATCCTGGAAGGTGCCGGCGTACCAGCCTTCGACGTAGCAGCGGAAGGTGTCGACGCCGCGTTTCAACGGTTCGGCAAACTCGGTTTGCCAGTCCACTGTTTCGCCCTTGAGTTGGCGATGCAGCAAGCCTGCCGCCATGCTCGCCGAGCGCATGGCGATGGTCACGCCGGACGAAAATACCGGGTCGAGGAATTCCGCCGCGTTGCCCAGCAGCGCAAAGCCCGGACCGTGCAGGGTTTTGACGTTGGCCGAGTAGCCGCCGATGGTGCGCGCAGGCGTGTCCCACACGGCGTTTTGCAGCACGCCGGCCACGCTCGGCGTTTCAGCGATAAAGCCGCGCAGGCACGCGTCGAGGTCGCTGTCGCGGCCGTCGAAATGCTCCTTCGCCGCGACCACGCCCACCGAGCAGCGGCCGTTGCTGAACGGGATGGTCCAGAACCAGATGTCACGCTGGGTCGGATGGGTGGTCACGAGGATTTTGGTGCGGTCGAAACCGGGGTGTTCGATGCGGTCTTCGACGTGAGTGAACACCGCCTGGCGCACCGGGAAATTCGATGGCGCCTCAAGGTCCAGCAGGCGCGGCAACACACGGCCGTAGCCGCTGGCGTCGAGCACAAATTTGGCTTTGAGGTGGTATTCGCTGCCATTCTCGCGGCGCACGTGCAGGTAGCGGCTGTCACCGGAAAAATCCACACCGACGACGCTTTCGCCGTAGCGAATGTCGACGCCTTGCAAGGCGGCCTGGTCGGCCAGCAATTTGTCGAATTCACCGCGCTGCACCTGGAAGGTGGTGGGTTTGCCGTGGCTGAACGTGTCGCCAAAATCAAACGCGCTGTAGCGCTCGCCCCAGGCAAACGCAGCGCCGGTTTTTACCTGGAAACCCGCCGCCTGCACGGCCTCGAGCATGCCGGCTTCTTCAATAAAATCGATGCAGTGCGACAGCAGGCTTTCGCCAATCGAGAAGCGTGGAAAATGCTGGCGCTCGATAATCAATACATCATGCCCGTTGCGCTTTAACAGCGCGGCGGCGATGGCACCGGACGGGCCGGCACCGATCACCACCACCTGGCGACGTTCCATTTCAACTGTGGGCACGAGGGCTCCTTGCCGCTATGGCGATAATCACATTCATAAGGCGTGCTTCTGATGGCCGGCCCAGGGCGCCAGCATAAAGCTGAAGGCCAGGCCCAGGCTGACCGACAGGCCGAAATTGCTCACGGCCGGTGTACTCGACACCGCCAGCAGGCCAAACGACAACCAGGTCGTCAGCGCCGCCAGCAGCGTACCTAAAAGACTCACGGCAGGGCCGCCGATCTGTTCGCGCATCAAAATCGCGTAGTCAACGCTGATCGCCGTGACCAGTAGCAGGCCGAACAGGCTGAACAAGGTCAGTGGCTGGCCCAGCCAACCCAGGCTGGCCAGGCTGCACAGCGCCGCGAGCAGCGGCAGGGCGACGATGCGCAAGGCGCCGCCAAACCCGAACGGCAGGATCAGCAACAGCACGATCAGCACGCACGACATCAATTTCAATTCAGCGGCGCTGATCTGCGTGTCGGCGAATACCCGGTTCAAGTCGCCCAGGCGATCCACCAACTGTACGCCAGGCAGGTCCAGCGCCTGCACCCGCAGCAGCGCCGGGTTGTTCAGGCCTTGCAAGCTGACCATCGCCGCCACGCCGCCGTCCACCGGGCCCAGCCACAGCGTGCGCCAAGGCTCGGCGAGCGGGCCGACCAGCGCCGCGTCGATGTCTTCGGTGGGCAAGGCTTGCAGTTGCGCGATTTCGGCGTGCAGGGCGCTGGCGGGCACGCCCAGGTCCAACAGCGGCTGCCAGTGTTGCGGCAATTGGTTCAGCGCGTCGCGCAGCTGTTGCTGCTCCGCGGGCAGGTTGACCAGTTGGTTGAGCGCCAGGTAGCCCTGCAGCTTGTCCATGTTCACCAGTTGATCCAGGCGCTGGCCCAGGGCGGCCTGACGTTCGAGCAACTGCTGCTGATTGTCGGCGCGCACCAGAAAGAACTGGCTGGTGGGCTGGAACCCGGTGATGCGCGCCACGGCCTGGGCTTCCTGCAGCAATTGCGGCGGGGCACCGATCCATTGGCGGATATCGTTCTTGCTGTTCAGGTGCCACAGACCACCGGCGCAAAACAGCAGCACCAGGGCCAGGAGCAGCGGGCTCGGTAAGTGTTTGATCAAGGTGGCCCGCAGCAGCCACAGGCCTTCAGCGATGCGCAGCGGCCATTGCGCCGGGCGCAGGTCCACGCCTTGGAGCAGCGCGGGCAACAGGCACACGGCCGACAGGTAGGCGCCGACCAGACCGGCGGCAGAGAACACCGCGATCTGGGTGAGCGCCGGGAACGGCGTCCAGGCCAGCGCCAGGTAGCCGATGCAACTGGTCGCCAGGCTCAGGCTCAACCCCGGCAGGGTCAGGCGCAACGCCGGCCAACTGCGCCACGGCTGCAGGCTCCAGCTTTTGGACAGGTAATGCAGCGGGTAATCCACCGCCACGCCGATCAGGCTGGAGCCGAGCACCAAGGTCATCACATGCATATGGCCGAACAGCGCCACACAGGCCACCGCGCCAAACAGCATGCCCACCAGCACCGGCACAAAGGCCAGCAGCACGCGCCAGCGGCGGAAGGCGAGCAACAGCAATAACAGGATGCCCAGCGTGGCGCCGCCGCCTACCCAGGTAATTTCCCGGGTCGCCTGCTGCTGCCCATTGGCCGCGTAGAGCAAACCGCTGGCGGCGAGCAATTGCGCGCCTTGCTCGCCGGCCTGGGCGCGGCTGGCCTGAAGCAGATCCGCCACTTGCAGCGGCAGTTTCATGTCGAAGGCATTGCCGGTGGTGCGCGCCCGCAACATCACCCAGCTTTTGCCGTCGGCATCGGCGATCAAGGTGCCGCTGCCGATATCCAGTTGCACCGAGCCGTGTTGCGGCTGGCTGTTCTGGATACGCCCGGTCAGGCCCAGCCAGTCGTCCTGGCTCGGCACCAGGCTGAACCCGGTGAAGGGGTCGAACAGTGCTTGCACGCGCTGCTGGATGAAGGCGTCGGGATGCTCGATCAGTTGTTCGCGGTCCTTGGCCGAGAGCATCGCCAGACGCCCGCGCAGCAATTGCTCGCGCAGGGCCGGCAAGTCGGCCTGCAGGTTCCACTGCACCTTTTCAAACAGCCCGCTGGCCTGCCAGCGCTCGCCCAATTGCTGCGCCACCGCCACGGCTGTTTGCCGATCGGCATGCCCGACCAATACCAGCATTTCGCGGTTCAGCGGCTCTTGCATGCGTTGTTCGGCTTTGAGCTCAAGCGCATCCGGGGTGCTGCCAGGCACCAGCTCCATCAGGTTGGCCGACAGCGGCGCGCCATGGCGCCACTGCCAGCCGGCCAGCGCCAGCACGGCCACCAGCAGGATCAGGAACAGGCGCGGCAGCAGGCGCTCACTGGGCAAAGTCGTGTTGCTCCGCATCGCTTAACGGTTGGGCGGCAGTGCTGTCCTGCATGCGTAGCACGGTGCTGTCGCCTTGGGTTTCCAGCAGCTGGATGGTCTGCACCAATTCGCCGCCGTCGATATTGATCTGGGTGAAGACCTGCTTGAGCAGCAATGAGCGTGGGATCAGCGTCAGCTTCCACTGCTTGGCTTCGCCTTGCAGTTGCAATTCGAAGTCGCGTTGCAGGCCGCTGCTGTCGCCTTGGAGTACGGCGAGGAACAGGCGGTTCTGCTCGGCCCCGGCGCTCTTGTTTGGCAGCAGTTGCCAGCCATTGGCGTCACGGCGCGCGATGCCTTGGGCGCTGATGCGGTAGTCCTGCTGCAGCGGGGTTTTCAACAGCCACAGCAGGCCGTGGTCTTTGGCGAGTACGAAGGTGCCTTTGCTGACCAGGGGTTGGGGCAGGGCGCGCAGGTGTTTTTCCTGGATGAAGTTGCCGTGGATCACCGAGGGCTTGGCCAACTGATCGCTGAGCTGTTGGAGATCAAAAGCATGGGCGAAACCTGGAATGCTCAATAACAGAGTCAACGCGATCCCTGTGGGAGCGGGCTTGCTCGCGAAGGACGTTAACGATGACGCGGACCGTCTGATACTACACAGGGCCCTCAAGACCTTCGCGGGCAAGCCCGCTCCCACAGGGAATCTCATTTCAAGGCTCTCTCTACGGCGTCGGTGAAGACGTTGGGGGAGGCCAGCTGCATTTCGCGGCTGGCGATTTCTACCGCCACTTGCACGGTGCTGGCGCGGGTCAGGCGTTCGCCGCTGGCGAGGTCGGTGATCAGGTAATTGACCTTCAAACGGTTCTCCCACTCCACCAAACTGGCGCGCACATTGATCGTCTGGCCGAACACCGCGCCGCGCACGTAGCGCAGCTGCATGTCGATCACTGGCCATGCGTAGCCGGACTCCAGCATTGCCGTGTAGTTATGGCCGATCTTGTCCAGCAGCGCGCAGCGCGCCACTTCCAGATACTTCACGTAATGCCCGTGCCACACCACGTGCATGGTGTCGATGTCGAAAAACGGCACGAGGATTTCAGTGTCGCAATGCAACACGCCCTGGCTACGCATGCAGCCTCCAGTGTTGCTCGGCAATACGTTTGAGGCACAGGCGCAGCTCGCCTTCCAGCGCACGGTCTTCGATGACCGGCGGGAAGTCTTTACCCAGCGCTTCATGCATGGCTGCCAGCGCCGGTGGCAGGGGGCGCGCATCGTCAGCCTGGGCGCGCAGCCACACACCCTGGTTGGCCGCGAGCAACGTGGCGGCCGCCACTTGTTCGGTCAGCTCCAGCACGCGGATAGCATCGCGGGCGGCGATGGTGCCCATGCTGACTTTGTCCTGGTTGTGGCACTCGGTGGAGCGCGAGAACACGCTGGCCGGCATGGTGTTTTTCAACGCTTCGGCGGTCCAGGCGCTGGTGCCGATCTGCACGGCCTTGAAGCCATGGTTGATCATCGCGCGATCGGCCGGCGCGCCGGACAGGTTGCTCGGCAGGCCGTGGTTGTAACGCACGTCCACCAGCAGCGCGAGCTGGCGGTCGAGCAGGTCGGCGACGTTGGCCACCAGGGTCTTGAGGCTGTCCATGGCAAAGGCGATGTGCCCGCCGTAGAAGTGTCCGCCGTGCAGCACGCGCTCTTCTTCGGCGTCGATGATCGGGTTGTCGTTGGCGCTGTTCAGTTCGATTTCGATAAACGAACGCAGCCAGTTCAAGCTGTCGGCCAGCACGCCAAGCACGTGCGGTGCGCAGCGCAGCGAGTAGCGGTCCTGCAGGCGGTGCAGCGGCGCGGTCGGTGCATCAATCGCCAGGTCTTTGCGCAGCCACGCGGCGACTTGCATCTGCCCTGGGTGCGGTTTGGCGGCGAACAGGCGCTCGTCGAAGTGTTCCGGGTTGCCTTGCAGCGCCACCACGTTCATCGCGGTGATGCGCGTGGCCAGTTGCAGCAGGTAGTCGGCGCGGGCGAAGGCCAGGCAGGCCAGGCCGGTCATGACGGCAGTGCCATTCATCAAGGCCAGGGCTTCTTTGGGGCGCAGCACCAGCGGCTCCCAACCGAGTTCGCGGTGCACGTCAGCCGCCTGGCGACGCTCGCCACGGCACATCACTTCACGCTCGCCGGACAAGGTCGCGGCCACGTAGGACAGCGGCGTCAAATCACCGCTGGCGCCTACCGAGCCTTCTTCCGGAATCAGCGGCAGCACATCGTGTTGCAGAAACGCATGCAGCCGCTCGAGCAACTCCACACGCACCCCGGACACGCCGTGGCACAGCGACTGCAAACGCGCTGCCAGCACGGCGCGGGTGGCTTGTGCGTCGAGCAATTTGCCCAGGCCGCAACCGTGGAAGGTATACAGATGACGCGGCAGCGCCTCGACGTGCTGCAACGGCACCGCCACCACGCACGAGTCGCCGTAGCCGGTGGTCACGCCGTAGATCACGCCTTCCTTGTCCAGCAGCGAGTCGAGGAACTGCGCGCCTTTGGCAATGCGCTGGCGGTACGCGGCGTCGTCCTGCAACTGCGTGGGCGCCTGACGGTTGGCCAAGGCCAGCACGTCTTCAATGCGCAAAGCGCGTTCGCCAAAGGTTACTGGCTCAAGATGCGTCGTCATCGGTTTTCCAGAAAGGGTAAAAGTTGAACCACTGTTGGGGCGCTTCCAGGCAGAACTGGCCCAGGCGTGCGGCGTAGCGCGCGGTCCACAGGGCGATGACCTGCTCGCGGGTGCTGCGCTTCCATTCGATCAATTGCGCGAACGGCTCGATGGTCAGGCGATAGCGACCGTCGTGCTTCAGGCACATCAGCAGGTTCACCGGGCATTTGAGCAGCCCGGCCAGCAGCCACGGGCCTTGCGGGAACGCCGCGTCAAAGCCGAGGAAATCCACGCGCACCTTGCGCCCGCCGTGCAGCGGCACGCGGTCGCCGGCAATCGCCAGCCACTCGCCGTCGTCCAGGCGCTGGCTGAGCAGCAGCATGGTCGCCGGGTCCAGTTCGCTGACCTGGATCAGGCGCAAATGCGTGGCCCCGGCTTCGCCCAGCAAGCGGTTGAAACGCTCGGCGTGCTTGGTGTGCACCAGCACGTTCATGGTGACTTGCTCACCGATCTCGGCCAGCGCGCGGCACACTTCGAGGTTGCCCAGGTGCGCGCCGACCAGCATCTGCCCGCGCTCGCCGCGCAGTTGCCCGCGCAATTGCGCCGGGTCGTTGATTTCGATCTGTTCGATGCGCAGCTTGCCGTTCCACACGTCGAGTTTGTCGAGCAGCGAGTCGGCAAACGCCATGAACTGGCCGAAGACTCTTTTATGCGTGGGCCGCAGCTCATCGCGCCCGCTCCAGTCGGCCAGGCGCTGCTGGTATTCCCAGGCGCTGTGGCGCGCGGTGCGGCCGAACAGGAAAAAGTACAGCACGATGCTGTACAGCAACGGGCTCAGCAGGCGACGGCCAAGGACCTTGGCGGCGACGGCAGTGAGCTTCATCAGCCAGAAGCTGCCGCGCTCCTCGCGGTCGGCCCAGTGTTTGGTGCGCTCGCTCATGCCTGCCACCGTCGCCACAGAATCATCGGCGCGCGCACCAACATGCCGAAAAACAGCCGCGTGTGCATGGCCGAAATGCGCACGTTGTCGCGAAACAGGCGGAAGTGCGACAAGCCATCGGCGGGGTAATGCACTTGGGTCGGCAGCCAGCGCATCGGCTGGTTACGCCAGGCCAGGCGCACCAGGATGTCGGAATCGAAATCCATGCGCGTGCCGATGTAGGCCGAGTCCATCAGCGCGAGCGTAGGCGCCAGCGGGTACACGCGAAAGCCGCACATCGAGTCGCGAATCTGCAGCGACAGGGTGTTGATCCACACCCACACGTGGGTCAGGTAGCGCGCGTACAAGCGGCCCTTGGGCACGCTGTCGTCGTATTCGGGGTAGCCGCAGATCACCGCGTCGGGGTGCCTGCGTGAGGTATCGAGAAAGCTCTCGACTTCGCGCAGGTCGTGCTGGCCGTCGGCGTCCACTTGCAGCGCATGCGTGAAGCCCCGGCGTGCGGCTTCGCGGAAGCCAGCCATGACCGCGCCGCCTTTGCCTTGGTTGTTGGGCAAGGTCAGCAGGGTGACGTTGTCGAGTGTCGCCAGTTGCGCCAGCACCGCCGCGCACGCCGGGCTGCTGCCGTCGTCGACCAGCAGGCACGGCAAGCCGCTGTTCAACAGGCTGTGCACCACGGCCGGTACGGCGGCTTCGTGGTTGTAGACCGGGATGAGCGCGCAGGGGTTATGCATGGCTCACCCCACTTGCTGATAGCAGGCTTGTTGGGATGAATGGGCCTCCTGTGGTGAGCGCGCTTGTTGTGGCGAGCGGGCTTGCCCCGCGTTGGGCTGCGAAGCGGCCCCAAAACCTGCCAACTCGGTATGCCTGACACACCTCGATTACCTTACTGGGGCTGCTTCGCAGCCCAGCGCAGGGCAAGCCTGCTCGCCACAAAAAGCCTGCTGACCACAGGAAACCCGCTGGCCACAAAGGGTTATGCACTTGGCGCCTCCAACACTATTCGGCCACTGGAGCAGGCGGCGACGCCATTGCGGTAGGAAAAATACAGCTTGCCGCGTTCCTGGTCGAAGCGCAGGTGCAGTTCAACCTGATCGCCGGGGCGCACCAGTTGCTGGAACTTGAGCACTTCCATGCCGGCAAAGGTCGCGGGCAGGTCGAGCAATTGCTGGCCGAGGTTGAAGGCCCATTCCACCTGCACCACGCCCGGCAACACCGGCGTGACGGGGAAGTGGCCGCTGAAGTAGGCAAGGTCCGGCGGGATGCTCAGTTGCACGGTCCATTCGCCGTTGGCTTGCACTTGCTCGAGCACATCCGGCGCTTTGGGCCGGGGGGCGAGTAACAGCGCTGTGACGTCGGCTTGAGGCAGTTTGCCCTGGGCATTCAACGGCAACTGGCGCAGCAACCGCCAGCGCCGCGGCAGCGCCAGGGCTTCGCAGTGTTGGCTCAGGTGCTGGCGCAGGGTTTGAGTGACGGCGCGGCGGCCTTGATTGCGCAGGGCATGCAGGCCATCGGCGCTCAACACCACCAGCGCGCCGAGCGAGGCGCGGTTTTCCTGCACCACGCCCAGGCGGGTTTCGGCGACCCAGGCGTGGGCCATCAGCGCCTGTTCGAGCATCGGCAGGGAGATGCGTTTCTCTTCCAGCTTGACGATACGGTCCAGGCGGCCGAGCAACTCGAAGCGCCCGTCGCAGTGGATGCGGGCGGCATCGGCGGTCTGTTCAATGTGCCCAGCCGGTAGATAAGGTGAGGCAATGCGCAGGGCGCCGTCGGCATCCTGGCTCAGTTCGACCTCGGCAAACGGCTGCCACGGCTGCGCGCCTTGGCGCCAGGCAATGCCGCCGGTTTCCGAGCTGCCGAGGATTTCCGTTGGCCATTGCTGCAAACGGTCGTACAGGCTGCCGGCAGCCTCGATGGGCAGCGCGCCACCGGACGAAAACACCCGCGACACGTGGCTCAGGGCGGGCCAGTCGAGGTTGTCGCCCATGCGTTTGAGCAGCGCGGGGCTGGCGACCCAGGCAAATTGTGGGTGTTCGCGGCTGGCGCGCTGCAGGTCTTCGGGGAAGGCCAGTTGTTTGCGTACAAAGGTGCGCCCGGCGCACAGCGGCCACAACACCCGGAACAGCAACCCGTAGATGTGCTGGGTGGCGACGCTGCCGATGATGCAGGCGTCTTTAAGGTCCGCGCCCCACAAGGCCTCCAGCGCTTCCACTTCGTTGGCAAGTTGGCGCAGGGTCTTGTCGATGCGCTTGGGCTCGCCGCTGGAGCCGGAGGTGCACAGGCTCAAGTGGCAGGCGTCCAGGTCGAGTGCGGCGGCGCTTAACGGCGCCTGGTACAGCGTGTCGAGATCGGCGGCCTCAACCAGCCAGGCGTCCACGGCGTCGTCCCAGCGCTGGCGCGTCTGCGGTTGCAGGTCGGCCGGCAGCAGTACACTGACCCCGGCCCGCCAGGCGCCCAGCAGGGCAATGGCCAACAGGCCGGCGTCTTCCAGGTGCACGGCCAAACGCCAGATGCCGCGCGCTTGCAGGCCCGCCGCCAGGCTCAGGGAGTGCGCCCACAGTTGGGCATGGTTCATTTCAGGCTCGGTGGTAACCCAGCGCTGTTGCAGCGGCTCAAGCAGCAGGTGCTCAAGTTTCAACCCATTCATACGCGGCCTCGAACCCTTTGTCGTACCAGCCATTCCACGGCAAACAACAACCCCATCAGCCCGTAGGCGATCAGGCCGTTGTACAACGTCCACCAGCCCAGCGGCGCCCACAGGGTGAGGGCGGCGGCGAGCAGGCCATTACACAGAAAAAATACACTCCACACCACGGTGACCTGACGCGTATAGCGGATGGCCTCGGGCGGCAGTTGCGGTTCAGTGATGCGGGCCAGGCGCTCGACCATCGGCGGGCCGTATTTCAGGCTCAAGCCGAACAGCGCCAGCATGAACGCGCTGACCAGGCTGGGGTACCAGCGCAGCAGCTGCGGGTTGTCGAACCAGGCCAGCAGCAGGCAAAACACGATCACCGCCATCGCCATCCAGCGGCTGCCCGGGCGGCGTGCGCCGGTCAGCGCGCGCAGCAACCACAGGCTGCCCAGCAGCAGGCCGAATTGCCACGGCGCAAAGTGCTCGGTGCCGTAATACACCGCAAAAGGGTACAACAGCCCCGCCAGCAACAGGCCAAGGCCGATCAGCCGGCTCATGCGGCAGGTGCGACCAGACGGTACACCGCCTCAACCACGTCGTTCACGGTGCGCACGGCCTTGAATTCTTCGGCGGCGATCTTCTTGCCAGTCTGGCGCTTGATGTGATCGATCAAGTCCACGGCGTCGATGCTGTCGATTTCCAGGTCCTGGTACAGGTTGGCGTCGAGGGTGACGCGCGAAGGCTCCAGTTCAAACAGTTCCACCAAGGCGTCGCGCAGGGTGTTGAAAATATCGTCACGAGTTTGCATGGTCCGGTCTCAAGCTGCCTGTCTGGCCGTGACGAACGCCGCAAGGCTGGCCACGTTGGTGAAGTGATTGCGCGTGTCTTTGGCGTCGGCATCGATCTTGATGCCGTACTTTTTCTGGATCGCCAGGCCCAATTCCAGGGCGTCTACCGAATCCAGGCCCAGGCCTTCGCCGAACAGGGTCTGCTCGCTGCCGATGTCGTCGACGCTGATGTCTTCCAGGCCCAGGGCCTCGATGATCAGCATCTTTATGTCGTGCTCAAGGCGGTGTTGGTCGCTCATCTTCGGCGAGCTCCTTAATGAAATAGTGGTGCAGGTAATCGTTGAGCTTGCGTGAAGCCTGGGGCGCGGGCCCGAGTGCGGCAAAGGTGTGTGGTTCTATATCGGCACCCACGCGCAAACTGAAGTGAAATCGACGTTTGGGAATGCGGTACCAGGGTTCTGCCTTGGTCAATGTGGTAGGGCTGACCTTGATCACCACGGGGGTGATGATTGTCGCACCGCGCAGCGCGATGGCGGCGCCACCGCGATGAAAGGCGGGCGCCGCGCCGGGTGTGGTGCGGGTGCCCTCGGGAAAAATGATCAGGGTCTGGCCCTGGCGCAACGCCTCGGCGGCGGCGTCGAGCATGTCGGCGCTGCCGTCATTGCTGATATAGCCTGCATCGCGCACCGGCCCACGGGTGAACGGGTTCTGAAACAGGCTCTGCTTGACCACGCAGTTGGTCTGGCGCATCAGGCCGATCAGGAACACCACGTCGATCAGCGACGGGTGGTTGGCGATGATCATCTGGCCCGGGCGACCGAGCTTTTCCGCGCCTTCGACGCTGTACGTCAGCACGCCGGCGCGCTGCATCAGGCGGACGAAGAACCAGAACAGTTTGCTGATGGTGTGGCGGGCGCGGCGCTGATGATTTTCAGCGCTGCCTGGCAGGCAACTGAGCAGCGGAAACACCAGCAAACGCAGGCACAACCCGCCGACGCCGAAGAAGAAAAAGCTCGCGGCGGTGGCGAACAGGCGCCAGTAATAGGCGTCCCGGGGTTTTTCGGTCAGGGCTTGCGTTGCCAGTTCCATACACGGTTCTTCCAGGCATGTTGGCAGGCAACCTGTTCGGTGAGCAGGGTGCGTAGCAGGTTCAGGGCGTGGGGCCACTGGGTTTGAGTGAGTTGGACAGCGCCGCTGTTTAGTTCCAGTCGCCACTCGTCGCCCGGTGTCAGCAGCAGGCCGAGGGCGTAAGGGAAGGGCACATCATGAATCCAGCGAGCATAGGCTTCGGGGGGCTGTTCCTCGGTGATCACCAGCAACACCGCCGGGGCACCCTCGTTGAGCAGCGCAGCGGCTTCGAGCATGCCGTGCTCCAGGCCGTCGCCTGCGGCGGCGAGCGCAGTCATTTCGCTGGTTTCATTGCGCAGGATCGACCACAGGCCGATCACCGCGTTATGCACCGATAGGCTGAACTGGGTCGGCGACAGTGGCTGGCCGTCGGCCAGATCACTGAGGATGTCGAGGGTGCGCGGGGTTTCGCCGTGCCGGGAAATAAACACCAGCGGCAGGTCTTGCAGGCCTTCGGCCAACGGCCAGCCGACACTGAACGCCATGCGTGCCAGGCGGCTCAGGCGTCGGCGCTGCATGGCCGGCAAAAAGGACACGTCAGGCCAAGCATCGCTGGCAGGCAGCGCCACTGGGGCCTGGCACCAGGCGTGCCAGTCGTGCGCACTCTCCAGGCCGGGAGCCCAGGCGCGCCATTGGGCGATGTTGAAAGTGATCACTGAGAAGTTATCCCGCCCCTGCGGGCTTCCATGTGCGGCCGTTGGCCCCGAATACCGGGACAGGGAACGCAGGCCGAATGGCGCGCATTATCCCGGTGCTGCGGGCTTCTAGCAAACTTTGGTAAAGAATTGTTCACGGCTGATTACAATTTACTGGGAAAGATTTACAGATTGTCCTTTACGCGAGGACTGACGGGGTTGTCGGAGTATTCCTTTTAGTTTGTCGGCGCTGGATTACGGGTATCGCGCATCCGGCCGTGCAATGCGCCAGTGCATGGATGAACGAGGTAGCTAACAGGCGCTTTTGCCCTCTACACTCGGACATTCATTGATACACGGAGGTTTTTCCATGCGGCGTGTGGTGTTCAATCAGAAAGGCGGCGTTGGCAAGTCCAGCATTGCCTGCAACCTGGCGGCGGTCAGCGCCAGTGAAGGCTATCGAACCCTGTTGGTGGACCTCGATGCGCAAGCCAACTCGACTCAGTACCTCACCGGGCTGACCGGCGACGATATCCCGATGGGCATCGCCGAGTTCTTCAAGCAAACCCTGTCATCCGGGCCGTTTTCCAAGAAAAACCGCGTGGATATCTACGAAACGCCGTTCGACAACCTGCACGTCATTACCGCGACGGCCGAGCTTGCCGACCTGCAGCCCAAGCTTGAGGCCAAGCACAAGATCAACAAGCTGCGAAAGCTGCTCGATGAACTGAGCGAGGACTACGACCGGATTTACCTGGACACGCCGCCCGCGCTGAATTTTTATGCGGTTTCGGCGCTGATTGCCGCTGATCGTGTATTGATTCCGTTCGATTGCGACAGTTTTTCACGTCAGGCGCTGTATGGCCTGCTGGCGGAAATCGAAGAATTGAAGGAAGACCACAACGAAGGCCTGGAAGTGGAAGGCATTGTGGTCAATCAGTTCCAGGCCCGCGCGAGCCTGCCGCAGCAGATGCTCGATGAGCTGATTGCCGAAGGCCTGCCGGTGCTGCCGGTGTACCTGGCCAGCTCCGTGCGCATGCGCGAGTCGCACCAGGAGAGCAAGCCGCTGATCCACCTGGACCCACGGCATAAGCTGACGCAGCAGTTTGTGGAGTTGCATAACTTGCTGGAAAGCGCGTGATTCTTGCCGGCACCGCCTGACCCTGTGGGAGCTGGCTTGCCTGCGATAGCATCACCTCGGTTTAACTGGCAAACCGAGTTGCCTGCATCGCAGGCAAGCCCGCTCCCACATTTGTTTTTGCATTCCTGCAGGGGGGATTTGGATTTGTCTCACAGAGGCTGTAGGACACGTCTGGCAAGCGGGGTTGCGCCTTGTCTCGCTGCCTACAGATAAGCCAGAATCCGCCGGCTTGTGCGTCTGGATGGGCGTCTCTAAGGTTATTCGGTCGTTGAATGTTCAGCGATCGGGTTTAGTAGCCCGTGGTGAGACGTACAGCAACTCTTCGGTCAGGATCTTCCTGAGCGTGATGGTGGCTGTACGGAGGGTGCTTTCGAGCGCGCCGGTTGCGTCTCCCCGGTCTACTAACCTGCGTACAGCTGCCACCCTCCGTTTAGTAGCGGCTGGTTGCGGCTCCTGCTCGGAGACGTTCCATGGTTAACCTTTATACCGTTGCACCCAACCTCCCTACCGAAACCCTCGTGCTCAACAGCTACGAAACCTTCTCTTCCGTGCGCACGCTATTACTCAAGCTGTCCAACGACCTAAGCGGCGAACACCGCGACGTGGCCCTGGCCATCCATCAATTAAGCGAGCTGGGCGTACAACTCGTAGGCCAGATGATGGACCGCGAAACCCCCGTAGCACGGGCTTAAAACGCGGTCAGTGTGGGAGCTGGCTTGCCTGCGATGCAGACAACCCGGTCTGTCAGGCAAACCGAGGGGACGCCATCGCAGGCAAGCCAGCTCCCACATTTGACCGAGTTGATGTTGGGTTTGGGTTATATGCCCTGGCTACGCAACCAGCTCATCAACTGCGGCAACGGGAATGCCCCACTCTGGCGCGCCACTTCGCGGCCGTTCTTGAACAGAATCAAACTGGGAATCGAGCGAATCCCCAACTGCGCCGACAGCTGCTGATTGGCCTCGCTGTCGAGCTTGGCCAACCGGCACTTGCCCTCCAACTGCCCAGCCGCCTGCTCAAACACCGGCGCAAACGACTTGCACGGCCCGCACCATTCGGCCCACACATCCACCAGCAGCGGCAGATCGCCCTTGATCTGGCTGGCGTAGTCGCCCTGTTTCAACTCAAAGGGCTTGTTCAACAACACCGGCTGTTTACAGCGCCCGCATTTAGGCGCATCACCCAGGCGCTCGCCGGGGATGCGGTTGAGGCCGTTGCAATGGGGGCAGGGAATGACGAGAGGTTCGGACATGGAGGGCTCCTGGAGATGGCCAATAGTTTGTATTTGGAGCCAGCGCCGATATTTATCAAGGCAAGTACATAACTGTGGCGAGCGGGCTTGCCCCGCGTTGGGCTGCGGAGC